>JAPLOL010000051.1 GCA_026400735.1 Alphaproteobacteria bacterium | reverse complement strand
TCGACCAACACCTAGACGATCAGCGTTGGCTCGCCGATGGTCGAAATGTTCACCACCCAGCGTGGTTTCAACCAAGCTGAGCGGGCGACGTTCGCAGCCTTCATCGATCGGGCGTATACGCAGTTCCTTGGCCTGGTGGCCGAAGGACGCGGCATGACGCCTGAGCAGGTGCGTGCTGTGGCCCAGGGCCGCGTGTGGACTGGTCAGCAAGCGAAAGAACGTGGGCTGGTCGATCATCTTGGCGGCTTCTCGGTTGCTCTGGCCCGCGCTCGCGCGCTGGCCGGCATCGATGAAAACGCCCGCGTCCAGCTGCGCTTCTATCCGACAGTTGAAAATCCGTTCGAAGCGTTCGGCAGCTTGTTCGGTTCTTCGGCGCAAGGCGTTGAAGGCCTGATGCGGCTCAATGCGGCTCTGTCCGATCCGCGCATGCAACGCGTAATGGCGGCGATGCGCGAAGAGGATGCGAACGCTCGGGCTGAAACGGATCGCATGACGATCCACTAAGCCAAACTGACTCCATAGCCTTGGCCCTTCGCGGAAACGCGGAGGGCCTTTTCTTTGCGCGAGCGGCGGCGGCGGCTGCGCTTGCGCTGGCGCAAGCTGGAGCGCGACGCCTCCGGCGACGCATGCGTGCCGGCCCGCGCGCCCCTGGCGTTAGCGCCAGTCGGCGTCGCGGGCGGTGCGTTCGGCAGCGGCGTCTAGGGGCTCACCTTCGATCATGGCGTCGACGGCGTTGAGCACTTCGGTTGAGGCGCCCGCCGTGCGTACTTCGCCGCCAGTGGCGCTGCCGGAGAGAAGCGGAATGCTCCAGCGATTGTTGTCGCGGCACGCAACGCCTGAGGCGCCACCTTCGGTGAGATCGAAGGTGCGGCAATAATCGCCGTCGTGATTGCGGAAGCTGACGCCGATGCGGACGGCGCCAGATTCATCGGACGCAAGTTGGGTGTTGAGCGCTTGCGAGAGCGCGCCTTGGGCTTCGAGGCCGTTGGACGCGGTGGCGACCATCGGTGCGGGCGGTTGCAGCACGCCGATGCCGACGGCGAGGCCGAGCGCGATGCTTGCGGCCATGGCGCCGTATTCGCGGAACGACCATTTGGCGGCACGGCGCGCGGTGAAGTCGATTACTTCCGCTTGGCGCGGTGTTTGCGCGGCTTCGGTGAGGCGTTGCGGGACAGGTTCGCTGAGCGCGCCGTCGAAGGCCGCAGAGAGACGCGCTCCGAGTTGGCGATGCGCTTCTAGTTGTTCGCGGAGCACAGGATCTTCTGCGAGCGCGGCTTCAACTTCGGCGCGGTCGGCGCCGGTAAGTTCGCCATCGGCGAACGCGATGAGTTTTTCAGTGTCGACGCTCATCTTGCGCCTCCCAACATGATCTGTAGCGCTTCGCGTCCACGCGCGAGGCGGCTGGTGAGTGTCCCGATTGGTACGCCGAGTGCGTCGGCGGCCTCGCGGTACGCAAGGCCCTCGACGCAGACGAGTGCGACGGCCTCGCGTTGCTCGTCCGGCAGTTTGCGCATCGCTGTCCAAACGTCGTCGGCTTCGAGCTTGGCGTGGACGTCCGCCTCGCCGCCGACTTGTTCGCCAGCTCCGGCGGGCGCGAAGACTTTGCCGCGGCGCGTGCGTGAGCGGGCCTCATCGATCCAGGCGTTGCGCGTGATGCTGAACAGCCAGCTATCGAGCCGCGTGCCTTGTTGATACTGATCCATACGCATCAGAGCGCGCTCCACGGCGATTTGTACGATGTCGTCAGCATCCGCCAAGCTGCCCGTAAGGGCTCGCGCGAACCGCCGCAGGCGCGGCAGCATCGCGACGATGTCTGAGCGGGTTTGCTCGGCGGCGCTCGTCATCTCTGTTGTGTCAAACGGCTGAGGGTGGCGGTTTCTTCCGCGGGAATCTGCGAATAGTGGATGGATGAATATGGGCCGGTCAAACGTTAGGGGATCATGACGCGGGTTTTCGCCCTTTTGTTCCTGGTTTTGGCGCTGAGCGCCGCTCCTGCAGCGCGGGCGCAGCTTGGTTTGCCCGTGCCGCAAGTTCCCGGCGTGGGCGAGGTGGTGAACCAGGCTGGCCAGCAAGCGGGTCAGATCGGGAGCGATGTGGAGCGATCGTTACAGGATGTGCGTCGCTTGCAGGTGCGCGAGCTGCTGCGTGAACACCGGCGCGAACTGGAAGCCGATCCCCAAGGCGCGCCGATCGTGCGCAGTCAGATCTTGGCGCTGGGCATGAGCGATGCGGCGATCGCGGCGGCGCGGGCGCAGGGCTTTGATGTCGTGCGCAGTGATGCGATCGATGCTGAGACATCGATGGTGACATTGCGGGCGCCGGCGGGGATGTCGACGCGACGGGCGTTGCGGCGGTTGCGCGAGGCGGACTCGCAGGGCGTTTATGATTTCGATCACCTGCATTTGGAGTCTGGCGTTGGGCTCGACGTGGTGGGCTTTGCGCAAAGTGGCGCGAGTAATGGGCCGCGGATTGGATTGGTTGATAGCGGTGTGAATTCGTCTGTTCGCGTTGCGGAGCAGAGAGGATTTGCAACGGAGCGGCCGGTTGCGGGTGAGCACGGGTCCACCATTGCAGGATTGATAAGTAGCGCAGCGCCTGGCGCGCGGATCTACGCGGCGGATATCTACGGAGGCGCACCGACTGGTGGCGCCTCTTCGGCGTTGGCGCGGGCGCTTGGTTGGTTGGCGGCTGAGAATGTCGCGGTGATCAATGTGAGCTTGGTGGGGCCGCGCAATCGTGTGGTTGAAGCCGTTGTGGCGCGGTTGGTGGCGCGGGGGTTCGTGATTGTCGCGGCGGTTGGCAATGATGGGCCGGCGGCGGCACCGTTGTTTCCGGCTTCGTATGATGGCGTGGTTGGCGTGACGGGCGTCGATGCGCGTGATCGTGTGCTGGTTGAAGCAGGGCGTGGCGCGCAGGTGGATTTCGCTGCGGTTGGTGTGCAGGGGCGTGCGCGTGGAACGTCTTATGCTGCGCCGATTGTAGCGGCGCGGTTGGCTGCGCGTTTACCGGCACCAGGAGCTTCCGCGGCGCAGAATGCGATTAACGCGATGCGCAGTGATGCACGTGATCTCGGCGCGCGCGGGCGTGACGATGTTTATGGTTACGGGCTGATTTCAGGTCCCTGAATCTTTTTTTGGAAGAAACGGCATAGGCCGTTCGTTCTCCTCTCGAAGCCGGCATTTGAGCCAGGCGCACCTTGAGGAGACTTCGCAATGAACACCAAGATCCTGATCGCTTCGACCGCTCTCGCCGCCATGCTGATGACTGCGCCTGCCTCCGCGCAACTCGTCGGCGGCGGTGGCCTCGGCGGCAATATCGGCGGCGCTATCGGCAATTCGACGGGTTCGATCACTGGCTCGGCGATGGGCTCAGGCAGCTTGAACGCCGACACGGGTGTTGTGGATCGCGCGACGCAACGCGCCGAACGTGAAGCACGCCAGACTGCACGTGAAGCCCGCCGCGCGGCGCGTGAAGCTGAAGACCAAGCGACGCAAGCGCGCAATGTTGATGTGACCGGTTCGGGCGCTGCGAATGGCGCGCTGGATGCGGGCCCGCTCTCGGCGAGCGGCAATGGCGCAGTTGATAGTTCGGCCAATGTTGGCGTCGATCCAGGCCCGACGGCTGATCGCGTAACGACAACCGCACGCAACACGACGAGCCGCGCTCGCGGCGCTGCGCGCAGCACTGTTGAGCGTGTCCGCAACTCGGCGCCGAACGCTTCGGTTGATGGCGCGGCGAGCGGTGCAGCGTCTGCGAATTCCGACGGCGTCAGCGCCGACGGCGATGGTTCAGGCCGCGTCTCCGCCAACCGTAACCCGGACTAAGGCGCGGGACTGAGAGCGGCGGCGCACACTCCCCCGCCCAATCGCGCCGTCGCAATCACGAGAGGCCCTCTCACCGTCCCGGGAGGGCCTCTTTGCTTGTCTGCGATGTGGCGGATCAGCCTTTGTTTTCGACTTCGTATTTGGGGAGGTCAGCGCGGAGGGTTTCGTAGAGGCGTTCTACGAAGCGCTCCGGGTCGTCGTCGACGAAATCATCGAAATAGGCTTCGAGATTGGACTCGAAGACGTACTCGCCGTCTTCCGCGAAGATGAAGCCGAGTTCTTCGTCGGTTTGGACGTGCAGGACGATGATTTGCGTTTCTTCATCGTCTTCGTCGCCGAGCGTAAAGGTCAGGCGGCGCGAGGAAATCTTTTCCGATAGGATCGGCGCCAATGCCTGCAGCGCGGCGAGATCGTCAAAGCCTGTCTCTTCGTCCATCGAGGCTTCGAGACGTTTGCGGGCGCTGTCGACTTCGGCGTCGAAGCCCGCGGCGGTTTTCTTCGGAGGCGTGCTCATGCTGCTTCCAGAAGGCTTTGGAAGACAGCCGTGCCGCCGGTGCGTCCGAGCACGGGATCTGATGCGCGCTCTGGGTGGGGCATCATGCCCATGACGTTGCCGCGGTCGTTGATGAGACCGGCGATGTCGCGCGCTGAGCCGTTCGGATTGTCGAGATAGCGGAAGACGACGCGGCCATCGCCTTCGATGCGGGCGAGCGTGTCTTCGTCAGCGACGAAGCGGCCGTCGCCGTGCGCGATTGGAATTTCGGTTTCGCGTTGATCGCGATAGGCGCTGGTGAAACTGGTGTTCGCATTGGAGACCGCGAGCTTCACTTCCTTGCACGCGAACTTCAGGCCAGCGTTGCGCGCGAGCGCGCCTGGGAGAAGCCGCGTTTCGGTGAGCACTTGGAAGCCGTTGCAGATGCCGAGGACGAGGCCGCCGCGTTCCGCGTGTGCAATGACTTCGCGGACGACGGGGCTCTTTGCGGCCATCGCGCCGGAGCGGAGGTAGTCGCCGTAAGAAAAGCCGCCCGGCAGCACCACCAGATCGAGGCCTTCGGGGAGTGAAGTATCCTTGTGCCAGACCATGTGGGCAGGCTTGCCGGTGAGGCGCTCTAGGGCGCGCGCAGCGTCACGGTCGCAATTGGACCCCGGGAACACGATCACAGCGGATTTCATGGGCTTTCAATAAGCTGCGTCGCGGGGGAATTAAAGGCCGGGAACGGGTTTGGTGGGCTGGTTTGCGCGGCTGAGCGCCGCGCCTTGCGTGGCGGGCGGGGTTCGGTGGTAAGGAGCGCCATGCCGGGATGGATCATTGCCGCCGCGATCGGGAGCATCGTTGTTACAGCGCTGCTGACATTCGTGCTGTGGCGTCTGAATAAGCCGATGCTCGATCGCCACAAGAATGGCGATGGCGGAGCTGACGGCGGCGGTTATGCGCCGAGCCACGATCGTCACGATACGTCGGATTCATATGATAGCGGTTCCGATGGCGGCGGCGGAGACGGCGGCGGCGACTGAGCGCCGCGGTTCCAATTTTCGAAACGCAACGGGACTGTCACAGAGCACTGCAAAGAAGCGCTCACGAATGAATAGCAAGAGGATGGTGTGATGTTGAACACAGCGAAACTTCGCGGCGCGGTTGCCGTGATTGCGATCGCCGCGCTAGCGGCGTGCGGTCAAGGCGGCACGGAAGCGCCGGCAGGTGGAACGACTTCAGAGCAAATCGCGATCGATGGCTCTTCGACTGTGTTCCCGCTGGCTGAAGCGGCGGCGGAGCAATTCACCAATTCGCAGACTGCCGCCGCGCGCGTGACGGTTGGCGAAAGCGGCACCGGCGGCGGCTTCGGCAAGTTCTGCCGTGGGGAAACGCAGATCTCGAACGCGTCGCGTCCGATCTCGACCGAAGAGATTGCGGCGTGCGGCGCGGCGAACATTCAGTACGTTGAAATTCCGATCGCGTTCGACGGCATCAGCGTTGTGGTTCATCCGAGCAATCCGCTCACGAACATCACGATGGCCGAGCTGCGTCATGCGTGGGAGCCGGCGGCGCAAGCGACGGTGACGCAGTGGCGTCAAGTGAATGCGCGCGGTCCTGCTGTCGCGCTACAATTGTACGGCCCGGGCACGGCGTCAGGTACGTTCGACTACTTCACTGAAGCGGTGAACGGCACTAAGGGCGCCTCGCGCACCGATTACACGCCGAGCGAAGATGACAACGTCATCGTTCAAGGCGTTGCGAGCAATCCAGGTGCGGTGGGCTATTTCGGCTATGCCTATTACGAGCAGAACCGTGAGCGCGTGAAGGCGCTCTCGATCAACGGCGTTGCGCCGTCGCCGGAAACGATTGCTTCGGGCGCGTATCCGCTGTCGCGGCCGATGTTCATTTACGTGAACGCGGATGCGCTGCGCCGCCCGCAAGTGCGCCGGTTCGTGAATTACTTCCTGGAGAACGCTGCGACGCTGGCGCCGCGCGTTGGCTACGTGCCGCTGCCGGCTGAGGCTTACACGCACTACGCCGAGCGGGTTGCAAACAATCAAACCGGCACGGCGTTCGGCGGCCACAACGAGGTGGGCCTGTCGATCGCGGAACTGATGCAGCGTCCGCTCGCCAGCGAAGCTGCGCCGGGCCACTAAACGCGAAACACTCGCAAGAGTTGGGGCGCCCTGGCGTAAAGCCGGGGCGCTTCCCATATGTAACGTATGATGCCGATAGAGCTGCTTTCTGTAGCGGTCGGGGTTTTCTTCATAGTCCTGATCGTCGTTGTTTCGATGCGTGGGCCGCGTGACCCAGGCGATGCCGCGCGGCACTAGGCCGGCCGCTGCTAAAGCAGCGACAGGCTATTCAGGTGCAATGCTTGGCGAGCTGGGCGCTCGGCCATGACGGCGAACATTTCATCGCCGCGCTCGGTGCGCTCGACGTTGGTCGAAGCGATGATCGCCATCAGCACGCCTGAGAAAGCGTACAGCCGATACTCGCGCCAGATCTGTTCAGTATCGGCTGCGGCGCCGAGGTCGCGCAGCGTCTTTGCGTAGAGTGCGACGAGGCGTTCTTCTTCGCGTGCGCGCACGTTGGCGTCGGCAATGCTGGTGCCGATAAGGTAGGCGACGTCGGCTGCGCCCGGACCCGGGCCCAAGGTTTGCCAATCGACGACGTAGGCTTGGCCGTTATCGCCAGGCGTGAAGAGGATGTTGTCGATGCGAAAGTCGCGGTGCTGCACGGTGAGCGTTGCGGGCTTCAGATCGAAATAGGCGCCCATGCGCGCGACGAAGGCGTCGCAGAGTTCGAGGACTTCAGGCGCGAAGCGTTCGGCGTAGCGGCTCCGGAATTGCGTGTAGACGGCTGGCGCCATCTGACGGATCAGCGCGGTGGTGTTGGGCGAAGGTTGTAGCCAGCCGATTTGGTGGAGCCGCGCATCGCCCCAGTATGGAGCGTGAAGTTTGGCGGCTTGCGTGAGCGCGGCTTCGATTTGCGTGATGCTGGCGCCGGCGAGTTGATCGCCTTGTTGCGCGGGGGCGAGATCCTGGAGCAGCAGGATGAAATCGGTTTCGTCGTCGTTGCTTTCGAGGTGGAGGCAGGCCGGGCAGGCGACGCCGATTTGTGGCGCGAGTTCGCGGTACCAGCCGAGTTCTAGAGCATACGCGCGAAGCGCTGCGGCGATGGCGCGGGTGCCGGCGTCGAGTGACGGGCACTTGGCGATGAAGGATGCGGGGCCTTCGTTGTTCTTCCAATTGAGCGTTACGCGGAAGCTCAGGCTCATCTGGCCGGTGCCGACTGGCTTTGCGCTGAAGCTGACGAGCGAACCGGCAGGCGCGTGGAGCACGCGTTCGAGCCATTCGGTCGTGAAGCGGTCTGGGTGCGAGGGAATATTCATGACGCGCCGTCGAGCATGGATTTGAAGCTGCTCGGCGCGTGTGGGCCGATGAGAAATTGTTCAAGCACGCCGTGGCCTTGGTGCTCGCCGCTCGCGGTGCGCAACGTTGCGCGGGCGAGGGCTTGGATGTGGAGTTGGCCGGGCGCGGTGTCGTCGATGGTGGCGAGATCGATTGCGTCGTAGGCGGTTTCGAAGTCGCCGTGGTCGCGGCCGTGGCCCCAGGTGGGGTGCGTGTAGCCGAGGCCGCTCATGTAGAATTTGGAGCCGGTCGGTTCGATGCTGAGTGAGGCGTCGCTGGAGAGTGCGATGCGCGCGCTTTGCAGACGGCGCGTGCCTGCGATGTAGGTGAGATCGAACTCTGGGTTTTCGAATTCGGTACGGGCTTGGCCGAGATGATCGATGACGGCGCGGCGGTTCCAGGCTTTGCCGGCATCGTCATCGTTGGTGTGGCAGAAGACCGCGTGGTTCTCGAAATTGAACGGCGCCCAGAGCCAGAAGAATTGCGGCGACGTGGGCGCGGGCTGAGAGTCCGGTGCGCCTACGGGGCGAATGCCCCATGAGCGATCGCGCGTGCCGAAGGCGCCGGCAATGTTGATGCTCTCGCCTTTGAGGCTGAGATCGCCGCTCCATGAGCCGTTTTGGGTCATGCGCGTGTAGTCCATGAACATGCGCGTGCCGATGCGGCGGGTGAAGCGTGGCTCTTCGATCGGTGTGTGTCGCGCGTCGAAGATGAGATCGGCGCGGACGCCGCCGTCATTGTTGGTGACGCGGACGCCGAGTTTGCGCAGAGGTTCGATGACGCGGACTTCAATGGGGTCGACGCTAAGATTCATGCGCTCGCCCTTGAGGCGGCGCGAGGCGCGGACATTGTGTTGCTTGCCGTCGATCAGCAGGCAGAAGGCGGCGTCGATGACGTCGAGGTGCGGATAGATGCCGAGCGCGACGGCGAAGAACACCGAACCATCGGCGCTGTAGCCGTTGAAGAAATAGCGATCGTAGAAGTTACGGTCGCTGCCGGAGAACGCCACGGGCTCGGGCGTTTGGTGGATGGGGTAGTCGTCGCCCCAGCTGAGCATTGGCGCTTCCTCTTATGTTTTGCGGAAGCGTAGACCGATGTCCCGGCGGCAAACAAGCGGCGCCTATTTGTCGTCGCCCCAGCGCCAGCGGAAGCCGCCTTCGGTGGTGCGCCAGGCGATGCCGACGAAGATGATCGTGAGAGACGTGACGATGATGGCGAAGGGCGTGACGCGCTCGTTGATGATGGCGGCGTCGCTGCCGAACCAGATGCCGAGCGCGGTGACGGCGAGGCAGTAGACGAGCGTGAGGAGCCAGCCTTGCCAGGACGATGGCGCGGCGCCAAAGCCGTAGCGTTTGGGTTTGAACCAGTATTGGGTCATGGCGTCGTCACTCCGCCAGCATGCCTAAGACACAGAGCGCTTGAGGCGATCCGTCAATCTCTCAAGGTTGTCCTGAAGCCTATCTATCGTTGGTCTGACCAAATGATCAAATGAGACGATCCAAAAAATAGCCCACACCAAGCCAACCACTACGCCCGCGACGAGCCATCGCTCATTTATGGAAACCGCCGCAACGCACAAAAATGCCGTGCCTCCAATCGTGATCAGCAACCAAGCAGCAAACGGAACAAGCTCCACGGCTACGAGGATCGGAAACACTAGGACGTCAATGGCGACACGCCGGACGTTCACTGGCGTGGCACTAGCTGCCGATTTCGACGCGGTAGCTTTCGATCACGGTGTTGGCGAGGAGCTTTTCGCACATCTCGCGCACTTGCGCTTCGGCAGTAGCGGGATCGAGGTTGCCGTCGAGGGTGATCTCGATGCGCTTGCCGACGCGCGCGTCGCTGACGCCGCCGAAGCCGAGATCTTTGAGCGCGCCAGCGACGGCCTTGCCTTGCACGTCGAGGACGCCAGGCTTCAAGCCCACTGTGACGATCGCTTTCATCGATTTCCCCCTCACGCCGATCTCGCCCGCATAGCACACGGGCGAGGACGGTTCGCCTATCTCACTCAGTGGACACTCTCGCCGCCACCGGCAGCGCTTTGCTTCACGATGCCGAGACGGCGTGCGACTTCCACGTACGCCTCAGTGACGTTGCCGAGGTCGCGGCGGAAGCGGTCCTTGTCCATCTTCTCGTTCGTTTGAACGTCCCACAGACGCGCGCTGTCTGGGCTGATTTCATCAGCAACGACGGTGCGGACCATGTCGCCTTCGTAGAGGCGACCGAATTCGAGTTTGAAGTCGACGAGCTTGATGCCGACCGCGCCGAACATACCGAACAGGTAGTCGTTGATGCGGAGCGTCAGCGCCATGATGTCGTCGATCTCTTGGGTGCTCGCCCAATTGAACGCGGTGATGTGCTCTTCGGCGACCATCGGGTCGTTGAGCTCATCCTTCTTGTAATAGAATTCGATGATCGAGCGCGGCAGC
>JAPLOL010000100.1 GCA_026400735.1 Alphaproteobacteria bacterium | reverse complement strand
CACGGATATGGAAATCGCTGAGACGCACGAAGCTGTGCGCCGTCAGGGCGATAGCGACAATCTTTACAAGCTGGGCTTGATCTATTCGACCGGCCAAGAGATCGACCTGGTGCAAGCGCACATGTGGTTCAATCTGGCTGCGTCGCGCGGTTCAGAAGCGGCGAAGGAATGCCGTCGCGAACTCAGCGATATGATGACGAGAGATTTGGTCGCCGAAGCGCAAAAGCGCGCGCGCGAGTGGCTTTCGGTCAAGCATCACTAACGAATATTAGCGAACGGTCGAGAGGCGTCAGCTCATCCAGGGCGGCGCTGGCAGTTCGCGATAGGCTTTGCGCAGCGCATCCGACCAGTTCTCGCGGATGGCGCGGAAGTATTCGTTATCCTCGTTGATCCGCTCCTGAACCGCGATGCGTTGCGTATCGCGGCGATAGACGAGGAGATCCGCTGGCAAGCCGACTGAGAAGTTGGAACGCAGCGTTGAATCCATGGAGATCAATGCGAGCTTGACCGCATCGTCCAGCGGCGTGTCGTAACGCGCGACGCGATCAAGGATCGGCCTGCCGTATTTGGTTTCGCCGATCTGGAAGAACGGCGTCTCAGGCGTCGCTTCGATGAAATTGCCAGCTGAGTAGACATGGAACATCCGCATCCGGCGGCCTTCTATCTGGCCAGCAAGAATGACTTGCGCGTCGAAGAAGAAGTTTTGCGCGTTCTGAGCCGGCGCGATTGAGCTAAAGACCTTGCGCACCGCGTCGCCGACGAGCTGGGCAGCTTCGTACATCGACTTCACAGTCATCAGCGTTTCGAAGGGTTCGCCAGGTCCGATTCCCGCGCCTTCAAGCACGCGCGCCGTCACCGCTTGCGTCACCGCCAAATTGCCCGATGTCATCATGGCGATGACACGATCGCCGGGCGCTGCGACGTGGAGCTTGCCGAAATTGGCGATGTTGTCCGGGCCCGCATTGGTGCGGGTGTCGGACAGCAGCACTAAGCCGTCCTGCAGACAGAACCCCACGCAATACGTCATTCGGCTGCTCCTGCGCCTCAGCGCATGTAATGCGAGGCGATCTGATCGCCCAATTCGGCGGCGCGTTCAATCTGCTCTGTCAGGTGTTCGTGCAGTCCGGACTGGAAAATGTCGCCAATCCGCCCGTAGCGGAGCTGCGAGGCAACGGCGCCAGCGAGCCTATGGCACTCGCCGCGCTGGCCGCCATTCATGGCGGCGATGCGGTCCAAGCACTCGGTGATTGCATCATAGCTAGCGCGCAACGAGCGCGGCATTTCGGGGCGCAGAAGCAAAAGCTCCGCCACGTTCCATGGCTTCACCTCTTCGCGATAAACCCACTGATACGCGCGTACGGCCGACACGGCGCGCAGAACACTGGTCCATTGATAATAGTCCAGCATGCCGCCGACACCGGACGATTCCTCTGGCAGCAGCAGGTGATACTTCACGTCGAGAATGCGCGCAGTGTTGTCGGCGCGTTCGAGGAAAGTGCCGAGGCGAATGAACCAATAGTTCTCGTTGCGCAGCATCGTTGTTTCGTACGCGCCGGAGAATCGCGTTGAGATGGTGCGGATCCAATCCAAGGTATCGGGCAGCATCGCAGGTGAGAACGCGTCGGGGACGAGTTGGCGCGATTCGAGCCAGCCTTGGTTCACCGCTTCCCACATGTCGCGTGTCAGCGCGCCGCGCATGGCGCGCGCGTTGATGCGCGCGAAGTCCAAACAGCTGATGATAGCGGAGGGATTGTCCGGGCTTGAGCACAAGAAGCGCGCCGCGCTATCCGGCGTCACGACGTCGTAGACTTTGTCGTAGAGTTCGTCGACGCCAGCGGCGGTGAGCGCAGAGCGCCACTCTTCGGTTTCGCTCAAGACGCCGGCCATGGATTGCGCCGCCTCGATCAGGCGCGCGAGATTGTCCATGCGCTCCATGTAGCGCGCGAGCCAGAAGAGTGATTCCGCAGCGCGAGCGAGCATCACTTGCCGCCGTTCTGACGGGTGTGCAGCACCCAAGTATCCTTAGTGCCGCCACCTTGGCTTGAGTTCACAACGAGGGAGCCTTCGCTCAGAGCAACGCGCGTGAGCCCGCCCGGTACAATGCGAATGCCGTCGGCGCCTGAAAGGACGAAGGGACGCAGATCGACATGGCGGGGCGCGGTGCCGTCTGCCACGAACGTCGGGCAGGTCGACAGCGCCAGCGTTGGTTGGGCCACGTACGCGCTTGGACTTTGGCGGAGCTTCTTAGCGAACGCGTCACGTGTTTTCTTTGTGGAGTGCGGGCCCACAAGCATACCGTAACCGCCCGAGCCGCGCGTTTCTTTGACGACAAGCTCTTCAAGGTGATCCAGCACGTAGGCGAGCGCGCCTTCATCGGCGCAATCCCAAGTGGGCACGTTGTTCAGCAGCGGCTCCTCGCCGAGATAGAAGCGGATCATCTCCGGCACATGCATGTAGATGGCTTTATCGTCGGCGATCCCTGCGCCGGGCGCGTTCGCAAGCGCGACGTTGCCGGCGCGATAGGCTTCCATGAGGCCGAATGCGCCGAGCGTGGAGTCCGAGCGAAACACCATCGGGTCGAGGAAGTCGTCGTCGATACGACGATAGATGACGTGAACCCGCTTCAAGCCGCCAGTCGTGCGCATATAGACTTTTTTGTCGCGCACGACGAGGTCGATGCCTTCGACAAGTTCGACGCCCATCTCATCTGCCAAGAACGAATGCTCGTAATAGGCGCTGTTGAATTGGCCGGGCGTCATGACGACGACGCAGGGCTCTTCGTCGCCGGACGGCGCGACTGAACGCAGCGTACGCAGCAAGTCTTGCGGGTAGCGCGCAACGGGTTCGACGCCGATGCGCGCAAAAAGTTCAGGAAAAAGCCGCATCATGACGGAGCGGTTTTCCAGCATGTAGGAAACGCCTGAAGGCGTTCGGCAATTGTCCTCAAGAACGTAGAATTCGTTTGCGCCTGTGCGCACCAGATCAATGCCGGCTACGTGCGTGTAGACGCCGCCCGGAGTCCTGACGCCCTGCATCGGTGCGCAATAGGCTGGGTGCGTGTCGATGTGCTCATTGGTGAGCTTGCCGGCTCGCACGATCTCACGCGGGCCGTACACATCGGCGAGGAAAAGGTTGAGCGCGGTGACGCGTTGCTTCAGGCCCCGTTCCAAGAACGCCCATTCGTCGGCATCGAGAACGCGGGGGATGATGTCGAACGGAATGAGGCGCTCTGTGTCGCCGCCTTCGGTGTAAACGGCGAAGGTGATGCCGATGCGGCGGAAGAGGCGCTCGGCTTCCTCGCGCTTGGCCCCTAGCGCTTCCGGTGGCGTTTGGGCCAGCCAGGTGGCGATATCGGCATAGGCGGCGCGGATCTCGCCGTCAGTGCCGTGCATGTCATCGAAGAACTGGCGCATCTGTGCGCCGAGCTTGGATCAGGTCGCGGGCGCTGGCGAGCACAACGACGCGAATTCAGTCCGCGGCGCCCAAGAATCTGGCGCCCGATGGTGGGAGCGCCGGATTCCTGAGCGTGACCGGGTTCCGTTTATTCCGCGTCCGCGCGTTGGGCGGCGATCGAGACCTTCTCGAACCCCTCATTCTGCAAGGTGTCCGTGACCGAGACGACGTTTTGATAGGCGACGTCGAGATCGGCTCGGATGAACACCCGTCCTTCGGCGAGGATATCTTCGCGCTCTAGCGCTGGGTCAGCCGTCAAGATGTGCTCGAACGTCCGGCTCGCGAGCAGGTCGAGCGTCGTTTCAGCGCCGCTGACAAACAGGCGATAGCCATTGGGAACGGCGCGCAATTCGACGATCGTCGGATCTATGAGCGAGGCGCCGCCTTGCTCGCTGCGCGGCAAATCCAATCGAAGATCGACTGTGGGTTTAGGCGCCGTGACCATGAAGATAATCAGCAGCACGAGCAGAACGTCGATGAACGGAATAACGTTTGGCTCGGCGGTTGGCGGCATGTTCACGCGGCGTGCGGCTGATGAGCCCATCAATCCCTCCCAAGCTTGGCGAGATCATGATGCGCATGCGTAAGCGCGCAGCGCCAATCACGCGCGCGCGAGGCCGTTCACAAGAATGAGAGCTTAGTTGTTTCGCGTGCCGCCGCGCAGGTCGTAGTAGAAGCTAAATTGCACAGGCAGCGCGTCGCGGACGTATTGCTGCATGAACAGATTCACTTGGCTGATGCGTGAGCGTGGGACGTAGACCACATCGTAGCGTTGCAGTGCGTGCGCGCCGGGCAGGCCGCCGCGCACCGCGCGCATGGAGAGATCAATTTCAGAAACCGTCGTCTCGCCGGAGGCGCGTGAGAGAATGAGCACGTCGCTGCGATGTGCGCTTGGCAGGAAGCCGCCAGCGAGCGCCACGGCTTGAAACGCATCGATGTTGGCGGGCATTTCATAGATGCCAGGGCGAGCGACCTCGCCGCCGACGAACACTTGGCGTGATGCATAGGTGCGCGGCGTCACTGTCAGTTCAGGCATGCGCAGGTGCACTGAGTAGGCTGAGACGAGGATGTCGCGCAACTCGTCTGCGGTGAGGTCGGCGGCGCGAACGGCGCCGATAAGCGGCAATGCGAGGCGGCCGTCGGGGCCGATCGTTGCACTACGAGAAAGTTCCGGCGCCGAAAAGATGGTGATCTCGACTTCGTCGCCAGGAAAGAACCGATAAACAGGCGTTTGGTCGGAATAGACCATGGCTGGTTGCGGCAGCTCGGATGCCGCAGGCGGGACCTGCTGCGCCACTGCGCCGGACGCAGTGAATAATAGGGCAAGGCAAGCAAACGCGACGCGCATTGGACGACTCCAACCCTTTGTTAGCGCGCTCGCGGTTAACGAGGCGTCGGCGTGAGATTGCCCGCACTTGGTAAACGATCATTCACCAAGTGCGGGCAATATCGTTGCGCCTACGAATAAGGAGCGGCGATGCAAACGAGCAGCAAGGCTGAGGCCACGCGGACGTGGTTCGGCTGGGCCGACGCGCCGCGCCTGAGTTTGGCGGATATGGCGGCGATGCTGTGGGGCGAGCGCAGGCTTGTGCTCGCTGTCGGTGGCGCGATCTGCGCGCTCGGGCTGATTGCGGCGCTCGCTGCGCCACGTACGTACACCGCACGCTCCGAACTCATCGTTCGTATGGGCGAGGAATATGTCTATCAGCCGATGACGGGCGGTGCAGGCGCTGGCGCAACGCCGGACATGCAGACCATCGTGAACGCGGAAATGCGCTTGATCGGCTCCGGTGCGGTGGTGCGTGGGGCAATCGAAAGCGTCGGTCTCGCTAAGCTCTACCCCGATATCGCCGCGTCGCCGGCCTCCGATGCGCGCAAACTTGCCGCCGCTGAGCGTGCTTTTGTGGAGCACATGACGGTCGAGACCGCGCCGCAAACGCCTGCCATCGGGCTTTCATTCGAGCACCGCAATCCAGACGTGGCCGCGCAAGCGTTGAATGCGCTGGTTGAGCAATATCTACATCACCGCCGCGACGTGCTCGTTGGCGGTGAGTTCGAAGCGCTTTCGCAAGAGAGCGGCGATCTCACCACGCGGGCGGGGCAAGCTTCAGCGGCGTTGTCAGCGTTTTTGACAGAGCACCAAATCGGCGACTTCGATAGTGAACTTGCGGCTTTGGCTGCACGCGCAGGCGACATCGAAACGCAATTGCTAGATGCGCAAACCAAGCGCCGGGAAGCAGAATCCCGAAGCGCCTCGCTGCGTCAGCGGTTTAACGCTGAGCCCGAACAGATCGAGCTCTACCAAGAATCCGACGCGCGCCGCGATCTTGTTGAAGCGCAGATGCAGCGCGAGCGCTTGCTGTCCGCGTACCAGCCGGATGCGCTGCCCGTGCGCGAGGTCGATCGCCGCATTGCGCAGCTCCAAGCATTCCTCGCGGGCGGTGACCCGCCAAGTGTGACACGCCGGGGGCCGAACCCCGTTCGGCAGGATGTCGCCAGCCAGCTCTACGCGATGGAAGCGGAAGCGAGGGCGCAAGGCGGCCGCGAGACCGCGCTGGATCAGCAACGTACCCAGGTGCGGGAGCGATTGAGAGCGATGCAAGCGCTGGAGCCGACATTCCGTCAGTTGCAACGCGAGCGTTCGATCGTTGAGACCAACGCTCAGAATGTCGCGAGCCGCGCTGAAGAAGCTCGGACGCGGAGCCAAATGCTTGGCCGCGCTACGGACAATATTAGCCCGGTCGAGCGCGCTTCCGTTCCGACGCAGGGCAAGAGCCTACGTTGGCCGATCATGATTGTAACGCTCTTGATTGCTGGCATTGTCGCGCTCGCTGCTGGGTTGTCGCGCGGTTTGATGCGCCGCAGCTTCCCGACGCCGTCCAGCGCCGCGCGCGCGCTCGATACACCGGTTCTGGCGGTTATGCCGCGCAAGCAAGAACCGAAACCCGTGAAAGTGAAGGCGCCCAAGCCTGAGAAGGTCAAGAAGGGCAAACCCGAACTCACTGTCGTGGAAGGTGGCGCATGAGCGGACCTCAATTCTCTGTCGAAGGCGTGCTCGACGCGCTTGCGGTGCAACCGCGACGCCGCGAAGGCGCAGGCCGTGCGATCATGTTCGTCGCTGCGCGCAAACTGGAAGGCACGACGACCGCGGCGCGCGCGGTCGCAAATGCCGCGGGGCCAGGCGCGGTGTATGCGATCGATCTCGATCTGCGCCGCAACGCTCTCGCAAAGGCGCTCAGTGAAGATGGCGCGCTCGGCCCGCGCATCGATGGCGGCCTGAACGGGCAGAGTTTTTACACGGTGCGGGACATGCCCGAGCCGCCGCCGGCATTCTTCTACCACCGCGTCGGGCGTTCGCGTGTCTATGCGGGTGTGTTTGACATGCGCTTGCTGCCGAAGGGCGCGCGCGTCGGCATTTCGGCGCGTCCGGATTACTGGGAGGCCGCGAGTGCAGGCGGGGCGTCGGTCGTCGTTGATGCGCCGGCGCTTGAACACAGCTCTATCGCGCTCAGAGTTGCGCCGCATATGGATGGCGTAGTGCTTGTCGTCGGCTCAGGGCGTGGTGCTGCGCCCGCTGCGATGGAAGCTAAAGAGCTTCTGCTTGAAGCTGGCGCGAACCTGATGGGGCTCGTCTATGCTGGCGCAGATGCGCCGGTTGTGGCCATTGACCGTTTGTTGCGTCAGGCCGGCTGACGAACGAGCGCTTCGCCGTAGAAGCGCTGCTCCCAGAACCAGAATACTTTGCCTGCGCCACGCGCGGCGCGATCAAGCAGCGCCAGCGCGTGCGGTGTCGAGCCGGCGACGACAACTACGCTCGCTGCGCCATAAACGACAGCTTGCGCGGCGCCGACGCACATGTGCCGCGCGACCTGCGGCACGTCACGTGCGGCCCATGCCAATTCGCACGGACCTTGGCCGTACGCGAATGCGCGCTTCAGGCCGTGCGCCAAATGCGTGCGCTCGCTGCCGAGATGCTCGACCACGGTTGCACCCGACGCCCACGCGAACGTTGCGCCCGCTTCGGCCCACGACGCGAACAGGGCGTCATCTTCTCCGCCGCGCTGATCGGCACGGGCGTCGAACGGGTTTGCCTCTTCGAACATGGAGCGCGGCTGGAGCGAATTGCCGATGCCGTACGCATGCGAAATCATATTGTCGTTGGCCGGACCTTGGCGCGTGTAGAGGCGCTCATAAAATTCGGCGTTGTCGACGTCATGATCAGCGCGCGCACGCACCGGGCCAAATACGCTCTGCGCGCCGGTCTCGCGTCGCACGGTGATGAGCGAGGCGAGCCAATCGGGCGAGGCTTCTTCGTCGTCATCGAGCCAAGCCACCAGTTCGCCTTGCGCCAGCTTCACAGCGGCGTTGCGCGCCTGAGCGACGCCGGGCTTTGGCTCATGCGCCCAACGGAACGCTACCGGCGCCTCCGCTTCGAGCTTGCGAAAGGTGTCGAGCGCCGATCCCTCGGGTGAGTTGTCGATCGCGACGACTTCGAAGTCCGCGACACCGCGTTGCGCAAATACGCTTCGCACAGCGCGCACGAACGAGTCCGGGCGGCGGAATGTCGGAATAAGAACGCTGACTGTGGTCATGCGAGCCTCCGTTCGAGAGCAGCCGTCACCGGCAGAATGACAAAACCAAGCTGATGCGCCTCGTGCAGCAACGCATCCAGTTCATCGGCGCGCGTGCCCCAGTCGGACGGCGTGTCCGAGACATCGTGCGTGAAGGCGATGACCCATGCCTTGCGCTTGGCCGCAGCCTTCAGCGCCGCAGAGACGCGTTGCATGCCGCCGGAGCCGAACAGCGGGTAAGCACGCAATTGGGTGAGATCAGTGCGGCCGATGTTGAGGCCCGGAAGAATGCCCCGCGCGGACATGAAGCGCGGCGGCAGGTTGTTCTTCAGTTCACCGGAGGTTTCGCCGTAGGGAAACGCGTGCGTGCGTGGCGCAGGAGCGCCCATGCCCATCAGCGCGTCGCGGTTGCGGGCGAGGTCTTCCAGCGTGGAGAAAATGTCTTGGCGTGCACAGTCGGCGTGGCTCGACGTGTGGCAGCCGATCTCGTGGCCGGTTTGAACAAGGCGGGTGATGTCCGCGGCCGTGTAGCCAACGCCACAGGGGCCTTTGACGCCAGCCATGCCCGACGCGGTGTAGTAAGTGCCGCGCGCACCGTGATGCTCGAGCACGCGCGCGCCGGCATCGGCGGCGCTGGCGGGAAAATCGTCGAACGTGATCGAGAGCACAGGTTGCGCGAACGAGAGTGTCGCCGGCCGCGCAGCGTAGTGCTGTGTCAGGCGGCGGCGGACTTTGCTCACGAGATCGCGGCTGGGCGCGTAGGCGGCGGTGGTCATGCCAGGTGCTCCGCGTAGTGAGTAGCGCGCAAAAGTTTAAAAGCTGCGCAACGAACGCGCATCGGCGCGAGGCCACGCGGGTCGCGCGCCAGCCAGCTGTAGATGCGGCGCTGGGTCTTGCGGGCCGGCGTGACGCGCAGGGCGCTGGCGATGCGGTGGGCGGCGAAGCGCTTCACTTGCCGCGGATGCTTGCGGGCAAGGCGACCGAAGTTCGGCCCAGCTTCCGCAGACTTGCGCATCAGCGTGCTGACATCGTCCAGACCGGCGTGTGTCGCCGGGTTGTCGACGTGCATTATCTCTTCGCTGCGGGCGACATCGAGCGCCCAGTCCACGTCTTCGAACCCCCAGCCGGTAAAGAGATCGTCGAAGGGGTGTTCGACCAGGTAGGCGCGTTCGACCAGTAGGTTGGACGACGCTGTCGCTTGCGCGGCGCGGCGGGCGCGGCGGTGAGCCGGCTGGCAATCGGACGTGCCGAAGAGTGCGAAGTGCAGCGCGGTCTCAGGCGTGCGCTGAGCGTGCGCGAGCGAGAGGCCGCCGAACGCGACGCGCGGCGCTTGCGTCTTGATGATGCCGAGCCAGATCGAAAGGAAAGTCGACGTGTCGGGCAGCATGTCTGCATCGAGGAAGAGGACGTAGTCGCCCTGCGCTTCGGTGATCAAACGATTGCGCGCCTTAGAGCGGCCGAGGTTTTGTTCGCAGACGATGATGCGCGCTGGAGCGCCCGTCGCGTTCGCGGCGGTGATTACGTTGGCGACGAGTTCGGCGGACGCGGAGCCGTCATCCAGCAGCACGAACTCGACACCCGCTGGCGCTTGCGCAAAGCGCTTCAGCATCGCTGACGGATCGTAGCGGTAGAACGGAGTCAGGACGCTGAGCACCGGCTTACGCGGGCGGTCGCGGACGATGATGGTTTGTTCAGTCGGCATTGATGGCGCTCGAAATTGGTTGGAAGCGGCGCTGTGCGGCGCGGAAAGCGATGAGTGCGAGGTCGCGTACGCCCATGACGTTGAGCGCGATGGCGCCGAGGCCGTAGACCGATGCGCCCATGGCGGCGCTTTGGAATAGGCCGAGCGTCGTGTGGGCGCCCGGAAACGCGATGACGATCGCGGCCATGAGCGAAGCGGCGGCGCAGATGCGGGCGAGTTGGCCGATCGGGAACGGCAAGGGCAGCAGCCGCTGTCCCGCGACGGCCAACACAATCGCGCCGATGCTGGCGCCGGCAGCTGCGCCGATGGCAGCGCCGACCGCGCCGTGTGTGGCGGAAAGCCAAGCTGTCAGGCCAAGTTGCACGGCGCCGGGGACGAGCATGATCAGCGCGCGCTGACCGGTGCGGCGTCTGAGTTGGAAAGCCTCAGACCAATAATAGAGACCAAAGCCGGACATCAGGCCGGCAAGCGCGAGCCACGGCAGAGCTGCCGCCGTTTCCGCACGCAACGCTTCGCCGACCATCAGCGTCGCGACGGGTTGGGCGAGCAGCGCAAGGCCGATGCTGGCCGGAACTGTGATGGCCGCGAGCAGAACGAAACCGCCGCGTGCCGCATCGCGTGCGGCGCCGATGCCCTTTTCCTCGTAGGCAGCGAAGACGAGCGGCGCGAACGCGGCGCTTACGCCCATGAACACGATGTCGAGCGCGCGCGCCAAGCCGAAGGCGGCGGCGTACGCGCCAAGCGGCGCGGTGCCCGCTTCGCCCGCAAGCACCAAGCGCGCGATCGCTTGCACGCCGAGGTCGACCGCGAGCGCGAGCGCCAACGGCGCGCCATAGCTGGCATAGGAGATAGAGCGAACCAAGGACGTTTGGCCGCCGCGCGCGTTGCTCATGAGGCGCGGCAGGTCGACGACGGCGACCAGCGCACCGGCGGCCAACAATCCAGCGAACGGCGCAGCCGGGCCGAAGTCGAACATCACGAGCAATGCGACGCCGACGGCGAAACCCGCGACGATGTAAACCGTTTCCAACACCGCGTAGCGGCCGAACGCCAGCGCCGCGCGATCGCTTTCACGGCCGAGACGGGTGACGAAGCGCAATACGGCGGCGCCGGCAGCAAACGCTGAGAGTGCAGCGATATCATCGCGCAGGCCGGCGAATGCGAGCGCGCCAGCAGTAATGCCGATCACGGCAGCGCCAAGCGTCAACGCTAGCACCAACAACGTGGCGAAGTGATCAGCCAAGCGCTTTTCGGCGCGAGCAGCAGCAAAAAATCGGAACGCGGCGGACTCCGCCCAAGTGAAAGCCAGCGTGTGCGCGGCCATTGAAATCGACAGCGCCAGCGCATAGCGGCCGAAATCTTCTGGGCTCATCAGGCGCGTGAATGCGGCGATCGCACCAAACCCGATCAGGGCTTGGGCGATCTGCAATGGCGCGAGCGAAAGGATGCGCGCTGTGCTCACCGGGCGCCCTTGTCCCCGAAGATCAAGGGAACGGTGCGGATCAGCACTTCAAGGTCGAGCCACAGCGACGAACGCGCGACGTACTCAAGATCGAAGCGCACGCGGCGGCGGACCGAAGCGGTCGAGGTGACAGGACCGCGCGAGCCGTTGACTTGCGCCCAGCCGGTGATGCCCGGTTTCACGCGATGGCGGTGCGCGTACTCGGCCACGATCTCGGTCAGGTCACGCTCGCACGTCTTCATGCCGACTGCGTGAGGGCGCGGACCAACGAGGCTCATGTCGCCGCGCAGCACGTTGAGGAGTTGCGGCAGCTCATCGAGGCTGGTGCGGCGGAGGAAAGCGCCGACTGCAGTTATGCGCGCGTCGTTCTCGCGCGCTTGGGCAAGCGGGGCGCCAGGATCGTGGCGCATGGTGCGGAATTTCAGCACCGTGAACACGCGGTTGTTGAAGCCGTGGCGGCGTTGGCGATAGAGCGCCGGGCCGGGGGTATCGAGTTTCACCAGCGCGGCGATGACCAGCATCGGCAGCGCGAAGATCATGGTCAGCAGCGCGCCGATGACGATGTCTTCGGCGCGCTTCACGAAGGCGCGGCGGTGATTGTGCGGACGACCCGAGACGCAGGCGACAGCCGCGCCGCCAAAGCGTTCGACGCGGCGGCCGCCGCGCACAGCTTGGGTTTCGAAGTCCAGCAGCAGATCGATGCGGTTCGGCGTGACACGCAGGCGTTCGATCATCGAGCGCACGCGGGTCTCGGCCTTCTGCGTCACTGTGATGACGATGCGGTCGACATTCGGCAGGCCTTCCCAGGCCAGCAGCGCGTCGACGCCGCCAATCACCGGCGCGTCGCCAACTTGTGAGGGTGAGCGGGTCAGGCGATCGTCAACAACAGCGACGATGCGGGCTTCACCGGATTTCGCAGCGCGGGCAGCGAGGCGTTGTGCGGCGTCCGTTGCGCCGATGAGCACGATGTTCTCAGCGAAGGCGCCGGCGCGGTGCGCGGCGGAGATCCACAGCGCGAGCGCGGCATGGATGCCGGCCAGCAGCATCGCAGCGAACGGCAATGTCGCGGCCAAGGCGGCAGCGCCGCGTGCGTCCGGCGCGAAGGCGTTGGAGATGAGAACGCCGACGATGGCGCCGAGCGCCAAGCCCCCCATGCCACGCTCGGGACGGATGCGAGCCGGTGAGAAGCGATAGAAGTCCGTAAGCCAGAGGCCGACCTTCAGCGCGCCTGCGGACATAATGAACGCGGCGGCATGGCCGATCGAAAGGTCCAGCAGGCCGGCGCCTGTGCCCCAAAGCGCCGCGAACTGCGCGGCAGCGGCGACGATAAGCCAGTCGGTCGCCTGCAGAATCTTAACCGGGAGTGTCGGGTCGACGTGAAGACCGCGGCGGGCAGCCGCCGGTCTCGGCGCGGCCCAATCGTTGGCGGGAGCGTCCGGTGAGATTTCGTAGGCGCGATAGGCCAGGTCGGCGGTGGCGATCGGGAAATCGGTGTCGCCCGGCTGATCGATCGGCAAACCGAAGAGGGCGAAGGCGGCAGCCAGCTCGGCGAGGCGCGCGGCCTCAGCATGGGCCGAAACTGGCGGCTCAGCTTGAGCCGCAAAGGCGAGGACTTCCGCGTCCGTCTGGCCCAAATCGGCGCCGACGAGCTGCAGTGCGGCCTGAGACATAGTAAATTCGCCCTTGAGACTAGTTTTGTCCCAAGCGTTCGCGCAAAGGCGGCGCCAGTTAAGGATGTGCGGAGCGTCCGAAGGCGCCTTGCGGGGCGCGGAGGGTCCCGTTAAGCGGTGCCTCACCGGAGACGTGGCCGAGTGGCTGAAGGCACTCCCTTGCTAAGGGAGCATACCTTAACCGGGTATCATGGGTTCAAATCCCATCGTCTCCGCCAGCATTTTCAAGGGTTTTTTTGGGATTTTGAGGCCCCAAAAAATCACTCTGATTGTGGGGCGGCTTACAAAACGGCTTACAATATCGTTTTGGGCACTCCCCGGCTTACAGCACCGCCCGGAAGTCCTTATTTCAACGTGGTGTCCGGACCTGCCCAAGGGAGTGCCCGAGCGAGTGAGCTGAACCTGTTGGTCAGGTCCGGCAACTTGGCGTTCAGCGCTCTGGTTCTTGTCGCCATAGTCGGCGTCGGTTTCCTCGGCGCGCGGTCTATTTCGTACGGACATGCACTTGGGTGGCTGGCAATTTCGACCGCCGCCTCAGTGTTCTGGGCACTAGAACGATACGTTAGCCATCGGCAGCCTGATGCAAAGAACGACGCGTTAGCGTTGTCTTTTGCCACTTACGCGCCGCTCGGCGTGAGCCTTTTGGCGTTTTGCATTTCTGTTGATGCGCCACCGAAGGCGCAAAATCTTTCACTGCTCGGGTCGTTGTTGGGGGCGTTCGGCCCCATCGGCGATGCGTACTACGGTGCTATCGAGTCAGTTTTGTTCATTTTGTCGCTTGGGGTCGGACTCAGCGCTGCCCAGCTTTTCCGGTTGCCATTCGCAAATTCACAAGTCGCGACGGTTCTCTTCTTCTTAAGCTGGACGCTGGTGTTGCCGTGGGTTCGGGCTTCCCCCGAGTTTCCTCTGCCGCCAACCAAAGCGGTTGAATTGCTCGTGTGGCTCAGCGCATGCGCGCTCGCGGTTGCATTCCTTGCGTTAAACATAGAGCGCGCGTTGGTCGCATTGCGGAAAGCCGCCGCCGCCGCTGGATCGACTGTCGCCATAGGCTGGCACGTGTTGCTGGGCGTCGCAGCGGCGGTCATTTCATTTCTAGCTTTCGCAACAGTGCTGATCTCAGCAGTGCTCGTCTTTGCTACCTCGGCCGCTTGGGCCGCCGTAGCGGTCGTTTTGGCAGTCGTCAGCGCGTTGCTCTCGCGTCATTGGCGGCTGTTTCTCGCGGCGGCGCTTGCGGTGTTGTGTGCCTTCGTGATTGTGCCACGGGCCGTGGACGTATTTCATGCGTTCTTCGGAAATCGTCAGGTTGACTCGGGTGAGGCTGGTGGCCCCGAAGTTCCAGCATCACACATCAGATTTGAAGTGGTTAACGCCATTTGCGTCGTGCGTTGGGCGCAGGGGAGTGCCGATGAAATTTCCGGCAACATCGCCGGTTGCTTCACGCCTAGTAGCTCTGACTTTGTGGTTGTGATTGGAGATGCCACACCGTCTGGGCCAACCGAGCTTAATCGCACGCTATCGCTCCAACGCGGCCTGCATTTGGCTGATGCTTTGAGGCGTCAGGGGGTTGCCGGTCAGCTCTACATCTTGAGCCTTGGCGAGCGACCGGATGCATTGACGGCTCGCGGCGAGGCCCATCGAATACGAATGCTCATCGGGCGTTCAACGGACAATCCAACACAAGAAGATTTTCTGACCGCACTCAAACAAGAGGTTCGCGCGCGGGGCGAGTTGTCTGCTGGCAGCACATGCGAGCTTTACGACTACAACAGTACGCTAACGAGCGTCGCTGGCTTTGAATGTTAGCGGTTGGGGGTCGCTTTGCGTTGCTTCGCGGCTTACAGCCTCAACCGGAAAACCTTGCATTTCCGCTGTCCCTAATCGGGACGGCTTACAATGGAGCCCTTGAAAACAAAGGAACTCCGGTATTTTGCTAAGGGAGCATACCTTAACCGGGTATCATGGGTTCAAATCCCATCGTCTCCGCCACCTAACTCCCTGCGCGAATAGGAACTTTCACACGTCCGGCGGGTGAAAGCGCTGTCGCCGCGGCAGGGTTGGCCCCCACACATATTAATGGTGGTAGCGGGGGCGCGGCGCGGCCGATGAAGCTGCTTGTTGTCGAGGATGATCCAAAAGCCGCCCGGTTCCTGAAAAAGGGCCTGGGCGAAGAAGGCTTCGTCGTCGACGTTTGCCACGATGGCGAGCACGGGCTCCAGGCGGCGCTAACCGGCCAATACGGGCTCATGGTGCTCGACGTGATGCTGCCCACGCTTGATGGGTGGGGCGTGGTCGAAGAGATGCGGGCGCGCGCCTGCGATACGCCGGTATTGATGTTAACGGCGCTCGACTCTGTCTCGCACCGCATTCGCGGACTTTCTCATGGCGCTGACGATTACCTGGTCAAGCCGTTTGCATTCGGAGAATTAACTGCGCGCATTCGCGCCGTGCTGCGGCGCCGCTCCGGTGCTTCGGCGCAAGCGCTGCAGTTCGAAGATATCGTTGTGGACGCCAAGCGCGGCTTTGCCGAGCGCGACGGCCGCAAGCTCGATCTCACCCCGAAGGAATTGCAGCTGCTTGAGTTGCTGCTGCTTCACCAGGGCGAAATCCTCACGCGCACCTATATTGCCGAGTCCGTGTGGGAAATGACGTTCGACGGCGACAGCAACGTGATCGACGTCAATATCCGCCGCTTGCGCGCCAAGGCCGACGACCCGTTCGAGCGCAAAGACACTGCCGTTCAGGATACGGAAACGGTAGCGGCCTCGCGCCAATTGCCGAAAGCCCCCACACGAGTGCGATTGCCGGCTGGAAGCCAAAAGCCGACGCCCGCTTGCATGCCATCTTCGCGCTGCGGACCGTCGTCGCGCTGGCCGAGAAAGCGATAGCCCGCCGAGACGTAAGCACCGCCATTATCGCCGGAGAAGCCGACTTCCGACACCACTGCGTAGTCGACAGTGCCAACACCCAGGCCGCGCGTTTCATCGCCGCTGGGCAGACGCGCGCGCGCCGACACTTCAACGTAAGCATCCGATCCGCCGATACGGCGGAAGGCCTTTTCAACTGAGATATTCGTATCGCCGATGCCGCGTTCCGATCCTTCGCGAACGACGACGCCGGAACCTTCGCCTGTTTCACCGTCTTCACTAATGTCGGCAGGGCCGGTGACATCGAGATATGAACTCGATGCGCGGAACGTCCAATCGTCCACTGAGAGGCGGACGCCGAACGGCACGGAGATGACCTCGGTGGTCTCCTCGCTGCCGTACTCGCCGCTTGAATAATCAACCCCAGTTGTGAAGCTTAGGCGGACCTCCGCCTGCGCCGTTCCGGCCAATGCCAAAAACGAGACCGCAACCAACAGGGCGAATTTGCTCGCCCACCGATTCATTTGAAAACTCCCCACGTAGCAGCGCATTAAGCAGAGCATGCGCCGCGCTTTGAGTTCACGGGATTTCTCTAGCTGAGCGTTGCGAAGCGTGGACCACGCTTGTGGCGATTGGTCCTCTCCGCATCCTCAGGGGCAAAGGCAACGTGGGGCTCGCGCATTGCGCGAAGTTCTTCGCGCTCTGCGAAGTGAGTTGGATTGACAAGGCGGGCGCGAATGCCGCCAGCATGCCCGCGAACGAGGGTGGGATGAGACTGCTTCTATGCGCTTTGGCGCTCGCTGTGAGTGGGTGTGCGCGGAGTGATATCGACACGCATCGCCAAATGGCGGACGCGATGTTGCAACAACGCGGCACGCCGGATTTCGTGAACGCAAGCACCGCCGAATATCCTGCGATCCGTCATACCCCGAGTGGCATGTTGTGTGTCCTGCCCACGGATGGCGCGTTCGAGTTCGATGTCTTTCCAACAGCGTCGATGAACGCCGGCGCACAATGCTCAAGCACTGGCGGTGAGGTCGTCACCGGCTGGGTGGTGGTGCGTTTCGCCCAGCCAACAACGCTTGATTCTGCTTTCTCAACCGGCGTTGCTCAACTCACGCAAGGCGTGGACACGCGGCCTTGGGAAGGTCAGCCAAGCGAAGCGGACCGTGCTTCTCCGGAAGGGTTGCCGCACTATCGCATTCACCGCTTACAAGCGACGATCAATGGCGAACGGCGCTATCTGCGCTTATCAATCGGCGAGATCGACGGCTGGTATCTGCAGCAGATTGTGTCAGGCCCTATCGCATCGGCGGAGGCCACAGAGGCGGCCGCGGGGCAAGCCTGGCGGCTCGGCTTGCGCGAATTTGCGTCTGCACCGCACACGCCAGCGCCGGCGCCCCCGCAGAACTAGCCGCGCGGACGACGATACGTCTGCAGCGTATGACGGGAGAAGAACTCCCAAAGCACTTCACCGGCATCCATGTCCA
Source organism: Alphaproteobacteria bacterium (assembly GCA_026400735.1). Taxonomy (GTDB): domain Bacteria; phylum Pseudomonadota; class Alphaproteobacteria; order Caulobacterales; family Aquidulcibacteraceae; genus Vitreimonas. Next base: position 14,641 of record JAPLOL010000100.1, on the reverse strand, counting down.
TGTTGACGGCCCCCATCTCAGCCTGCGGGCGTGGATGACCCGGCCATGTATGGCCGCCGCCGTTGATTACGTAGAGCATGATGTCGGCGCCTGAGGTGCAATCGCGGGGAACGAACCGCACCACGTTTGTGCCAGGTGATTCACCACGCTCTGCATATGTGGTGGTCTCGCCCGACAGGCTGCAGCCGTTACGGCGCGCAAACGCCGCTACTGTTTCTTGAATGCCGTAGGAGATTCGGATCGGGTCGCCGATTTCGCTGCCCGCAATCTGTACGCCTTCGTACGGCACGCTGGGGTCTGCTGTCCCGTGTATGATGAGGAGCGGGGTTGGGGGGCTGCGGCTGCACAATTGCGAAAGCTCGAGATAGAGATTTCCGCTTACCGGCGCGAACGCCGCGAACGTGCGGCTTGCTGAACAGGCCATACGGTAGCTCATGAAGCCGCCGTTTGAGAAACCACCGAGATAGAGCCGGCTGCGGTCAATGTGAAAGTCGACCGCGAGATCATCCATCATCGTTTGCAAAAATCCGACATCGTCCTGCGGCAAGGTCGAGCGACGCCCGCCAAGTGAAATGTCACGCGCCGAGACATCGAACTGAGCGTTCCATTCGTTATCGATGCCGTCTGGATAGACCACGATGAAGTTGTGGTTCTCGGCCACGGTGTTCATGCCGGTGAGCAAGGCCATGCCGCCGCTATTTCCCGGACGTCCGTGCAGCAGCACGACGACCGAAGTGGGCTGTGTGGGATCATATGTGGATGGCGCGTAAACGATCCACGAGCGCGAACGGCCGCTGGTCTGTGCGTTTGGAAGCGCAAAGGCGCTGCGGTCGAAGAAGAACTGATTGGCGAGGGCCGTAGCGTCCACGTTCTGGCGATTGATTTGATAGCGGCTGTTGGCGCGGAACCAATTGTGCCCGCCACCTGGCACACCGACATAGGCGACCTGCGCGCCCGAGGCGCAAGATCCGTAGACGACGCTGTCTTCGCGGCCCGAAGCTGTCGGCGTGCTGCAACCATTGATGCGCCGCCACACGGCCAGTGTGTCGCTCACACCAAGCCTACGCACGTCAACGCCGTTCACGTCGCCGCCATTGATCGGCGCGTATTGATCGTCGCGCCGGCCGTGCAAGATCAAGATCGGCGTTGGCGTGGCCGTGCTGCATTGGTCGCGTGCGTAATCCCACATCAGCGCGCTGACGACGGTGACGCCCGCGAGCGGCGTAGGAGAGTGGCATGCCAAGGAATAGGCCATGCCGCCGCCGCTGTCGTAGCCCGCGACGAAAATGCGGTTGCGATCGATTGTGAAATCGTCGGTGGCCGCCTGGATCGCCTCGGCGATGAAGCCAGCGTCATCGACCGGCTCACCTGGCCGGTTGAGCGCGGTATGGCCGCCATCGTTCCAGAAGCCATTGAGCGCTTCAGGATAAATCAAGATCGCGCCGCGTTGTTCGGCTACGGCGGCAAGGCCGCTCATGGCGTGCAGTGCTTGTGGTGAGGAAAAGCGCCCGTGCAACGCAACGATCAGCGGCGCAGGCTGGCCGCGTCGATAGGTTGAGGGCTGATAGACGCCAACGAAGCGGGCTTCGCCGTCATGCTCATAACCGCGGATTTCGAGCGGGCGCGAAAAACTTGGCGTATCTTGCGCCTCCGCGGAGCCGAACGTCAGTGCGGCCGCGAATACCGTTGCGATAACTTTGACGAACATTCGCAAGTCCCGAGTCATGCCCGCATCAACTCGCGCTCTCGCTCCCGACGCCAAACACAACTGCGAGAGGTGCTACGAAGCGTCGCCGATTTGCGACTAACGTTCTTTCAGGCCGGCTTGCTTCATCCGCCAAATGAGGTGGTCGAGGCGGTCCTGCCCGAAGAATGGCTCGTTCTCGAACACGAAGAGCGGTACGCCCCAGTGACCGGCGCTGCGTTGATCAGCTTCGTTCTGTGCAATCTCGGCGGCGAGGGTTTCGCTTTGGTCGCGCACGGTCGCATCCAGCGCACCCGCGTCGAGCCCGGCCTCGGTTGCGGCGTTGGCAAGGTGATCGCCTTCGTGCCACGCGTCGACTTCGCCTGACCAAATCTTGTGCGCCGCGCGCCGGGTAAACTCGAACCCGCGCCCTGAGTGCGTCGCGGCCACCGCCATGCGGCTGACGCGATGGATGTATGGCTGCTCAGCTGCAACCTCGCCGCTGGCGATATCCATGATGATCGGATCAGGGCGCGGCCAGCGGTAGGGAATGTTGTGCATCTGGGAGATGCGGAACGTGTCGCGCAGCAGATACGGCGGCCAGAGCGGGTTTACGCTCTTGAAGAACCCGGGAATGCGGATCGCGATCGGTGTGACGATGCGCATGCGCGGCTTCAAATCGTAGCGCGCGATCAGCTCTTCGACCTGCGGTGACGCCAGATATGAATAGGGGCTGCGGAACGAGAAGTAATAGTCGAATTCAAGCGTCATGGATTAGCCTGCATACTTTGGAGTTAGTTCTTCGCCCGAAACCGCGCCGAGGGAGGCCGCGAGATCAGCCAGATATTCGTGTGCGACGTCGTTGTGCTTCGGTGAGAGCATCAAATGCAGCGCGCGCGGATCGACCAAGGCCGCCGTGAACCAGCCGCGATGGTGCATCTGCGCGTAGATTTGAAACGCGTCGACTGTCGGGTGGCTGAAGGCGACGATACCGAGTTGGGGTGCGCCAAGTACGTCGAAGCCAAGCTTACGCACGCCGGCTTCGATCTTCTCACGCGCTTGCGTGACCTCACGTTGCTTCGTCCGATAGCCATCGACACCGAGGTGTTGCATCACTGCCCATGCCGCTGCGATCGCGCCACCGGGGCGCGTGCCTGCAAGCGATGGCGTGATCATACGTCCAAGGGGCCAGGGGCCAGCGTCGAAGGTCATGAACTCGCGCAGCGCCTCACTGCGGAAGAACACGGTCGACGCACCCTTTGAGGCGTAGCCGTACTTATGTAAATCCGCTGACATCGAGGACACGGCGGGGACGGCAAAATCAAAGGCGGAGAGATCGGCCCCGTTCATGCGCACAAACGGCGCGATGTAGCCTCCGACGCACGCATCAACGTGTAGCCAGACATCCTTGCGCTTCGCAATCTCTCCGAGCGCTTCGATGGGGTCGATCAGACCAAACGGAAAGCACGGCGCCGAGCCCACTAGCATCAGCGTGGCGGCGTCTATCGCCGCCTCCATGGCTGAAATATCGGCGAGATAGTTCTTCACCGGAATACGCCGCAGTTCGATATCCATCACCATGCAGGCTTTGTCGAAAGCCGGATGCACGGAGGCAGGCGCGACGATGTTGAGTGCGCCAGTCATCCCGCGCTTGGCACGGGCGTGATCGCGCGCCGCCTTGATGGCTAGGAAAATCGAATCCGTGCCGCCGCTCGTCATTGCACCAGCGGCGCCCGCCGGTGCGTTCAGCAACCCCAATCCCGCAGCGACAACTTCGCGCTCCATCTGCGCCAAGCTCGGAAATGCCGCCGGTCCAAGCCCGTTCTCCGACGAGAACATCGCATAGGCAGTCTTCTGCACGTGTTCGACGTCCGGACCGGCGTTGAAGATGTACATGCCAGTGCGCCCGTCGCGCCATTTTACGTCGCCCTTGGCGAGGTCGCGCATGCGCGGTTCGATATCGCTCCAGGGCGAGCCATGCTCGGGCAGGGCAGATGACATCGGAACTTCCTCCGGTTTTGCCGCACCAAGCACGGCGCCGCGTCGGGCACAACCGCTGAGCGCGAAAGGGCGGCGGCCAGCGCCGTAAAGTCGCGAACCGCGCTTGTCGCTTCACCTCGCGCCAATCTTCCTTAAAGTGGCCACGGGACGTGCGTGCGGGAGGCGGCGATGGCGAAGAAATGGGTTGGGGCGATCATGGGGCTCGCCGCATTGTGCGTGGCGGCGCCAGCTGCCGCGCAGACACGGCTATTCCGCGAAGACAGCGAACTTCCAATGGTGATCGAGGCGCCGATCGGCGATCTCGTGCGCCGCGCACAGCGCAGCACAGATCCAGTCCCGGCGGTGCTGACCGTGGACAATGCGCGCTTCGACATGGAGCTCTCACCGCGCGGCTTTTCGCGCCGCACTCTTGGTATCTGCCAGTTTCCGCCGTTGCGGCTCAATCTGAGTGGCGAACGCCAAAACACGATCATGCAGGGCCAGAACCGGCTGAAGTTGGTCACGCGGTGCCGTGCCGGTGCGAGCTACGAGCAACTTACGGTGCTCGAATACACAACCTACCGAATCTACAATGAGCTGACGCCGCTGAGCTTCCGGGTTCGCCCGGTGCGCGTCACGTATCGCGACAACGCCAGCCGCCGTCGCGAGGAGACGCAGTTCAACTTCATTATCGAAGACGTGGGTGATCTCGCGCGCCGCAATCGCCGCGTGCCTCTGGAAGTGCAAACGCGAGAAGTGGCGCCAACCCAATTGGATCCCGAGCAAGCCGCGATCGTCGGGCTCTTCCAATTCATGATCGGCAATCTGGACTGGGATAGCTTAGAGGGGCACGCCGGTGAGGAGTGCTGCCACAACGGCAAGCTGCTGGCCGCTTCCGCCACGAGCCGCGAGAACGTCGTGCCAGTGCCGTATGATTTTGACTATTCGGGCTTCGTGAACGCGCCTTACGCAACACCCCCCGCTGGATTCACCACGCAGAACGTTCGCCAGCGTGTCTATCGCGGCTATTGCCGCTTTAACGCACAAACGCAGGCGGCAGCCGAACTCTTCCGCTCACGCCGTGAGCGCATCTACGCGATCATCAATGGTGAAACGCGCCTTTCCGAAGCGCGGCGCAATTCGGCGCGAAGCTATATCGAGAGCTTCTACGAAATCCTCGACAACCCACAGCGCTTCCAGCGCAACATTATCGACGAGTGCCGGGGCGCTAATTAGCGGCCGCCGGCGCGGCGCATTGGGTAGCGGTCAATTCCGCGACCGGCCCCGTGCCATTATCAAGTGCTGTGATCTGGCGGAGGTAGGCGCAGGTCGCGTCTGGCGTCGATGCATTCACCGGCACGCGCTGGCCGCGATGGATCGTGGTCCACGAGCCGTTCTCCATAATGAGGAACGCGTGCGGGTCTGAGTGTCCGCGCGGCACTAGGATGTCCGCCACCAGGACTCGGCCATTGAAGCGCGGCAACACCGTGCCCGTCACCTTGGTGTGCCCGACTATGACTCGCGCCACGCCCTGGCCCCGCAGCACGTTTTCTAGATTGCCAATCTCGGCTGCCTCGGCGTTTTGCGAGAGCCCGCGGTACCACAGCGGGCCTTCTTGGTTTTCCAGAATATCTGCATAGGCGGCTGTTGGCCGGCCGTGTAACGCCGCTCTCACGGCGTCATCCATCGTGACGCGTGGCGTTGCGGCGAAGGCCGGGCCAAGCCCGCCGTGCATGAACAGGCTGTCGTTTATGCGGATGACGGCGTCGTGCAGGATGATCCAGCGTCCGTAGTGGCCGCGCGGCGACCATGCCTCGCGATGTTCCACCCAGCCCAGAGGATGCTCCGAATCCCACTGAGCGCGGTAGGCGGCGTCAAACGTGGGCAGGCCGCTTGCTGGTGGATTGGCGCGCACCGACCTTACATAATTGCGATAGTACTGATCGCGCGCGCGCGCTGAACGAGAAGTGGCAAAGGCCGCATATTCGCCCGCGATCGTGTAACGCAGGTCGCCATACATGTTCATGGCTTCGTGGTTGCCAATGAGAGGATGGACGTAGCCACCCGCTCGGCGCGCTTGCGGTTCAAGACGCATCAGCAAATCCAGAATCATCCGCGTCTGAGCGCCACGATCCGGCACGTCACCGAGTTGCACCAGGTGTGTGTTGCCGCCCGTCCAGTTGTTGTGCGCATCGATCAAGCCAGCGGTGCGCAGCATGTCGGCGAACTTGTCATAGTCGCCGTGGAGATCGCCGATGGCGACGATGCGCGAGACGCCATCCCATTCAGCGCGCGTCTGCGCAAAGGCCGGGGCCGTAAACAGGAGCGTCAGAGACGCGGCGACGAGTCGAAGCAGGGCTTTCATGTGCGATAGGATAGCGGGAATGCGGCGCTTGACCATGGCGGGATCGGGGCGCCGGGATGGTGGAAAATCGCACCCGCGAAGCCTTGCCGCGCTGCATGTGCGGTTGCGAATGCCTAGATTGCGGCAGCGGCGGTGGACAAGCCGGGGTCGCCGCCGCAAAAGCCCGCCCGGGAGAGCACTCAGATGACCACCGAGAAGCCGGTCTCCGCACCGGCAGGCGAAGCGTACGAGACTGACGTGATTATCGTCGGCGCGGGGCCTGTCGGCCTGTTCGCGGTGTTCGAATTGGGCCTGCTGGACCTCAAGTGCCACGTCGTTGACGTGCTGGATCGTCCGGGCGGCCAATGCGCTGAGCTTTATCCTGAAAAGCCTATCTACGACATTCCGGGACTGCCGGTAGTGACTGGTCAAGGTCTCACCGACGCGCTCATGCAGCAGATCGCGCCGTTCAAGCCGACATTCCATCTGCAACAGATGGCGGAGTCGCTGGAGCGCTTGCCCGACGGCAAGTTCAAGCTGCGCACCGAACTCGGCACGACGATCACGGCATCGGTGCTGGTGCTCGCCGCAGGCGGTGGGTCGTTCGTGCCGCGCAAGCCAAAGATCGATGGCCTCGACGCGTTCGAAGGCACAAGCGTTCACTACGCCGTACGCCAGATGGAGCGTTTCCGCGGTCGCGACATCGTAATTGCCGGTGGTGGCGATAGTGCGTTGGATTGGACGCTGTATCTTCAGCCGATCGCAAAGAGCACGACGCTCATTCATCGCCGCGACGATTTCCGCGCCGCGCCGCACTCGGTCGCGCAGATGCGCAAGCTTGTTGCCGAGGGCAAAGTGCGCCTTGAGATTTCCGATCTGAAAGGCGTCACTGGCGCCGATGGTCAGATCACCGCGATCAACTGCCACACGAAAGAAAAGGGCGCATACGACATCGCTTGCAATGAGTTGCTGGCTTTCTACGGCCTCACCATGAAACTTGGCCCGATCGCGGATTTTGGTTTGAACCTCAATGAAAACCTCATCCCAGTCGACACCGAGAAATTCCAAACCAGCGAGCCAGGCATCTTCGCCATCGGTGACATCAACACCTATCCTGGCAAGTTGAAGCTCATTCTCTCCGGCTTTCACGAAGGTGCGCTCATGGCGCAGGCCGCGTTCAAGATCGCGCGGCCGGGCGAGCGCTTGGTGTTCCTCTACACAACCTCCTCCACCGATCTGCAGAAGAAGCTGGGCGTTTCGTGATCTACAACTCTGTCCTCGACGCCGTCGGCAACACACCGCTGATCAAACTGAAGCGCGCGTCGGAGGAGACGGGCTGCACTATCCTCGGCAAGGCAGAGTTCTTAAACCCAGGCCAGTCGATCAAAGATCGCGCCGCGCTTGCGATCGTCGAGGACGCCGAGCGCAAAGGTCAACTCCGCCCCGGCGGCATCATCGTCGAAGGCACCGCTGGCAACACCGGCATCGGCCTCGCGATGGTTGGCGCCGCGAAGGGCTATCGCGTGATCGTGGTCATGCCGCGAACGCAGAGTCAGGAAAAGAAGGATGCGGTGCGTTCGCTCGGCGCCGAGCTTGTTGAAGTCGATGCAGCGCCCGCGTCGAGTGACAACCACTACCCGAAAGTCGCGCGACGGATTGCGGAAGAGAAGAATCGCACCGAACCCAATGGCGCTGTTTGGGCCAACCAGTTCGACAACGTCGCCAACCAGCAAGGTCACTATCGCACAACCGGCCCCGAGATCTGGGAGCAGACCCAAGGCAAGGTCGATGGCTTCATCTGCGCTGTCGGCTCTGGCGGAACGCTTGGCGGCGTTTCGCTCGCGCTGAAGGAGCGCAATCCAAATATCCGCATTGGCATTGCCGATCCGGGCGGTGCTGCGCTTTTCAATTGGTACAAGCACGGCGAATTGAAAGCCGAAGGCACATCGATCACCGAAGGCATCGGTCAGGGCCGCGTCACCGCGAACTTGCAAGGCGTAATCGTAGATGAGGCCTACCGCATTGAGGATCTCGATTGGTTGCCGGTTCTCTTTCGGTTGATCCAAGAGGAGGGCCTGTCGCTTGGCGGCTCCTCGGCGCTCAATGTTTTGGGCGCCATGCAACTCGCGCGTACCCTCGGCCCGGGCAAAACCATCGTGACAGTGCTTTGCGATTACGCCAACCGCTACATGGGCAAACTCTTCAATCCCGAGTTCCTGCGTGCACAGGGCCTGCCGACGCCGCCTTGGATGCCACAATAGCGATAAACGTCGCTTGAGGCGGCGCGCCGCAAGCGCCTAAGCTCCCCGCAAATCAGTTGGGGACGCATAGATGAATATTCGCCATATCCTGTCCGCCGGTGTGATCGCACTGGCGGCGTGCGCAACATCGGATCAGGGCGCGGCGCCTGCTACCGATATCGCAGCGTTCCAACATCCGCCGCTTTCACCCGAGGCTCTGATCGAGCACGTGCGCGTATTGGCCTCCGATGAGTTCGAAGGTCGCGCGCCGGGTACGAACGGTGAGCGCCTGACGATTGCTTACATCGAACGCGCTTATGAAGCTGCCGGCCTGGAGCCGGGCGTGACGCTGCCGAACGGACAGCGCTCGTGGGTGCAAGAAACGCCGCTTGTTGCCGCGACGCTCACGACGCCGCCGACGTTGACGATCTCGGGCCGCGATGGCGCGCGCAACTTCACATACGCAACGCAGTTCTCGGCGTGGACGCGGCGGCTCGATCCGACAGTCGATATCGCAAACGCGCCACTTGTGTTCGTTGGCTACGGCATCAATGCGCCGGAGCTTGGTTGGAACGATTACGAAGGCGTCGACATGCACGGCAAGATCGCCGTCATCCTGATCAATGATCCGGATTTCGAAACCGGCGACGATCGCGGTTTCGGCGGCCGGGCCATGACGTATTACGGGCGCTGGACTTACAAGTTCGAAGAAGCCGGACGCCAAGGCGCAGCGGGTGTGCTCATCATCCACGAAACGGCGCCGGCCGCTTATCCGTGGGCGGTCATTCAATCCTCCACGGGCAGCGCGCGCTGGGACATCGTCCGCGAAGATCGCGGCGCGAGCCGTGCTGGTTTTGAAGGCTGGATGACGAATGAAGTCGCGATGGAGACGTTCCGCCGCGCCAATCTCGACTTCAACGAATTGAAGTCACGCGCACAGCGTCGCGGCTTCCGCGCGGTGCGCATGAACCTGAACGGCTCAATGCACCTTGAGACGCGGGCCGAGCAGCGCACATCTTATAATGTCATTGGCGTTCTGCCGGGTACGCAGCGCCCCGACGAGACAATCATGTACTCGGCACACTGGGATCATTTGGGCCATTGCCCCGCGATCGATGGCGACGACATTTGCAACGGCGCGCTCGACAATGCGACGGGTGTATCTGCGTTGATCGAGCTGGCGCGCCGCTATCACGCGGCGGGTCGTCCGCAGCGCACGGTGGCGTTCATTGCCCTGACTGCGGAAGAGCAGGGCTTGCTTGGCGCTCTGTATTACTCGCAGCATCCTGTCTTCCCGGCGCGCAACACCGTTGCTGCAATCAACATGGACGGCATCAGCAACGCAGGGCGGACGCATGATGTCGAGATTGTCGGTATCGGCAAAAGCGAGATGGACGATCTCTTCACGCGGGCGGTTCAGGCGCAAGGCCGCCGCGTGACACCGGATTCGTCGCCGGAAGCGGGCTACTTCTATCGCTCGGACCATCTGCACTTCGCGCAGATCGGCATCCCAGTGCTCTACACATCGAACGGCGTCGACATGGTCGATGGCGGCACAGCGCGCGGTAACGCCATCAACGCCGCCTATGTCGCCAACAATTATCACAAGCCGTCAGACGAAGTGACGGACGATTGGGATATGAGCGGTGGCACTGAGGACTTGGAAGCTCTCTACGCAGTTGGCCGCGGATTGGCCGACAGCAATCAGTGGCCAGAGTGGCGCGCGAACGCTGAATTCCGCGCGGCACGCGAGGCGTCGCGCCGTTAGATAGCAAAACACCCCCGCGATGCTCGCGCGGGGGTGTCGTTGTCTCTGGTCGTGATAGCGCTGTTATTCCGTGGTCGTGGTCGAGGTATCGACGCTAGCGTAACTGCTTGAGGTGTCGACGACAGCGCTAGCGCTCGTGTCCACAGTAGCAGTCGCGTCGAACGTTGAAGACGTATCGACCGTTTGATCCGCGTACGTGCCGCCTTGATCAGCTGCCGCACCGTAGTCGGCGGCGACGGTTGCTTCGTTCGCTGCGCCATCGGCATACATCGAAGCCGTGTCGAGATCGCCTGAGGCCGCATACGCATCAGCAGAGGCCGCTTTGTCGTCCGCAATCTCCTGGTGATAGTCCGCGTTTTCCAAATCCATCTGGTCGTGTTGCGCTTCGAGGATTTCGGAATCGGCGACATCGCCGCCGTGATCTTTGACTTCCTCCATCGCGTACTCGGCGTTGGAGGCCATCTCTTCGGCCTTTTCCCAATCACCGGCGTCGGCCGCCTTAGCTTGTTCGGCTTGGTAGTATTCGGCTTCCTCACGCTTATCTTCGGCGAGCTGCGAATCCAGGAACATGCTGTCGGTGTTGAAGTCCTGATGCAGGTCGCCGTTGTCGGCCGCTTGTTGCAGCTGGCTTAGCATCGTCGCTTGTTCAGCGTCCGACATGCCGGCCATGTCAGTTTGCAATTGCTGGCCATTTTCAGTTTGCCAGAAGTCGTCGAGTGTCATCGGGTCAGCCATGATCCATCACCTCAATTAATCGCCGCCATCGTCGTCATTGATCTCGGGAAGGACAACATCCTCCACGTCCAACGCTTCGTGTTCCGCTACAGCGATCGCGATCCCCACCACGATTGCCGCATCCAAAATCATGCGCGTCTCATCCTGACGCTCTTCGATCAATTCTTCGTCCGTTTTCCCGTTGTGCGCGAGCGACTGATCGAATGTTGATGCGAGAGCCGCCTCTCGCTCGCGTTTCGCCTGCTCGTCTTCCTCGGCGTCGACTACCTCGTGGCGCGGCGCGGGTTCCACGGCCACGTCGAACTTGGCGTTCTCCGGGGGAGGCGGTGTCGTCAATCCGACACCAAATCAGGTTTCGGCGGCTTTGGCTTTTTCGGCGTAATCTTCAGCACCTTGCCGCAATCGGGATTAGGGCAACGAACGTTCACAGGCTCCGTGCCCGCAAGTTTCGCCTTCGGCACGCGCATCACCGTTTTGCAGGAGATGCAGGTGAGCTTCTCCATGTCCTGCTGCGGGGGCGTTTTTGGTGCTACTGGCGCAGCTTGCACGTTTTGCGGCGCAGGCTTCGGCGTCCAGTGTTCGATGACGCGCCGCCAGCCTTGGAATTCGGCGCTAGCGTGGAATTCGCGTGCGAGCTTGAGTCGCCGCGCTGCGTAGGGCGTTGAAGTCATGGCGAATTCGGAAGCTGCCATGGCGCTATCGTCGGACGCGTCTTCCTGCGCCATCCAGGCTTCGCGATTGATGCGCGCGGCCAGCGGGAAGGAGTGCAGCGTCCATTGCAGTGTGACGCGGCGTGCGACTTCGAGATCGCCAACACACAGTAGACCGGCGCGGTCGGCGGTTATGGCGGAGTGACGCTGCCAAGCCATGAGCGGCGCGTTGATGCCGCTTTCGATCAGCTTGGACGGTGAAAGGAAGCTCAGCATGCCGTCGGACATAAGCGAGCGGTTGCCGGGTTGGCGGCCGGCGAGGAGTTGGACGACCGTATTCCAAAGGGCGTGACCAGCACGGGCGTGACCCATCTCGCGGCCGATCAAATAGAGCAGGTCGTCGCCGCGGAAGTTGGTGAGCACAGAACCGAGGGCGACGAACGATGAGGTCTGCGAGCCCATCGTCACCGAGTCCCACATCTGCTGTCCGGAGATGTAGATTTCGGGGAGATATTGAAGGCCGACGATACGCGCAGCTTTGATCGCAAGCTCGAAAATGTCCGGCAACTGTTGCTCGGAAAGCCGCAGACCGTTGACCGACGCTTCGAACCAGGGCCGGCCAATCTTCTCGGATAAACCGTGCGCGGCGGAATTAAGTGGGCCGATGCTGGTCAGCGTGTTCATTGCGTCGGCGTCAAGACGCCAGAGGAATGCGTCGACAGGAATTTGGTAATTGTCACCGAGCGGGCGGAGCCAGCGGCAAGTGGGGCAATATACTTTGTTCGCCGCGAGCCGTGAACCGTCGCCGCCACATGAGGTGCAGCCCATGCCATAATAAGGTTGCGACGGTAAAACTGCAGCCGCGCCGAACGCAGAGCCGCACTGGGTGCAAAAACGCGCCGTGCCATCAGACGGCGCGTTGCAGCGAGGGCAGGCGACGACGGCGACAGTCATGGTCAGATGCGCTTCAGGAGTTCGGCTTTCTTTGCCTCGAACTCTTCAGGTGTGAGCACGCCCGCGTCTCGCAAGCTGCCGAGCTGTTTGATCTGCTCCATGATCGCGGATGCATCACCGCCGGTTGCAGGCGGGGCGCTGGGGGCAGGCGCGGGCGTCGGCGCGGGAGCAGCGGGTTGCGGCGTGAATTGTTGCGGCGCGGGCTGGAAAGGTTGTTGCGTGAAGCCGCCGGTGGCTGGTGTGCCGCCCTGCAGGTGCTTGATGAATTCGGTGAGCGCCTTTTCCGGAACATTGCTGCTCAGATTCCAAGCCGTATAGGCCATCGAGCCGATGATGAAGAAGAGCGCGTAGGCGGCGATCGCCCAATTGAACATCGCAGCAATGAGCACCATCACGCCTTGCGAGATGATGAGGCCCATCGCGCTGCCCCATTGCAGTTTCAGCGAATAGCGAGCGGTGACTTGGTTCGGGCCTGCAGGCTGAATTTGGAGGTCGCCATCGTATTTGATCGCGAAGCCGAGCGTCGACCATGTGCTCTTGCAGATGGTCTCGAACCGCGCCGCTGACGGAGGTTGCTGCGCAATGAGCTGGGAGGTGAGCACACCCTTGCTCGCGTTGCTGGCGGCGTTGATGGCGTTGGAGGCTTGACTGAAAGCGTCCTGCGCCGATCCCGAGAACGTCGCTTGCTTGCTGACGCCGCCGCTAGAGACGCCGGTGAAGCCGCGGGTCATTTGCGGCATGGGCGGTGGCTGAAATGGCGGTGGTTGCGGAATAGGCGGAGGCGGCGGCGTTGGCGCAGCGCCCTGTGGCGCGCCGCATGAACCGCAGAATTGTGCGCCCGCCGCTAAAGCGGTGTTGCAGCGCGTGCATGTCGTCGTCAAAGGATCGCCCCGATCGCAACACTCGCCGATGGGGCGAGCTCATCTGAGTAAGTGTTGCCGCGCTTGCGAACGCGAGGGAAGCGAAAACTAACGGCACTGTCATGGAAATTGATTATGCGCCAGACGGTAACGGCTCACATCGGGTGTGACGGCTATTCACTTGCTGGGGTTCGGGGGCGCTGCGAGAAGCCGCGCACGGGAGGCGGCGATGGCGAAGATCAAACTCTATGGCACGTCGTACAGCGGCAATTGTCATAAGCCGAAGTGGATCCTCGATCGTCTCGGCATTGCGTATGACTGGATCGAAGTCGATGCGCTCGATGGCTCGACGCGCACGCCCGAGTTCCTAGCGATCAATCCCGCCGGCCAAGTCCCGGTGTTGATCCTCGAAGACGGCCGTATGCTCGCGCAATCGAATGCGATGATGCTCCACTTGGCTGAAGGCGCCGATCTCATTCCGAAAGACGCCTTCGAGCGCGCGAAGATGTTCGAGTGGATGTTCTGGGAGCAATACAGCCACGAGCCGCAGATCGCCGTGCGGATTGCGCGCAAGCATTATCTCGGCAAGCGCGAGGATGAGCTTGAGCCGTCGCTGTTGCCGAAGGGCAATGCCGCTTTAGCGCGGATGGAGTTGCAGCTGAAAGAGACGCCGTTTCTCGTCGGCGACGCGCTCTCACTCGCTGATATCGCGCTCGTTGCATACACACGCAAAGCTGATCTCGGCGGTTTCAATCTTAGGGACTATCCTGCCGTTAGGGGATGGGTCGTTCGCGTTGAAGAGCTACTCGGAATTGAATCGGCGCTACCCGCAAATGGTTAACGCGGGAACTTGCCGCTCTCTGGCCGCATTACGATGTGAGGGGTAAGCTGTCGACCAGGCCAGCGAAGAGGAAGCATGGAAGTTTCAGCGGACCTTTGGCCCGGCTTGGCGACCGTGTTTGGGTTATTCCTCGCGGTTGGATTCCTCGCACAACTGATCGATGGCGCTGTGGGCATGGCCTATGGCGTGATCTCTTCCAGCGTGCTGTTGGCGTTCGGCGTGCCGCCGGCGCAGGCGTCGGCCACGATCCACGCAGCTGAATGCTTCACGACCGGCGCGTCTGGCGCCTCGCACATGCTGCACAAGAACGTGGATTGGAAGCTGTTCTGGCGGCTTGCGCCAGCTGGCGTGGTTGGCGGTGTGATCGGCGCGTATTTGCTGACCGGCTTCGATGCGACGTTCATCAAAGCGATCGTCATCGCGTATCTCGGCGTGCTCGGGCTCTACATGCTGTCCCGTGCATTGCGTCCGCTAAGGGATGAGCCGCCGCATCTGAAGCACGTCATTCCACTCGGCATTGCCGGTGGTTTTCTGGACGCGAGCGGCGGCGGCGGTTGGGGCCCGGTGGTCACCTCGACGCTGCTC
>JAPLOL010000104.1 GCA_026400735.1 Alphaproteobacteria bacterium | reverse complement strand
AGCTTGTGCGCGGATTGTGAGTCACCGTGCTCCTGCCAGCGCTTTGCCAGCATGAACTCGTCTTCTTTGGTCAACATCGGGAACTTGCGGATCTCCGAGAGATACCGCTGCAGCCCCTGTTCCGGGCTGAGAGCAAGCGTGAGCGCGGTTGATGCCATGTGGTGGTAGGACCCCTCCTAAGGCGGGAAAATCGGTTGCTTCTCTAGTACGTGCGAGAGCGCCAGCCGGTTGCCGCCGTAGCCCCCTATATAGGGAGCCATTCAAGCCTTCGCCGTGGCCGACGTTAGGCAATTATTAGAACATAAAGTGAACGCACTGATTCGGCAAGCGAAACGAAATCAATCGCTAGAATCAGGGTCCGGAACGTTCGGAGATAGGCGCTAAACTTAGTGGTTCAAGGGTCAGTCCGCGAGCTGCGGCTGTTTCCCAAACGTTTCAGCGACGGCCCAAGCGCAGAGCGCCACAACCAGAGCGACGAGCCCCCAGCGGACGGTCAAATCAACCAAACTTAAATACACAGGGGCCGCCGCATCCATGATCTGGATCGAGACGGCGTGGGTTTGGCCGTTGCCCGGATCGGGGGCGCGCGGCAGCCAATTGAACATCCGCACTTCGTTGAGTGTGAAGAGCGCCAGACCGGCGACAGCCGTCAGCACGCGGTCAGCGTTTGGAAGGTTCGACATTGGTAGTTCGCCCGTTCTTGCAGCGCGGACACGCTACGCCGCTTCGCAAGCTCGGACGAGACGGCCGATACATGTTCCTTACAGAGGGAACTCAGTCGGTGTGGCGGAGCCGAACGACGTCCTCTTCGCGGAATTCCGGTGGGTGGCAGGGGCCGACACGGCCCGCGACGCAGACTTCTTCGGCGCTCCGTGTCGGCGGCGGCGGCGTGATGCCAAAGGCGACGCACCCAGCAATGCCGGCGCCTGTGAGATGGATGCCGCGGTCGCATGGCGGATCGATACCCATAGGATATTCGACAGGCGGCGCGGGACGTGGCGTCGGGTCGTAGGCGCTCCGCGTTCGTTCGCGGTCGCCTGGGTCCTCTTCGAGCGCCTCGCGCGGACAATCGGCTGGGCGATCTCGGTTGAGGCGGTTGAAGCAATTCATTGCGCGCTGAAGCAGTGCGCTATCGACGGGCAGTGGTGTCGGCGCGGGCGCGGCGAGCGGATTGGGCGCGTTGATGCGCGCCGCAGGTGGTGTGGCGCGTGGCGGTGGCGCCGGGCGCGGCTCTTCGGTCATGAATACATGCACGCTGGTGTCGCGCGTGTCGGCGTACTGAACCACGCGCGAAAATAGGAGCAGCGCAATGCAGGCGAGCGTGACGATGCCAGCCGCCGCCATGAATGACAGCGCGCGCGCACGCGGATCAATAGTGATCGCTGAATTGCTCACCCCTCGCTCCCTCGTGCGCAACGAAGAAGGGCAATGCGGCAGAAATGCGCCGCGCGCTTAGAGCTGTCGGAGAATTTCAATTAGAGCCGTCATGTCTGCGGGCAATTCGCTTTCGAAGCGAAGCTCTTCGTGCGTGACGGGGTGCTTGAAGCCGAGCACTGCAGCGTGGAGCGCTTGGCGCGGGAAGGCGGCTACAGCTGTGGCTGCTTCTTCCGCGTGAGGGCCTTCGGCTTTGAACGCGCGCTGCTTGCCGTAGAGCGGGTCGCCGATAAGCGGGCAACCCAGATGCGTGAGGTGGGCGCGGATTTGGTGCGTGCGGCCGGTGTGGAGGCGGCATTCGAGTAGCGCGGCTGCTGCGCGTCCCACAGATGCGCCGCTTTGTTGGCCGTAATTTTCGACTGTCCAATAATCGGTGATCGCGTTTTTGCCCGCTTCGGTTTCCGGATTGCGAGCGACCACGTATTTGCGCCGATCCTCGCTTGATCGGACCAGCTTGTTTTCAATGCGCGCGGTTCGATCCTTCGGCGCACCGCGTGTTACGGCGTAGTAGACGCGCTCAAGATCGTGCTTTGCGAACAGCTTGGCGAGGCCGGTGTGCGCGGCGTCATGTTTGGCGACGACGACGAGGCCTGTGGTGTCCTTGTCGATGCGGTGGACGATCCCAGGGCGCGCCACGCCACCAATACCGGAGAGCGAGTCCGCGCAATGCGCGAGCAGCGCGTTCACGACCGTGCCGCGCATCGAGCCAGGCGCGGGGTGCATGGCCATGCCGCTGGCCTTGTCGAGAACGATGAGGTGTTCGTCTTCATAGACGATGGTGAGGGGCAGGGCTTCGGGTTGCGGCGCGGCCGGTTCGGGCGGGGGCAATGTTAGCGCGTATGTGGCGCCGGGGCGCGGTTTGTCCTTGGCGTGCGTCACGAGCGCGCCGTCGACCGTGAGTTTGCTGGCGCCGATCAGGCCTTGCACGCGTGAGCGCGAGAGGTCT
This sequence comes from Alphaproteobacteria bacterium, assembly GCA_026400735.1. Lineage (GTDB taxonomy): Bacteria > Pseudomonadota > Alphaproteobacteria > Caulobacterales > Aquidulcibacteraceae > Vitreimonas. The sequence continues at coordinate 6,538 of JAPLOL010000104.1, read as the reverse complement.
GGCCAGAGCTTGCCGAGCCAGGCGTCCACGCGCTCGCCCGCGTCGGCAGGCGCTATGGCGCTGCGAACCTCGCCGTCGGTTTCCTGATCGCTATCGTCGTCCACGGCCTCTCCCTAGCCGCCAATCCGAGGTCCGCGAAGGGCGAACACCGGTACTCCGGGGGTGACAAAGCGTCGTGGACGCGTGACGGCGCGCGGAGGGCAGTTGTGAGACGCTGCGGCGCGGGTCAAAATGCGCGCGGAGGACGATATGGCGAAACGGGGATGGACGCGCCGCGGCGCACTTGCGGCTGCTGCAACAGGCGCGGTCGCGGCGTGTGCGCAGAGTGTCGAGACGCCTGCCTATGACGGGCCAGTCGCCTTCAATCATGGCGTCGCCTCGGGCGATCCGCAGAACAACAAGGTCATCATCTGGACGCGTGTGTCGCCGCAGAATCCAGGCGCCGTGCCAGTGCGCTGGATCGTGGCGCGCAATCGCGAACTTAGCGACGTGGTGAAGACGGGCGTGTTCGAGACGAACGAGGCACGCGACTACACGGTGAAGGTTGACGTCACTGGTTTGCGCCCAGGTGCGCCGTACTTTTACGGCTTCCGCGCTGGCGACGGCGCGAGCCCTGTCGGCAAGACGCGGACGCTGCCGCAGGGGCGGCTCAACGAAGTGAAATTCGCGGTGGTCTCGTGCGCCTCGTTCCCGCACGGCTTCTTCAATGCGTATGAAGCGTTGGCGCAACGCGACGATCTCGATGCTGTCGTGCACCTTGGCGACTACATTTATGAGTACGGCGTTGCTGGGTATGGCGGCGAAGTCGCGACGCAGCTGGGACGTATTCCGTCGCCGGAGGTTGAGTGCATTCGCTTGGGCGATTATCGCGCGCGCCACGCGCAATACAAAACGCAGGCCGAACTGCAGGCGGCGCACGCTGTCGCGCCGTGGATCGTGGTTTGGGACGATCACGAGACCGCAAACAACTCATTCGCCACTGGCGCGGAGAACCACAACGAAGGCGAAGGGCAGTGGGCAAACCGCAAGCAGGCGGCGCTGCAAGCGTATTACGAGTGGATGCCAATACGCGATCCGGAGCCGGGCGCCGCGTTTGAGGCGATCAATCGCTCTTTCCAATACGGCACGCTCGCGTCGCTGATTATGGTGGAGACGCGTTTGCTCGCGCGCACTGAGCCGTTTGATTACAATTCGCAGCTGCCGATCGAGATGCAGCGTTGGAATTTCACCAATCCAACGGCGCCCGTTGCTATTCGCGACGGTGAGCCTGACGTGCCTGGCATGCAGATGCTGCCACGCGTCTACGAAGCGGTCGGCGCCGAGACGCGTCCGGTGCTGGATTGGCGGCGTGCGCAAGGGTTGGTGTCGCGTCCTAAGGATTTGCCTGCGGGTTTCTTCATCGCGCCGGACGTGCCGAAGCTGAATGAACTGCTCAATTCGTCAGAGCGCCAGCTGATGGGCGCGGCGCAAGAGCAATGGTTTGCCGATCAACTCCATGCGTCGGTGCGCACTGGGGCGACCTGGCAGGTGCTCGGCAATCAGATCCTGATGGCGCCGGTGAATGCGCCGGATCTTTCGGGCACGCCAGCGGCGCTCGCTGATGCACTGGAGCGTTTGTTGCCGGGCGTGAAGCAGCAGCTGAAGCTCACCCGCTTCCCGTTCCCCCTGAATACGGATTCCTGGGACGGCTACCCCGGCGCGCGCACACGTGTGTTTGCCTCCATGCGCGCTGCGCAAGGCAACGCGATCGTGCTGACCGGGGACACACATACAGCATGGGCGAATGAGTTGAACGACACGACAGGCCGCGTTGCGGTTGAGTTCGGCACGACGTCGATCACGTCGCCTAGCGATTCATCGTACTTCCAGCCGTTTGGCGTTGATTTCGATGGCGGCGTTCGTGCACGCAATCCGCACGTGAAGTTCAACGATTCTACGGATCACGGCTTTCTGCTGCTCACACTTACGCCCGATCACGCCACGGCGGAATTCTTCGCGGTGTCGACGATTCTGTCTAAGGATTATGAGACGACGCGTGTCAGCGCGTTCACGGTTGCGCCGGAACCTGGTCCTGGCATTGGCGCGCTTACATCGGTTTAAGCGCTTGACCTTGCCCAGTGTGTTGGCCGGGCAAGGCGAAGCAGGGAAACGTTAGCTCAGCTTTTTGTGTGCGCGCTCGACCTCTCGCGCGAGCAAATCGGGCGTCAGTTCTTCGAACGGCCGCTCACGAAGCGCGCGCAAGAGGGCGGCGTGCACGAGATAGTTCGACGCATTGATATCAACGCCTGAATGCAATGCGCGTGAGCGCAGAGAATCTGCTGCTGTAATGAAATGCTCTGCGTTCATGGCGCTATTACTAATGGCCTATGGGGACCACAATGTGGCGCATCACGTCTTCGCGGCGCCCAATCGATTTACATTTGATCCAGGTTTCATCAGCGCCTCGAGTTCCTGCGAAGGTGCGCCTGTCAGCCATTCTTGCACCAATTCGCCAAATATCGGTGCGTACTTGAAACCATGTCCGGAGCACGCGGAGAACATCAGTACGCGATCGTTTTTGGAACTTGGCGCGACGATGAAGTTTTCATCAGGCGTTACCGTGTAGAGGCAACGCTGCATGCGGACGGGCATGGGATTATGTTTTGGCAATAGTGGCGCTGCGTGTGCGCTGAGGAGTTCCGCGTCGCTCGCATCAGGCTCGCGCACGTTATCGGGATCGGTAGCGCCGCCTACTGAGTGCAAACCGATTTTGTAAAAGCCGCGCGGGGCAGGCATGCCGAAGACGCCGACGTCATTGTCCGCGCAGATCACCGGCAACAATCGCGGTGCGCTGGTTTCGAACCAGCCGACGACGCGGCGCTTCACGGCGAGCTTTCCGGCGAACTCCGGCAACATACGACCGGCCCATGCGCCTGATGTAACGATGATGGCGTCGAAGGTGCGCGCCTCGCCGTCGATGCGCAGCGTCAGGCCTTCGATCGGTGCTTCGATCTGAACTTTGTGTTGAAGCTTCGCGCCCCATTTGGGCGCTTGGCGAAGAAGGAACGCGCGCGTTGCATCGGCGGCGATGACGCCAGCGTCTTCCTGACGAAACACGTCCCACTCGTATGGCATCGCTATGTAGCCGCGCGTCAAAGCGTGGATCGCGTCGCCTGGAAGTAATGCCGCGGGTTTGCGGCTGAGCTTTTGACACGCAGCGACGAAGGGCGAGCCACGTGGGCCGGCCATCAGGCCGCTGGTCCATTCGATGAGGGGCTGGCCCGCCAGGCCTTCCCATGTTCGCCACGCAGCGCCGGCGCGGCGCGCTAGGCCGACATAGGTTTCGCCCTCGCCGGGCGTGAGGCGCATGATCCGTGTGTCGCCATGCGAGGAGCCACGCTCATGCATTGGCTCGAATTGCTCGAAGCCCCAGACGTCATGACCAGCGACCGCAAGCCGAGCACAAATGCTCAGCCCGGCAACGCCCAGTCCGACGACGACCACCTTCATTCCGCCCCCTCTACGCGGGATGAAGGGCGCTTGGAAAGCGGATAGCGTTGTCCCCATGAGTCTGAAGGACAAGATCAAGGGCCGGGTCGAAGCGTTTGACCATTGGGCGCGCCCGTGGGCGGAAAAGTCCAAGTGGAATGGTTGGGCTTATGAGTTCCTGCTGTTTGGGCTGAAGCAAGCGTGGGCGTGCCTTTTTGGCGGCGCGATGATCACGTTGCTCGTCGGCACACATTTGTTCTGGCCCGAAAACGCTCCGCTCGCGCGATATGATTTTCTTGTTCTCTCAGCGGTCGCCATTCAGGGCTTGCTGCTCGCCACCAAGCTAGAGCGCTGGGAAGAGGCGATTGTGATTTTGATCTTCCACGTCGTCGGCACGATCATGGAAATCTTCAAGACGTCGCATGGCTCCTGGATTTATCCGGAAGAGAACTTGCTTCGCATTGGCGGTGTGCCGTTGTTCTCCGGGTTTATGTATGCTTGCGTGGGCTCGTACATCGCGCGCGCGACGCGGTTGTTTGAGATCAAGTACATCAACTATCCGCCGCTTTGGACGACGTGGCTTTTGGCGCTGCTCGCCTACATCAACTTCTTTTCGCACCACTACACGATCGATATTCGCCTTGGCCTGTTTGCGTTCTCGGCGCTCATATTCGGCCGCGCCTGGTTCGTGTTCGCACCGGATCGTGCGCCGCGCCGGATGCCGATGCTGATGGGCTATCTCTTGGTGGCGCTGTTCATCTGGTTCGCAGAAAACGCCGGCACGTTCGCGGCGGCTTGGGTTTACCCGAGCCAGCGCGACGGTTGGCATCTCGTGCCAATCGAGAAAATGGGGGCCTGGTATCTGCTGATGTTGCTGAGCTTCGTGCTCACGACGTTGGTGCATAAGCCAGAGCACATGACGGAGGCTGAGTTTCAAGCAGCGCAAGTGAAGCCGCGCCTGACCGCGGCGGGCGAAGGGGCCCGATAGCGCATGTTGCGGTTGGGGATGCACGCCGGGGTGATCGTTCTGCTGACGCTGCTCACGCAGATTGGAGGCGCGACATATGGATTGGCGCTCTGGCTGCGGCCGCGATTTTCTTGGGCTTCGACGTCGCTTGGCTTGGCCGGGCTATTTGTAGCGCTCTACGCCGTCGCGTGGCTTCCAATCGGGCAGATCGCGGCGTTGGGTGGCCGCAAGCCGCTGCCGTGCGTTGAGCGCGCAGGCTTGAGCGCTTCGGTTGTCTCATGCGTGCTACATCGCAATTACGTGACACCGGAATTGTTCGACGTGCTCACTGCGCTCGCGGAGGACGTGGCGCGGCGCTATCCTGGCGCCAAGACGCGCGCGCTCGATGCGAACTTTCCGTTCTTCGACGGCGTACCGTTGCCGCCGCATCTTTCGCATGACGATGGCGAAAAAGTCGACCTCGCGTTTCACTATGCGCGCCGCGGCGCACCGGCGCCCGGTATGCTTGCCTCTCCCATCGGCTATTGGCGCTTCGAGCAACCTCGCCAAGGCGAGCCGCTGCCGTGCGGCACGCGCTCGCAAGGCTGGCGCTGGAATATGGAATGGTTCGCGCCGTTCACGCGCCGCGATCTAGTGCTCGACGAGGAGCGCACGCGCTATGTGCTGCGTTGGCTGGCTCATACGGGTGCGGAGCGCGGTATAGGCAAAGTGTTCGTTGAGCCGCATCTGGCTCAGCGCCTCGGGGTGAGCGGCGATGTGATCCGCTTTCAAGGCTGCCGCGCCGCGCGTCACGACGATCACATCCACGTGCAGCTGCGCTGAGTTCACAAACGCGCGAGACGGCGCGCCAGGCGCTCACATCGAAGTGAGATAGGCGGTCGAGTGATTGCGGCCCGCCGTGAACTGCGCGCAGCTTGAGGCATCGCTCGGGAGGGACTGATGCTTCGATATGTGATTGCGGCCGCATTTGTGCTTTGCGCCGCGGGGGCGGCGTTTGCACAGGCCTCGGAGGAAATTGTCGTCACCGGCGCGCGATTGGAGCGCTACGAGGAGTTGGTGCTGCCGGCGATCACCATGACGCGGCGCGCTGATGCGGTTCTGGCGAATGCGACGGTGTGGTCGGACTCGCGCGATGCTGAGGTGCGCACGCGTGAAATCCGAGCGACGCTTGAAGATATGGCGCGGCGCGCGCGGGCGAGCGACGTGACGATCTCGTTGCTGCAGGATGATGTGCTGCGGCCGTTCACGGTCGATCTCGCAATGCGGCTCTCAGCCTATGGCGGCCGCGCGGATTCGAGTCAGGTGGTCGTGCAATTGCGGACCGCGACTCGTGGGGGCGACGATACGCTTGATGCGACGCGGGGACGGTTTACGCGGTTTGTGGAGTCGATCTCGGAGAACGGACGCGCGAGTGTCGAGTTTGATGAGGATGAGCTGCAGCTCACGGTGATCGATCTGCCGCAATATCGTGCGCCGCTTATGGCCGCGATCGTGGCAGACGGACGCAATGTAGCGTCGGCGATGGGCGAGGGATTTCGGCCGGAGATTTCTGGGCTTGAGAGTCCAGTCGCGTTCCGTCGCAACGGCGATCTCGATCTGACGCTTTTCGTGAACTATTCGCTGCGGGTTGTGCCGGTGAGCTGATGCAAAGAAAAACGGCGGACCACTAGGCCCGCCGCTTGATCGTCTCGATTGTTATTTGGCTCAGCCGTACCCGGCGAGCTTCAAGAAGCGGTTGCGCAGTTCCGGATCGTTCTTGAATTCGCCGGTAAATTGCGTGGTCACTGTCGTCACGTCCTTGTGGTGGACGCCGCGGGTGCTCATGCACTGGTGCTCGGCGTCGATCAGAACGGCGACGCCGCGGGGCTTCAGCGTTTCATCGATGGCCTGCGCGACTTGGCTGGTCATCGTCTCTTGTGTCTGCAGGCGCTTGGCGAAAATTTCGACGACGCGCGCGATCTTGGAGATGCCGACGACCGCGTCTGTCGGCAGGTAGGCGACATAGGCCTTGCCCAGGAACGGCGCGATGTGGTGCTCGCAATGGCTCTCGACGTCGATCTTCTTCAGCATGACCATGTCGTCATAGCCGCTGACATCTTCGAA
>JAPLOL010000011.1 GCA_026400735.1 Alphaproteobacteria bacterium | reverse complement strand
ATCGAGGCGCCCCACGGCGAGGCGGCGCAACATCTGACTGCGGCGGCGCGGGTCGATAGCATTTTGCGCCTCCGAAACGAGGAGACGGCGGCATTTGGACAGAAATTCGGCGGCCTCTTTGTCAGGTTCCATGGCTTGGGTATCGAGCCGGCCGATGCGGGTTGACGCAAAGACGACGGCGTCGAGGATAGGCGGGCGATATCCTTGGAACGCCGCTTCCTTTTCCCGCCCGTGGGTCTCTGGAGATTCATTCGGAAAGAAGAGACGCCCGCGATCTGCGATTGCCGAAAGCCGCTGGCAAGCTTCGAACGCCATGCGTTTCATCTCGTCCGGGGTGTAAGTGGCGCCGCGACCTCGCGCGAGCGAGACAGCTTGCGACACTTGATCGATGGCTTCGTGCGACCAACCGATCACTTCTGCGTCCATTTCCGCGCGCAGCGTTTCGTACTGCAGCTCTGTTTGACGGCGGACGACGATCCAGTTCAGCCCGAACGAAACGACGGCGACGATGGCCGAAATCACAGCCACCCATTCGTTGATGCCCCAGCTCATTGACCCTGCGCTCGTTGTGTCATCTGCTGACGCACACAGCCGTGATACTCTGGCGTGGGCGATCCGCCTTGGTACGCGACGAGCGCGCTGTACGTTGTTGCGTAGAGCACGCCGTAGCGCTCAGGACCGCCAACGGCGGCGGGATCGCGCAGCGTGACAATGGCCTCCATCGGTACGCTGATGTCAGGCACACGCACCCACGTGCAATCAGGGGCGAGTTTCCGGCGCCCGCGAATGGTAGCGCGTTCGCCGTCACCCTGCGCAACCCCGATGCTCACGCGATAATCCGGTTCCGGGCCAACGAGCATGGCTTGCGGGCCGCGTATTTCTTGCGCAGCAGCGGAAGCGATGCTCATCAGAGCAAGAAGTGAGGCCACGAGCAGTGTGCGCATTTTCAGTCCTTTGCGAGCAATTCTAACGCCGTCTCTGCACGGCGCGAAAGCTCGGGCGCAGCGATGCGGGGCCAATCAGGCATTTGATTGGCAATCCAGGTGAATTGGCGTTTGGCGTAGCGACGGGTGTCGCGCTGGCCAATTTCGGTGGCCTCGGGGAGCGTCATCTCTCCGCGCAGGTAGGCGCTGAGCGCTGGCGCGCCGTGAGCTTTGATAGCGGGCAGTGTTGGATCGAGATTACGCGCGACGAAGACGCGAACTTCATCCAACGCGCCCTGCTCCAGCATTTTGTCGAAGCGCGTATTGATGGACGCGTAGAGTGCCTGCCGATCAGGCGTCAGCGCGATGCCACGCCATTCATGTGCGGCGAGCGCTGGTCTGGTGTTGGCCTGGAAAGACGTGATGCTTTCGCCAGTGGTTTCGATGACTTCAAGTGCGCGTGTGATGCGCGGCGCGTCGTTCGGCTCGAGGCGCGCGGCGGTTTGCGGATCAAGCGCAGCGAGTTCGGCATGTAGCACCGGCGCGCCTTCGCGCTCGACCCGCGCGATGAAGGTCGCGCGTAGCTCTGCGTCCACGTTCGGCATTTCGGCGAGACCTTGCGTCAGCGCCTTGAAGTAAAGACCGGTGCCGCCGGCGATGATCGGTGCCTTGTTGCGTGAGCGGATGTCAGCAATCGCGGCGAGCGCATCTGCGAGCCAGCGGCCAGTGGAATAACGCTCTGCGGCATCAACGTGCCCATAAAGGTGATGCGGGGCGCTCGCTTCTTCTTCCAACGATGGACGCGCGGTGAGAGTGCGAAAGTCGCGGTAGACCTGCATGCTATCGGCGTTGATAATTTCGCCGTCGATACGCCCAGCCACGGCCAGCGCCAGGGCGGATTTGCCGCTCGCGGTCGGTCCCATGATGAGGAGCGCAGGCTTCATCCGCGATGCAGTAGCGCAAGGGCGGGCCCTGCCCTAGAGACTTGTGACAATGACGGCCCACGCACTCGTTTTCGTTGCCTCTCCTGAGGACAAGCCCGCTTATCGCGAGGCGTTGCTCATGCTTGGGCGCGTGGCGCTGAGCCGTAAGTTGCCGCCGCCAGAGGTGCTGAGCGGCTGGGAAAGTGCGCAGTGGATTTATGAGAGCGTCGACGGCGAGTTGCGCCAAGAAGCGGCGGCGGCGGTGGCCGAGATGCCTGTGGATTGGGCGCTCGTGCCTGTCGAAGGCAGGCGCAAGAAACTCCTCGTGGCCGACATGGATTCGACAATCATCAATGTAGAATGCCTGGACGAGTTGGCGGATTTCGCCGGCATCAAGGCGGAGATCGCGGCAATCACTGAGCGCGCGATGCGAGGCGAGTTGGAGTTCGAACCAGCATTGCGAGAGCGCGTGGCGAAGCTCAAGGGCTTGGCGCTGGATGCATTGCAGAAAACGTATGACGAGCGCGTGCGACTCAATCCTGGCGCGGCGACATTCGTGAAGACGATGGCGGCGCACGGCGCGAGGTGCGTGCTCGTGTCAGGTGGTTTCACGTTCTTTACATCGCGCGTGGCGGACGCTGCTGGTTTTCATGCGAACCGGGCGAACGTGCTGCTGGACGATGGCGCAGCGCTGACAGGCGAAGTGCAAGAGCCGATCTTGGGGCGCAAGGCAAAGCTCGAAGCGATGCGCGCCGAGGCGGCAGGGCTCAAGATCAACGACAAAGACGTGCTCGCCATCGGCGACGGCGCCAATGATCTCGACATGATCAAAGCAGCGGGGCTAGGCGTCGCGTATCACGCCAAGCCGCTGGTTGCAGCTGAAGCCGGCGCGAAGATCGATCACATGGGTTTAGAAGCGGCTTTGTTCTTTCAGGGATACCGGCGGGGAGAGTTTGTATCATGAAGCGCTTGATGATTGCGGCGTTTGCGGTTTTGGCGAGCGCATGCGCGCCGCCGGCTGCGCAGAACGCACCGAACACCGCTGAACCCTCCCTCCCCGGCGTGACGCTTCCGGTAGCCGACCAAGCGGGCAACCGCATGGAAGCACTTTCGCAGGCTACCGAACGCTGGTGCACCGGCGATGGAGTCTGGTGCGCGGTGAATGATGGCGTCGGCGTTGTCGTGGTGCGTGGTGGTGAGCAGATCGGCTCGATCGCAGTTGGCGAACCAGGCGAAAATAGCAGCTGGGATGCTTGGCCCGTGATTGTGCGTGTTGGCCGCGACGATGACCGCGCGCTGCTCGGCGTCGTGCTCACGACGACCCAGGCGTATTCAGGTGGCGGCGGCCAAGCCAGCCAGCTCATCCTCTACAGCGTCAGCAATGGCGCAGTGAACGAAGTAACGCGCATGCCTCTTGCAGCCTCAGCAGATGTTCGCGCGTGCTTTGACGCCGATGACGAACAACAGCGCGCCGGCGCTTGCCATGATCAATACACGTTCGTCACGCGCATCAGCTTGGATGAGACCGTCGCCGAGGGCGCGCCGCACATCATCCTGGAAACGGCGGCTGGCTCTTATCCGGGGCGCGTCACGCGCAATTCGGATTCGCTCGAGGCAGCGCCGCTGACGCAAGCCGATTTGGTGTGGGCGCACGATGAGACGTGCTCATATCGCCGCACTTATAGTCAGGGCGCCGACGGGCTATACGCGCCAGATCAACCGCTGCCGCCGTGCACGGATTATCTGGAGCCCTGATTGAAGCTGCCGCGCAAACCGCGCGCCGTCGTGTTTGATCTCGATGGCACGCTAATCGATTCCGAAGCGCTCGTGAAAGAAGCGCACTTCGCCGCGTGCGCCGAGCTAGGCGTGACGATGACGGATGCGCAGTTCTTGTCGCTCGTCGGCCTGCATCGCGAGGCGAACGATCTCCAACTCAAGGGCTATTACGGCGATGACTTTCCGCTGGAGCACTTCATTGCATTGACGCGCGCTCATGTCGGAGATCGCGTGGCGCCGCTGAAGGCAGGCGCGGTGGAGCTGATGGACGCACTGGACGAAGCAGCCTTGCCGTTTGGGCTAGCGACTTCTTCGCGGCGTCCGTGGGTTGAACGGCACTTCGCGGCGCATCGCCTCGATACGCGCTTTCGCGCGGTGGTGACGCGCCAAGATGTGAACGAAGGCAAGCCGCATCCGGAGCCTTATTTGCATGCATCGAAACTGCTTGGCGCTGAGCCTGCCGACGTATTGGCGCTCGAAGATTCGTATGCTGGGGTCACCTCCGCGCACGCGGCGGGCTGCATGACGGTGATGGTTCCGGACTTACTGCTCGCAAACGACGACATGCGAGCGAAGGCATTGGTCGTCATCTCGCTTGCGGACGTACGCGGCCTTATCTAGCTCCGCGCCTGCAAGCGCCTGTACGTTATGCCGCCATCGCGACTGATACGGGCGACGATGGCATGTTCACCGATGGCCGCACGGCCCGCAATGGCGCGCGCCGCCGCGATCGTGCTTGTCGTCTCTGGGCCAATCGCTTCGATGACATCGCCCGGACGCAGGACGCCCTCGTTTTCCGCGCCCACATCTACGGCAAGCACCACCAAGCCCTGCACATTCGGCTCAATCTGGAACTCCTCGCGCAGGCTCGCGTCGAGTTCGGAAAGGGCGATGCCGAAGATGCGACCGCCACGCGGGCCACCATCACGGCGCGGCGTGTCGCCATTATCGTCGTTCCGCGCCACGCGTGCGCCACCGCCATCGGTTTCTTCAAGGCGCTCGATATGAGCCGTGATCTGCATCCGGCGGCCTTCGCGAATGATGTCGATGTTCACGTTGGTTCCGACTTCAGCTTCGCCCACCATGCGCGTCAGCGCGCGGCTATCGGGAATGTCTTGGCCGTTGAAGCGCAGCACCACATCGCCAGCGCGAAGCCCGGCGCGTGCGGCCGGCCCATTCGGGGTGATGCGCGTGACCACGGCGCCGGTTGAGCCTTCGTAGCCGGCGCGATCTGCGGCGGCGCGGCTCATATTGGCGAGGCGCACCCCAAGCCAGCCGCGGCGAATTTCCCCGAAGCGTACGATCTGATCGACCACCGGGCGCACGATCGAAGTAGGTGTCGCAAAGCCGACGCCGACGCTGGCGCCTGTCGGCGAGACGATGGCGGTGTTGACACCGATGACTTCGCCGTCGGTGTTGAAGAGCGGACCGCCTGAGTTGCCGCGATTGATGGCGGCGTCGGTTTGGATAAAGTCGTCGTAGCGGCCAGCATCGATGTTGCGATTGCGGGCGCTGACGACGCCGACGCTCAACGATCCGCCGAGACCGAACGGGTTGCCGATGGCCATCACGATGTCGCCAACGCGGGCGGTGTCGCTGTCGCCCATGTTGACGTAAGGCAGCGGCTGGCCGGCGTGGACGCGGAGGACGGCGATGTCGGTCGCGGGATCGCGTCCGACGACGGTGGCTTCATAGCGGCGGCCGTTCTGCAGGATAACTTCGATCGCGTCGGCGGATTCGACGACATGGTTGTTGGTGACGACGACGCCGTCGGGCGAAATGATAAAGCCCGAACCCAGCGACGTGATCTGCGCGCCGCCGCCTTCGCCCTGCCCTTCGTTGAGCCGCTCCATCGGCGAGCCGGGCGGGAAGCGCGGCAGATCTTCGATGCCCTCTACGCGCTGGCTCGTCGCAATGTTCACAACCGCGGGCGAAAGCCGATCATTGAGGTCAGCGAACCCTTCGGCAGGCAAGCGCGACTGCGCGAGCGCCGGGGCGGCGAGAGCGAAAACGGCGATGGCGGAAAGAATGGCGCGCATGAGTCGGAGCGTAACGGGTGGACGGTGGGGTGCAATCGGCTCAATGCAGAGCAACAGCCATATTTTCCAGCCGCAAACGACAATCGGCGTCCAGATTGCTCTGAACGCCGATCATTTTGTGGCTTGACGCTGCAAGGCTAGTTGCCGCCGCGACGACGCTGCATGTAGCGGAAGAAGTCGCTGTCCGGTGAGACAACGATCGGCGTGTTGGCGTCGAGCGCGGTTTCGTAGGCGCGCATCGAGCGGTAGAACGCTGCGAACTCCGGATCACGGCCATAGACACGAGCGAAGATGCGCGCGCGCTCGCCCTCGCCTTCGCCGCGCAGACGCTCCGACTGCTCCCGCGCCGTCGCAACAATGATTGTTGCGTTGCGCTCGCCTTCGGCGCGCAACCGCGCGGCGACCTGTTCGCGCTCAGAACTCATGCGCGTGTACACGCCCTGTTGCGTTTGCGACGGCAGGTCCACTTGGCGAATGCGAACGTCGGCGACGTGCGCCCCCAGTTCTGTCGCGGTCGTTCGGTTCAGGTCATCTTCGATTGCCTGCATAATCGCAGCGCGGCGCCCCGAAATGATGTCGTCGGAAGACGCGCTGCCCAGCGCGCGGCGTAGCGCGGCCTGGGCGTAGGTCTCGATGCGCTGCACGCCGCCCTGTTCAGTGAGGGCGCCCTGGTAGAACAGGCGCGGGTCGGTGATCTGCCAACGCACCACGGCGTCGACGATGAGAAGCTCCTGGTCGGATGCGACGATTTCCTGCCCAGCCAGTGTGAGCCCAAGATTGCGCTTGTCATAGATGACAACGCTCTCCCACGGCGCCTTGAAATAGAGCCCAGGCTCGTTGACGCCAGGCTGATTGATCACACGGACGTACTCGCCGAACCGCAAGACAATTGCTTGACGATCCTGAGGCACTACGAACGAACAGTTCATGATCACAATGAGCAGCGCGAATGCGCCGATCGCGACGGAGACAAGGGAACGGCTCATCAGTTGCCTCCTCCGTTCGGACGCGCCGGCGGGGTTGCCGCGGGCCGCCGTATCATGCCGTCTAGCGGCAGATAGGGCACCGCGCCGGAACGCTGATCTAGAATCACGAGATTGCCGTTGTGATACACGCGCTCCATCGTCTCGATGTAGATCCGGTCACGCGTGACTTGAGGCGCTTGGCGGTATTCATCATAGACGCTGCTGAACCGCGCCGCTTCACCGGCGGCTTCGCGGATCGTGCGGCCCCGATAAGCTTCTGCTTCGTTGACAATGACCGAGGCGTCGCGATTGGCGTTATTGACTGCCGTCTGTGCATCTTGATTTGCAGTGATAACGTCCCGGAACGCGGGCGCGACTTCGGGCGGCACCTTTGCGCTCAGGAGCTGAACCTGCAGAATGCGCACGCCTGAATCGTATTCGTCGAGAACTTGCTGCGCGAGCTGCTGCACTTCCTGTTCGACTACGGCGCGGTCGGTGGTGATGATCGGCTCAAGCTGGCGGCGACCGACGACTTCACGCATCGCGCTTTCGATCACTTGACCTACGGCGCCGAGATCGCTCGTGCGTTCGAGATTGACCGGATCGCGAACGTTGAAGGTAAAGTCGACGACATCAGAGATGTTGTAGTAAACCTTGAAATGGATATCGACGATGTTGCGGTCGCCGGTCAGCATCAGCCCTTCTTCAGCGTCAGGGCAGTTATTGCTCGTGCGGTCGCAGCCGATCTCATCGCTACGCTGGCCAGTGACGTTGACAACCCGCGCCGCTTCAAAGGGCGCCGGCAGATGCCAATGCAAGCCCGGCGTTGTCGTGCGTGAGTAGGCGCCCAGCCGCGTCACAACCGCCAACTCGCCTTCGTTGACGGGATAGACGCCAGTCATCAACCAGCCCAACACGAACACGCCTGCGATCACGGGCCATCGGAAGCCTCGGCGTCCACCGCCGCTGGTGCTGCCTGAACCGCCGCCGCCGCCGAAAAAGCGCTCGCGCCACTGGCGCAGCATCTCTTCGAGATCCGGCCCTTGCGAAGGTGGCGTTGGACGTGGCGGTTGCTGTTGGCCCCACGGTTTGCGTGGACCACCGCCCCATGGACCTTGGCTGCCGCCGCGCGGCGGACCGCCTGATTGGTCATTCCAAGGCATGCTTCCCCGCCCCTTCTGGTGCTCGGCGCGCGCCATTCTTGGCGACAGATTTGGGAGCTTGCCGCGCCCCCATGCGCGCCGATATGTGGCCCCTGTGCTAAGGGATCAAGCGTGAACAACCAGTTGGCGGACCTCGCAGAGCGCGTCAAAGCGCGCCTCGATACGATCAAAGACCCGATCAGCGGCAAGGGTTTGTTCACGTCCGGGCGCGTGACGGGGCTAGAAGCGCGCTCAGACGGCAAGGTCTCGTTTACGATAGAGGCGCCGAAGGATGTCGCGGAACTTTATGTGCCCGTCCGCGACCGCGCTGAAGATGCCGCGCGCAGCGTCGAGGGCGTGAGCACAGTTATCGCGGTGTTGACCGCTGAAGCTGCGGCCAACGCGCCGCCGAAAAGCGCCGGCGGCGTTGCGCGAGTGAAGCAGATCATTGCCGTGGCGAGCGCTAAAGGCGGCGTTGGCAAATCAACTGTCGCGGTCAATCTCGCATGCGCGTTCGCCTCGTTGGGGATGAAAACGGGGCTGCTTGACCTTGATGTCTATGGGCCATCCGCGCCTACACTTTTGGGCACTGGCGCGAAGAAGCCGCGTATGCGCGACGACAAGATGCTCGAGCCGCTCGACGCACATGGGCTGAAGACGATGTCGATTGGCTATCTGGTCGATCCGAGTTCACCGATGATCTGGCGCGGCGCGATGGCGACGAGCGCGGTGCGCCAGATGATCGATGAGGTCGTCTGGGGCGACCTTGATGTGTTGGTGCTCGATCTGCCGCCTGGGACGGGCGATGTGCAGGTGACGTTGGTGCAGCGCGTGCCGCTGTCGGGCGCGGTGATTGTCTCGACGCCGCAGGAAATGGCGCTGGCGGATGTGCGCCGCGGGTTAGCGATGTTTGAGAAAACGCGCGCGCCGGTTTTGGGCGTGGTCGAGAACATGGCGTACTTCGAGACTCCGGACGGCAAGCGCGCACACATCTTTGGCGAAGGCGGTGCGCGGCGCGTCGCGGCGGAAGTCGGCGCGCCGTTCCTTGGGGAGATACCGATTGACGTCGCGCTGCGCGAAAGCTGCGATGCGGGCGCGCCCCTGGTTGCGACGCAGCCGGAGCATGCGGTGTCGAAGCGCTTTCGTGAAATCGCGACTGCGGCGCTGGCAAACGTGGCTCGAATGAATAAGCCGGCGCCGACGATACGGGTCAAGTAGCGGAGCGGGTTGATGGGGGCGACACGTAGAACAGTTCTCGGCGCAGCGGCGGCGTTGCCGCTCGTGGGATGTTCGAGACCTGCGCCGATCATCGTCGTAGGCGCGGGCGTGTTCGGCGCTTGGACGGCGGAGCATCTGAGACGCAAGGGCAAGGCCGTCCTTCTTGTCGATCAAATGGGCCCAGCGAATGCGCGGGCATCCAGCGGCGGCGAGAGCCGAATGACACGCGGCACTTACGGGCGCGATGAAATTTACACACGTATGGCGCGGGCATCTTTGGAGGAATGGAAACGGCTCTCCGATCGTTCGGCGCTGCCGCTCTTTCACGACGCGGGTGTCCTGTTTTGCTTTCAGGAAATGATCGATTACGCGCGCGACTCGATTGCGGTGCACGAACGGCTCGGCTTGCCGTTGCAAAATATCGCCAATGCCGCGCTCGGACAGCGCTGGCCGCAAATGAACTTCGAGGGCATCGAGTTCGGACTCTTCGAACCAGAGTTCGGCGCGCTGATGGCGAGACGCGCGGTGGAAGAGACCGTCGCGCGCTTTGTCGAGCAAGGCGGAACCTACGTCCTGGCTCACGCAACGCCGAGCGAAAGCGGTCGCGGCTTGTTGTTGGACGGCGCGCCAGCCGATGCCGAAGCCATTGTGTGGGCGTGTGGGCCGTGGTTGCCGAAGGTGTTTCCGGCGGTGCTTGGCGAGCGCATCTTCGTTACGCGTCAGGAAGTGGCGTTCATTGCACCGCCGGACGGCGACGATTCATTTGAAGCGTCCCACCTCCCCGGCTGGGCCGACTTCAACGGCGGCGATCTTTATTACGGCTTCCCGAACCTCGAAGGCCGCGGCTTCAAGATCGCACGTGACACGCACGGCGAGCATTTCGACCCAGACACCGGCGATCGGCGGATGAGCGACACCGGCGCGGCGTCGCTGCGCGCGTTCGCGGAACGGCGCTTTCCCGGCCTTGCGGGACGGCCGTTCACGGAGTTTCGAGTCTGCCAGTACGAGAACTCGTCGAACGGCGATTTTCTGATTGATCGCCATCCTTCGCTGGAGGGCGCGTATCTGCTGGGCGGCGGCTCGGGGCATGGCTTCAAGCACGGCCCTGAAGTCGGGCGCATGATGGCCGAATTGGTCGCGGACGGCACAGCTCCGGATGCGAGGTTCTCGCTGGCGAGCAAACAAACGGTGCAGGCGCGCAGCGTGCTCTAGGCCAACGCGAACTTGATCGGCAGTGATTTGAGACCGCTTACGAAGAAGCTCTCGCTGTAACGGGGCTCGCCATCAAGGCTGACGCTCTTCAGGCGCGGCAGGAGCTCTTCGAACAAGATACGCATCTCCAGGCGCGCGAGGTGCTGACCGAGGCACAAGTGCGCGCCATTGCCAAAGGCGAGCTGGCGGTTCGGCGTGCGGTCGATGTTGAACGTGTCGCTGTTCGGGAAAACATCTTCGTCGCGATTGCCAGAGGCGTAGCAGAGCATCATCCAATCGTCCTGTTTCATCTGGCGGCCACGTAGCTCGGTGTCCTCGGCGGCCGAGCGCATGAAGGTTTTGACCGGCGTGGTCCAGCGGATGGATTCCTCGATCAAAGCCGGAATGAGAGACGGATCGGCTTTGACACGATCGAACAATCCATGCTGCGTCGCGAGCGCCCACATGGCGCCGGCGGTCGAGGATGACGTCGTGTCGTGCCCGGCGGTGGTGATGATCGTGTAATAGCCAGTGCGCTCGAACGGCGGCAGCGGCGCGCCGTTGATCTCGGCGTTTGCAAGTAGCGTAGCGAGGTCGTCGCGCGGGTTGGCGCGGCGATCGGCGGTGATTGCCTCGAAATATTCGGTGAAGTCCTGCACGACGCCGACGAGCAATTGCGCGAACTGTTCATCGCTCAGCGCGGCCTTGAAACGCTCGGTGTCAGGATCTGATGCGCCGAACAATTCTTGCGTCAACCGCAGCATGCGGCCGAAATCTGCCTCCGGCACGCCGAGAATGTTCATCACGACACGCAGCGGATAGTGCATCGCAACGTCTTTGACGAAATCGCATTGGCCGCCGAGCGACGCGAAGTGATCCGCGGCCTGCTTGGCGAGTGCGCGCACATCCTCCTCGCGCTTCTTGACGTTCGCCGGCATGAACCAGGCTTGCGTGAGCAGCCGATATTTCATGTGGTCCGGCTCATCCATCTGCACCAGCGAGCGCACAAGATGGGGCGTGCCGGTGATGGCGCGGGCGCGCGCTTCGCCGGATTGGCTGGTCAGCGTCGTGCTGCGCACGGCGGACGGAAAGCGCGCGTTGTTGCGGCTGATCTCCAAGATGTCCGCGTGCTTGGTCACCACCCAGAAGGGATCAAAACCTTCCACTTCGGCGACGCCGAGAGGGTCGTTGGCGCGCAGCCATCGATAAGCTTCGTGGATCGCATCGGAGGCGTAGGCGGGCGACGACACCAGGGTTTGGGCAACGTCATCCGGAATCCGCACCGTCTGCATCAAATTCTCCTGCTTTCGCCCCAGTGTGCGCCGATCTTCGGCACGCGGGCAACATCGGAGGCGCCCCATCTGGGGCTTGCCGCAACGTCGCTTGCATGTTTAGCGTTGGGCCGGGGGGACTGCAGAATGCCAGCACTTCGCGCGATTTTCGCGGCTTTGTTCATTCCCGCGCTCGGCGCGGCGTTGACGCTCTACATCATTCAATCCGCCGCCGCAGCGGAAGGCGCGAGCCTCTCAGACATTGCCCATTTATGTTTGCCGGGAGGCCCGAGCCTTTCGCTTTCGCCGGTGTGCGCGAACATCCAGAACCACTACACGCTACTGCTCGTGTGCGCGGCGACGGCAGTTGCGGGCCTAGCCTTGATCCTCGCATTCTCGCTGGCGAGTTTCTTCACCGGCGCGAACCGCGTGCTGCTGAGCTTCATCTTTCCGGGTCTCTCGTTTCTCGGGCTCGTTGTCGTCGCGTTGCTGGTCGTCGCACAAATCGCGATCATCGCCGCCACAGCCTATTTCGCCGAGGCGTTCTGGTTAGGCCAAGTGCATGTCACGATCCTTTTGGGGTTCGCGGCCATCGGCACGCTGCTCGGCCTTGGGATTTTGTGGCGTACGCTGCGGATGTTCCGGCCGGCCGTCGGCGCGGTGATCGGGGTGCCCTTCTCACCGATCGAGCAACCTCGCCTGGCGTTGCTCGTGCAGCAGATTGCCAAGGCGACCAACGCGCGCATGCCAGACAACATCGTACTTGGTCTCGATCCCAATTTCTTCGCGACCACCGCCCCGATGCACACACCGACGTCGCGCAGGTTGCTGACTGGGCAGACGCTGTATCTCTCGCTGCCGCTCATGCGCGTACTGTCGCTTGATGAAGTCAAAGCTGTCGTGGGTCACGAACTGGCGCACTTCTCTGGGGCGGACACCATCTATAGCCGCCACTTTGCACCAATTTATCGGGGCCTTGAAGAGGCGGCGCAGGCCGCCGGCGAGCACAAGAAATACGACAAAAACCCCCTGCTCATGCCGGCGCGTTTGTTTCTGCGCTTCATGATTGATTGCTTTGCGCGCAACGCCGCCAAGTCCAGCCGCTCACGCGAGCTGCGCGCGGACCAGATCGGATCGACCGCGTCTTCACCAGCGGATCTGGGCTACGCGCTGATCAAAGTCGGCATCTTGTCCATGCTTTGGAACAAGGAGATTGAGGACACGCTCCACGACATTTCGCGCGGCAAGTTCCGCCGCAATATGTCGGCGAGCTTTGAAGACAAACTTCAATACGATGTCGATCCTGAAAAGTTGCCACCGCTGGTGGCATTCTCGCTCGGCGACCACACACCGCACCCGACAGATTCTCATCCCGAGACAAAGGAACGGCTTACGGAGCTTGGCCTGAACTTGGTGGACGTCACCTCTGAGGCGCGGGTGATGGAGCGGTTCTTTGCGGCGAAACCTGCGGCGCTGGCTTTGGACAGCATGGAGAATGTCGAAGAAATCCTGACGCAGATCTATCACCAGATCATCATCGGCCCGCGCAACGTGCCGCAGACTGAACGCACCACGGATGAAGTGTTTGTGTCGTTCCTCTCCGCCTTCCTTGCTCACATGGTGACGGCGGACGGCGTGGTGGATGAGCGCGAGGTCGAGACAGCTGAGCGCGAGGCGATTTCGCACATCGGCAACGGCTTCGATCCGCGCGAATTCCGTGAGTTCTGCCGCAACACGGATCAACTCGCGCCACTATCGAAGCTCGTCGAATGGTCGACCAAATTCTTGACGCCGTCCGGCTTCGAGATGCTGCTCGACATGCTGACCAAGATCGCCCAGGCGGACGGCGATCTGCACGAGCGCGAGCAGAAGATCCTCAACGACGTGCGCGCGGTCTATGAAGAGCTGAAAGCGGCGCAAGCAGCGGGCGCGACGGCCGGTCCGCCGAACTCGCCGCCACGTTGAGGCGGGCTTTCCTGCCCGGAGAGCACATCGTGGTCCCCGGTCACATGCTCGTGGCGGGATCGGCCCCGTTGATTGGCGCTATTGCCACTTAGGGCTTTGCGCAACATGGCGCTAAATAGCCGCCATGAAATACGAGAGCATCTTAGAGACGGTCGGCGATACGCCGGTGGTCAAACTGGGCGCGATCGCGCCGCGTGACGTTTCGATTTACGTGAAAGTCGAGGCCTTCAATCCGATGGGATCGGTGAAGGACCGCCTAGCGCTCGCCGTGATCGAAGACGCTGAACGGCGCGGGTTGCTGAAGCCTGGACAGACGGTTGTTGAGGCGACCAGCGGCAATACGGGCATTGGCCTCGCCATGGTTTGCGCGAAGAAGGGCTATCCGCTCGTGATCGTAATGGCGGAGAACTTCTCCATCGAGCGGCGGCGCTTGATGCGCTTTCTCGGCGCAAAGGTCGTGCTGACGCCGGCAGCGGACAAAGGCAGCGGCATGCTGGCAAAGGCCTTTGAGCTGGCCGACACACATGGTTGGTTCTTGACGCGTCAGTTCGAGAATGAAGCTAACGCCGAAGTTCACAGCAGGACAACTGCACAGGAGATCCTGCGGGACTTTGCAGGAGAACGGCTCGACTATTGGGTGAGCACGTACGGGACAGGCGGGACAGCCAACGGCGTTGCGCGCGCGCTGAAGGCAGCGCGACCCGAGACAAAGATCATCGTGACTGAGCCGGACAATTCGCAAGTGCTCGGGACCGGTTTGAAGGATCGCTTCCGCCCTCACCCGATCCAAGGCACGTCACCGGACTTTATTGCGAAGCTGATGGCGGATGCCAAGGCCGCACGCTGGATCGATGAGATCGTGCCGGTCAATGGCGGCGATGCGCTACGGCTGTCGCGCGAGCTGGCAACGAAGGAAGGCATTTTCTCTGGGATTTCATCCGGCGCGAGCTTGGCCGCTGCGTTGAAGGTCGCTGAAACGGCTCCCAAGGGATCGACAATCCTGGCGATGCTGCCCGACACCGGCGAGCGCTACCTCTCGACGCCGCTCTTCGAAGACGTGGCTATCGACATGACACCGGAAGAAGAAGCGATCTCGAAATCGTCGCCGCTATGCCGGTTTGATATTCGCCCTATTCCGGCTCCTGCAGCGGCGCAGGCGCCGTCGGCGCCAGTTGATGCGGAGGCTGCGGCGTTCGTAGAGAAGTTGATCTCGGAAGAGCCGGTGCTGCTGTTCGCGTTGGAATGGTGCGAGTTCTGCTGGGCGACGCGGAAGCTCTTTAAGGCGCACAACATTCCGTATCGCGCGATCGATCTGGACTCGGTTGCTATGCAGGCTGAAGATTGGGGCGGGCGCGTACGACGCGCTGTTGGCGCCCGCGCAGGCGCAACAACGATCCCGCAAGTGTTCATCGGCAACGAACTTATCGGCGGCAATTCCGAGACGTTCGAAGCGGTGCAGAATGGCGCGCTGCAAACAAAGTTGCGCGCGGCCGGCGTTGCGTTCGATGCGGACGCGAAGGTCGATTACGGTGCGCTGTTGCCGAAGTGGCTGAAGAAGAGCGCCTAGTTAGCTTCGGCGTTAATGCGTTCGGCGAGTCCTATGGCGGTGTCTCGGTCGTGCGCTGATAGGTCAGAATATACACGATTGGTGCTCATCCAGAACCGCAGGCCGCGGACAATCTCAGGTGCAGCCATATAGCTGCGCAAGATTTCACGCGCCTCGGCCTCGCTTATCGGTGAATCGCAAGCGATGAGCTCTTGCATCTCCTCCGCGCCTTCAAGAAACGAGTGATGGCAATTGGACCAGATGTAAGTCTGTACGTTCATCGGCGTTAAGCCGCGCACATCTTCGCGATACCTTGGCATGGCTTCGAACAAAGGATCGAGCCGGCTTTTGCGAACAACGTAATAGTCCGCAAGCGCCGCGCGCATGGACCGGTCGCGAATGAGGCCTAGTTCACCGGCGCCGGTAAGCTCACGATACGTGGTGTCTGTGGCGGTGTACGGCCAAATTTGACTGGCCTGGAAGAACGCCAGCAGCGTTTGCCATGCCGAGCCGTCCTTCAGCGTGCCATGTTCAGCGTACGCCAGCGCGTCTTCGCCGTAGCCGGTGACTTGTCGCCAGAAGACAGCGCGCCGTTCAATGGCGGCCGCATCCGTGAGCAACTCGCCATGGATGCTTGCTAGATATTCTTGCCCGCGCTGGCGATCGCGGACCGCATCGTTCCAATTGCTGACTTGGGTCGCCACGAACACGCCGAGCACGACGATGACAAAATCAATGCCGATTGCCACCCAATTCTGAGATTTCATATGCTCTGCGATACGGCGAAGGATCATTTATTCCAGCCTGAGAACGCGGATGGTGTTGGTCTTCCCCGCCCGGCCAAACGGAATGCCGGCGATGATCGCGACGCGGTCGCCGACTTCGAGTCCGAGTTTTCGGACGGCGGCGTCGGCCTTCGAGACCATCTCTTCGACGTTCTCTACGTCTTCGGTCACCATCGAGCGCACGCCCCAGACAAGGGCCAGTTTGCGCGCGGTGGCGATGAGCGGCGTGAGACCGATGACACCACAACGCGGACGCTCGCGCGCGACGCGGATCGCGGTAGAGCCGGTCGCGGTGTAGGCGACGAGCGCAGCGCAGCCGACGACGTCGGCGATGTGGCGTGCTGAAAGCGCGATGGCGTCTGCGGTAGTGGCCTGTGGGGGCGTCATGTCACGAGGGAGCGACGCCCAATATTCTTCGTCATCCTCCACCGCGCGGATGATCCGGTCCATGATGGCGACGGCGCTTTGCGGATGGCGGCCTACGGCGCTTTCGGCGCTGAGCATCACGGCATCGGCGCCTTGATAAACTGCGGTTGCAACATCGGAAGCTTCGGCGCGTGTTGGCGTTGCGGCTTCGACCATGCTTTCGAGCATATGCGTGGCGACGATCACCGGCTTGCCGGCAGCGCGCGCAGTGCGGATGATTTTGCGTTGCGCGATCGGCACTTGCTCGGGCGGAAGTTCAACGCCGAGATCGCCGCGCGCAACCATCACCGCGTCGGCGACATCAACGATGGCCTCGATCTCGGCAAGCGCGGAAGGCTTTTCGATCTTGGCGATGATGCCGGCGCGATCGCCGATGAGGGCGCGTGCTTCACGCACGTCTTCGGGATGCTGCACGAACGAAAGTGCGATGTAGTCAACGCCGAGCTCGAGGGCGTAGGCGAGATCTTCCCTGTCCTTTTCGGTCAGCGCACTGATTGGTATGCGGCGCGTAGGGACATTGACGCCCTTTTGGTTCTTCAGCGCGCCACCGAAATCGACGCGCGCTTTGCGTTGCGCGCCCGCGCGCTCGGTGATGGTGACTTGCAGCTTTCCGTCATCGAGCTTGAGGATGTCGCCGACTTCGAGCGCGTCGACGAGTTCTGGGTGCGGCATGCGGATGAGGCCGTCTGAGCCGGGTTCACTTGAGGCTTCGATGGTGACGATATCGTTGAAGCGGAGCTTGATCTCGCCGTTCGCGAACATGCCGACGCGGATCTTCGGCCCCTGCAAATCCGCGAACACGCCCACTGGAGTGCCCGCGTGCGCTTCGGCGGCGCGGATCGCTTGCATGCGGCGCGCATGATCTTCACGGGCGCCGTGGCTGAAGTTCAGTCGGAAGCAATCGACGCCGGCCTGGATGAGCATCGCCAACCGTTCCGGCGCATCACTGGCCGGCCCCATCGTAGCGACGATCTTACAATCGCGTGCGCGCATATTTTCTCCGTTCGAGGGAGACATTCAGTGCGTTGCCGCGAAAGTCCAGCTTCAACCGCCCATTTTATACGGCCCGCCCTTTTCCAACGCTTTTTGGTAGGCCGGGCGGGCTTGTTGCAGTTTTCTGACGCGGACCATGTTCGGGTAACGGTCGAGGCCGCCACGATTGTTTCCGGCATCCAGCACGAAGCTCATCTGAATATCGGCGGCTGTGAAACGATCGGCGGCGAAGTAATCTTTGCCTTCGAGGTGGGCGTTGACGAAGCTGAAGTGGTTGTCGATTTCGGGGTCGATGCGCATCTGCATCAGCGGCGCACCGTTCTCACCGAGCATGCCGACATAGAGCTTCAGCAGCAGCGGCAACATCGCTGAGCCTTCGGCGAAGTGCAGCCAATAGAGATAATCGAAGCGCGCCGGATCGTTGGCGGCAACGGCGAGGCCGCCAAAGGCTTCGTTCTCAGCCAGGTATTCGATGATGGCGGCAGACTCGGCGAGCACTTTGCCGTTGGCTTCAATCACCGGCGATTTGCCGAGCGGGTGGATTTGCTTCAGCTCCGGCGGCGCGAGGCGCGTCTGAGGGTTCCGCTCATAGCGCTTCACTTCGTACTCAACGCCGAGTTCTTCGAGCAGCCAGAGGATGCGCTGTGAGCGCGACTCTTCGAGATGGTGGACGATGATGCTCACGCGTAGCTCCCTATTCTTCTTGTAGTGTACGCGTCAGTACGGCGCGAAGTTCAGTTTCAGACCCGGCTCCGGCCAGTGCACTTTGATAAGCTGGCTGGTCCCGGACAACGTGATGTAGGCGTCGCGCATGTCGGCGCCGCCGAAGGCGATGTTGGTGACGAGCGGATCTGGGAACGCGGCGTGCGTCGAGGCGCCCGCGGGCGTGATGGTGGTGATGCCGCCGTTGAGAATGGTGGCGACGCAGACGTCGCCATTGGCTTGCACCGCGAGACTATCGAAGAAGACGTGCATCGGTTGAACGGCGACGCAACGACCGGCGGGGCCGCCGAGCGGGCTGCGCTGCACTTCACCTTCGCCGGTGATGTCGAAAGCCCAGAGTTTTCCGGTTTCGGTTTCGGCGGCGTAGACGACTTTTTCATCAGGTGAGAGCCCGACACCGTTCAACCCAACATGGCCGTACGATGCTTCCTTGATCAGCGAGCCATCGGGCTTGCAGTAATAGAGCCCGCCGCGATCTTTTGAGCGCGCATAGTTCTTGCCGAGATCGGTGAACCAGATGTTGCCGGCCTTATCGAAGACGATGTCGTTAGGACCGGAGAGTTTGCCGTTGTCGACTTTGTCGTAGAGGCGCTCGACTTTGCCGGTGCTGAGATCGACGCGCTCGATGCGGCCGGTCGTGTAATCGGCAGGGGCATTGCCGGGAATGTTCAAACCACCGACAGCATGAAAATCGAAGCCGCCATTGTTGGTGATGTAGCAGGCGCCATCGGGGCCAATCGCTGCGCCGTTGGGGCCTCCGCCGATATTGGCGATGACTTCCTGCCTGCCCTTCCAGACCCGGGTCAGCGTCTTGCGCTGGATCTCAACGAGGATAACGCTGCCGTCCGGCATGACGATGGGGCCTTCGGGAAATTGAAGGCCGGTGGCGATAACTTCGAACTCTGACATGGGCGGAGCATACGCGCCCGCGCGCGGGGCGCTAGCTGCGTTCGAGGACGCGCACGATGAAATCTGCGTCGTCGTTAGGCCCTGCCGCTACGTTCTCGCAGCTGACTTCTCGCCATTGCGAAAGATCAAGGACGAGATGCGCGTCGCCTTCCGGCTCGAGGTTCACTTCTGTAAGGTTGATGCGATCCGCTTGGGCCAGCACAGCGTTGTAGAGTTGGGCGCCGCCGATGACGCACGCCTCATCCACACCCGCAGCTTCAGCCATCGCACGCGCGGCAGCGAGCATTGCGGATAGGTCAGTGTAAACCCAGCCGCCCTCGGCTTTGAAATCCGCGTCGCGTGTGAGAATGAGATTCTGGCGCCCGGGCAGCGGCTTGCGCGGTAGCGAGTCCCACGTCTTGCGTCCCATGAGCACCGGCTTGCCCATGGTCGCGGTTTTGAATCGCTTCATGTCGGACGACAGCCGCCACGGCAGGGCGCCATAACGGCCAATGACGCCGTTTTTCGCAACAGCGACGACAAGAGTGAGCTTTGGAATCACTTTGGTCGTTCTAGCCCTTCACTGGCGTTCGCAACATCGCGGTTTGCACTGCGCGCACCAAAACCTCGCCACTATCGCTGGTGATCTGCGCGCTCGTGAACACGGCTGAGGCGCCCATGCGATCGATACGCGCTTCGACAAGCGCCCGCGGGCCGATCGGCACCGGCTTGAAGTACGTCGTGTGCAGATCGAGCGTCACCGGAAATCTCTCACCGCCTGTCGCTGCAACAATGAGGGGGCCCATGCAATCATCCAGAAACGCGGCGGCGATGCCACCCATCACAGCGCCGCCAGGATTTGCGTATTCGGGCTTGGTGGGAAACGAGACGCGCAGCACGCCGGCAACTGGATCGTGGCTCTCGAAGCGCGCGCCGAGCAGCTTACCGATCGGCGGAATGGCAAAGCCCGGCAACACAAAGCCCGCCTCCCAGTCACTAGCCTTCAGTTGAATCGCCGTCATTGCACGCCTCCCCGTCACGCCGCCAGCGTCACTCATTTGGCCACAAGTCAAAGCGCATGGAATCGTAAGCCGGGCCTCCGGGCGCCGCCGCCGTGATGCGCGCGACCTTGACCAGGTAGGCACGCATCCGCGCAGGCTCTTGCGTCGATGCGAACGGTCCATCGCCGCCGGCCGCGATAAATGCGCCATTGGCTTTGCCGCCCGCAAGCATGGTGATCGCGACGCCTTGCAACGAGCGGACCGCATTGAAGTTGTGATTGCTCGGCGTCAGCACCGTGATGATGCCAACACCGTTGTTGGTCGGTGGATCGCGATTGAAGAAGCTGCGATAGAATTGCGTGGAAGCCTGCGGATCGGAATTGTCGCCGGTGACATAGGCCAGCGCCGCCAGATTGTCGGCGCGTCCGGTCGCGGCAAGCAGCGGATAGAAGCTCAAGTCGGCCATGGAGCGATTGAGGCTTGCGCAGGGCGGGCCCTCGAGGCTGCACACCTCCATTGAAGCGATGATCTCGGCACTCCAACGATCGGTGAGCGCTTGCATCACGGGCGCGAAGGCGGCGGCGAGTTGCGCATCGTTCGGCGACGTCGCCAAGCGCCCTACGCCGATGACGCCGAGCGCCTCAAGCATCGGTGCAACATCGGATGGACGCCCGCGCCAGGCGCGCCAAAATCTGAAGCTTGCTTGCGCGGTGCGCACGGTGCGGAACACATAGATTTGCAGCGGCGCGTCGGATAGCGCGTTGGCTTGGCCCGGCGTGTCTAGGCAAACTATTTCGCCCCACGCTTCTGACTCCGCTGCGCCCGAAGGGCGCGCGCTGAAGGTCGCCGAGCTACGGCAATGCGACCTAACACCGCCGATAGCATCATCGATGAGGCTGACGTCGGGCTGCGCCCACGACGCCACTGTCATGTAGGCCAGCAAATTGCGCCAGCGCGTGACATCGGGCTCACGCGTGAGCTCGCCCAATTCGCCGCCAGTGCCCTGCACGCTAAAGAACGCGGTGCGCCAACCCGGTTGCGGTGAGATGCCAACGATATCGGTTGGCAGTTGCGTGTAGCCAAAATCCGCCGCCGATTGCTGCGCCACCGCTTGCGCCGGCGCCACAGCGAGCAACGCCGCCACTGTGAGCCGTTTCACCCAATGCATCATGCGCCGCCTCCCACCCCGCGAACCTAGCTGCGATGCAAGAAACGGCAACCCCGCTGCGTCGGCCTGACATCACGCTGTCTTTGCGAACCAGATAATGTGGCGCGCGCCTTTGCCACCGCGGCCGGCGCGCACCATCACTTCCTCGACTTGAAAGCCCGCGTGCTTCAAACGGCGCGCAAAGCGTTCGTCTTGTGCAGCTGACCAGATCGCGAGCACGCCGCCCGGTTTCAGCGCGCGCTTTGCTTCTTGCAGACCGAGGAGCGAATAGATGTGGTTGTTCTCTTCGCGCACGAGACCTTCGGGGCCGTTGTCCACGTCGAGCAGGATGGCGTCGAAGCGGCGCTCGGTGGCGGCGATCGCGCGGGATACATCGCGCATGATGAGTTCGACGCGCGGATCGTCGAGGCAGTTGGCCGCCATTTCGGCCATCGGCCCGCGCGCCCACTCGATGATTTCCGGGATGAGTTCGACAACGGTGAAGCGCGCTTGCGGGCCGAGACGCGCGAGTGCGGCGCGCAGCGTAAAGCCCATGCCGTAGCCGCCGATGAGCAGCTGTGGCGCCTCGATGTTTTGCAGGCGGTCGCAGGTGAGCAGCGCGAGCGCTTCTTCTGAGCCGCGCAGGCGGCTCGACATCAGCTCATTGGCGCCAAGCGAGATGATGAAATCTGTGTCGCGCTTGTAGAGGCGCAGTTCGTCCCCACCGGGGATTTGCGCTGTGGCTAGGAGTTCGCGGGGCTTCAATGCGGACCTGCGTATGGCAACAAACAAACGTATTCGTGAATGGCATGCGCGGGCTGAATGGAGCCGCCCTGCGCCTCACGTTCTCGCATGAACTCTTCAGTTGGCACACGCATTTCCTGCGACTGGGACGCGCAGGCCGTAGCCCACGCGGAAAGACAAATCGCAAAGACAAGTTCGCGCGGTTTCATGACTTACGTGGTATGGCATCGCCGAGGGGCCGGGCGCTAGGGCTTCGGGTGGAGATCGACCATGACATACGCGGCGGGCGACGCGCCTTACCACGCGCATATCTATTATTCGCCCGATGAGCGGGCCGTGGCCTTGAGCTTGCGCGACAAACTCCGTGGGGCGCAACCCGGCGATCCCCTCTCCGCATTGCGCTTTGTCGGCGAGCTACGCGACCACAAAGCGGGACCACACATCGTCTCGCAGTTCGAAATTCATTTCGACGAGCGCTTGCTGCCAGTTGTTGAAGCTGAACTCACGCGCTCGGGCCTTCGTATCTTGATCCATCCACTTACGCTCGATGATCTGGGCGACCACACCTATTTGGGGCGCTGGATCGGCGAGCCCGTCGAACTCGATCTCACCGTTCTCGATCCGCCGGGCATCAACCAAGGCATTGCGCGTTTCGGTAAAACGGATTTCTGAAGAAGCAATCAGCGAGCGGGATGGTCATTACATGATTTTGCGGCGCATCCGTGAGCATTTCGGTTCGCACAATTGGTTCGCGGTCTGGATCGATCTGCTGATCGTCGTGCTCGGCGTTTTCTTGGGCACTCAAGTCAGCAATTGGAATGATGCGCGCGCAGATCGCGGCGTTGTCGTTGGGCACCTCTCGGAAATCACCGAAGACCTCCGGTCGCACCTCAGACTGCACGATGCGCTCTATGACTCCGCCCTCGGTCGCATCGCAGCCGTGGACTACATCTACGATCAGGCATTCCATCGGCGATTGCCGCAAAGGCTCGTGCTTTCCACAGAGAGCTGGGACGCGCCGGCGGCGCCGCCGATCCCTGCAGATCGGCTCGACCACATAATGGGCTACGTCGATCTCGTGCGCGTCAATCTTGGATCACGGCAAGCATATGACTCACTGATCAGCTCTGGCCACATGGGCATGATCGAGAACAGAGAATTGGCGCGCGATATCCAAGAATATTATTCGCACTACGACGATACGATCGAAGCGAGCCTCGTGTTTCGAGAATTCCGAAACGCAGGCGTGGTGGACAGCCTTTCGTCCGGCGTGTCGTTATTTGACGAGCGCCCGATCGCAGAAATCATCGCGCTCGCACGACGTGACGCAAAGTTCGCCGCGTATCTGCGAAGCCAACGCGAATGGGCGATCCTCCACGCGAACCTGCTAGCGCGGTTGAAGACGGAGACTGAAGCGCTCCTGAGCGAGATCGAGGCCGAACGAGCGCGGCTGCATTAGCGCAAAAAACCGCGGAGAGCGCGCCATGATCGACGATGAATTGGAGGCGTGGAGCGCCTCCGAGCGGCAGAAGGTGATGGACTATCTTCGAAAGCAAGAGGGTTTAACTCATGGCGCTGTCGGCGATTGGCCGGCTTGGCGTCTGGCCACACGCATATCGGTGTGGGCCGTTGAGAGCGTTCGCTCGCCTGGCGCGATCGGTTGGTGGGTGATCTGCGGCGACCTGCCGACCGATTATTGTAGCGGTGGCCCTGACTGTAGGATTCCGCGCGCGGCGGTCGGCAAACTCGTGCAGCGCTGGCGAGACGCACTCAGTCAGTACAGGGATGGCGATCCAACCATCGGCGACCTTGGCATCCAAGGCGAATTTGCGCCCCTGCTCCGAACGCGCGTTGAAGCGCTGAGTGAACTGCTTGCCGATGATGCGAACTGGCCGGACGAGCCATTCTAGGACCTAAACCGCGATCGGCGCTTTGATGCCGGGATGCGCTGTGTAGCCTTCGAGTTTGAAATCGCTGTACTCGAACGCGAAGATGTCGGTGCGCTCGGGATTGATCAGCATTTGCGGCGGTGCGTACGGCGCACGTGAGAGCTGGGTGCGGGCTTGATCGAAGTGGTTGTGATAAAGGTGCGCGTCGCCGAAGGTGTGGACGAACTCGCCGGGCTGAAGGCCGGTCACTTGCGCCATCATTTGCGTGAGCAACGCGTAGCTCGCGATGTTGAACGGCACGCCGAGGAAGACGTCGGCGCTGCGTTGGTAGAGTTGGCAGCTCAGCTTTCCATCGGCGACGAAAAACTGGAAGAGGCAATGGCACGGCGGCAGCGCCATCTGGTCGACTTCGGCCGGATTCCACGCGGACACGATGTGACGGCGTGAGTTCGGGTTGGTCTTGATCGCATTCACGACGTTGGCGATCTGATCGATGACGCGGCCGTCCTTGGTTTCCCACGAACGCCATTGCTTGCCGTAGACGGGGCCGAGCTCGCCCTCTTCATTGGCCCACTCATCCCAAATCGTGACGCCCTGCTCTTGCAGCCAGCGCACGTTGCTGTCGCCGCGCAGGAACCAGAGCAGTTCGAGGATGATGCTCTTGAGGTGCACCTTCTTCGTCGTCAGCAGCGGGAAGCCGGCGCTGAGATCGAAGCGCAGCTGGCGACCGAACACGCCGCGCGTGCCGGTGCCGGTGCGGTCTCCGCGGTCGACGCCGTTTTTCAGGATGTCGTCCAGAAGGCCGAGATAAGCGATGTCGGCTTGGGACGGGTTGCCTTCTGGCAGAGGTGCGGGTTGGGCGCTCATTTCAGAGCCAATATGGGCTGACTCGGCCTTCCTCACCACGTTTCCCGGCCGTAGCGCGCAGCGCGGAGAGCCGGGACCCAGGGGCAAAGTGCAGAGAATTTGGCCCCTGGGTCCCGGCTCGCACCCCGGCTCAAGGCCGGGGCTGCGTCCGGGAAGCGCTGTCGGGGATCGGGCACGCAGTCGGTTGGACGTGCCGCACCTGCCGCACCAGCGGCCCAGCGAGCCAGGCCGCGCGTGCATTCACGTTGACGCCGGCAGCGCGCAGCGCGCGGGCCATCCATTGGTTGCAGACTTGCAGCAAATGAAAGGAGCCGCGCGATCGCAAGAACGCGGAGCGACCGACGTATTTGCCGTTGCTGGTTTTGATCGGGTTGCCTTGAGCGTCGAGCATGAGGAAGCGATCGATGAACGCCACGAAGCGGCGCGCGCCTTCTTGGCTGACGGCGACAGCGGTGTCGTCGTTGGGGCCGAGATATGCACTCGCGGGCGCGGCGTTGTAGGCGATGTGAAAGACGCTTGCGCTCGGCGGGATCAACGCGTCGAGGCCGAGCATCAAGTCGGTGCCATCCGAATAATAGAACGCCTCATCGCCCCAACCGATGAGAAAACTCTGCGCATCGGGAAACATCCGGCGCAGCGGATGATCTTCCGGAAAGATGCTCGCGGGCGCGCCGATGTCGCTGTGAAAGCCGTTCGAATAGAGATGCAGCTCGACGCAATCACGCCCGATCGGTTGCGGCACGTTTGGCGCAGGTACTGGCCCGTACAAATACGCCAGTACGCTGAAGACAAGAACGGTCAGCACCGCCGCCAAAGGGCGGCGGCTGAGTGTGCTTAGCCTTCGTCCGCCGTTAGTAGTCTCACCCGGAACGCCCATCCCGCGAGCCCTGCCCCCAACATTGGCGCCGCGATGAACAGCCAAAGCTGCATCAATGCGGGAAGCCCAACCCAAATCGCTGGCCCAAGCGAACGGGCCGGGTTCACGGATACACCGGTCACTTGGATTCCGACAATGTGGATGGCGACAAGCGTCAGGCCGATGGCCAGGCCGGCAAATTGCGGCGCGGCGCTTCGTTGGGTGACGCCGAGGATGACGACGACGAAGATAAAGGTCGCCACGACTTCGAAAATCGCGCCGGACACGAGGCTGTAATCACCGGGCGAGCCCTGATTGGTGACCGCATCGCGCAAGCCGTAGCCGTTTTGGCCAAGACCATTCGCAGCCAATGAATAATCAGCTTTGCCCGATGCAATGAGGAGCAACACGCCAGCGCCGACCATTGCGCCCAAACACTGCGCAGCCCAGTAGCCGAGCATTTCCGCGGTGCTCATACGCCCCGCAGTCCATACGCCGAAGCTGACGGCGGGGTTGATGTGACAGCCACTGACGGGCCCGATGCCATAGGCCATCGCCACAATGGCCAAGCCGAAAGCCCAAGCGATGCCGTCCTGGCCGATGATGCCGAAGCCCGCGAGCACCGCCGCGCCGCAACCCATCAAAACCAGAGTGAACGTGCCGATAAATTCCGCCGCGAGCTTCTTGGTCATACGCGCCTCCGCTTGAGACGTGGATAAGGCGAGTCGCGGGAACTGGAGAGATGCGGACGCGGAACGGGGTTACGTGCAGCTCAAACGACGTCGCCAATCGAGCGGCACAAGGATCCGTTGGCCGATGGTGCCGTTCCATTCGGGCTTGAGTCCGTTGCGCTTGAGCGTTGAAACGATCTCACGCGCGACTTCGAGTGCGGCGCCCTCGCCTTCGCGCTCAGCGCCGTAATTCAGGTAAACGCCCGCGCCTTCGACGGCGCGTTCGGTGTCCTGCTGGTGATAGAACGCGTAGCCGCGAATGCGGATGCCGCGGCTTTCGGCTTCGTCTAATTCGCCGCCAATTTCGGCGACGCCGCAATTGCCGCAACAGGTGAAATCCTGCCGGCAGACGATCCCGCGCTTCTCGAGATCGTCGAACGCCTTATCGAGGCGGTCGCAATCGGTCTTGCCACTCCACGTGGCCTCGATGCTGCGCTGCTCGGCCCAGAGGCGCTCTAGTTCCGCTGAGGCATAGGTTCGGAGCGCGTCCGGATCGGAGCCCTCCTCACAGATATCATCGACCGCGTACCAGACCTGGTCGCGCGCCACGAAGGCGGCGCGGACCATCGCTTTCAGCAGGGCGTCGATATCGCCCCTTAGGTCCTCGTCGGTGTCCTTAGCCATGTCAGTAACTTAGCCTCAGTCGCGCGCGACTTCCATGCGGCCTCTGATGCGCCTATATCCGACTCGTCCGGGCAACCGGACTATGGCGATAAACGCGCAGAGATAGGCGGATCGGACCCGGGTGCGATGCCCGGCGGCTCCACCAGTTTCAT
>JAPLOL010000160.1 GCA_026400735.1 Alphaproteobacteria bacterium | reverse complement strand
TCGTCTTCCGCGAAGAATATTACCTCAGCCGCGCCGAACCTGAGCAAAACACTGAGGATTGGATCAAATGGCGCGCAAAACTTGATGGCGTCGCCAACCGCGCCGAACTAATCATCGGCAAGAACCGCCACGGCCCTATCGAAACGGTGCACCTCCATTTCAAAGGACAATACACCCGCTTCTCCTCCCTCGCCGGCTGAGCCGCCGCGGCTTGCGCGGCTCAAGGTCGATCACGCCGCTATTGTCGAGAACTGGAATTTTTTCCGGAAGCTCGCGCCAAGCGCTGCAGTCGCTGCTGTCGTCAAAGCAGATGGGTACGGATTAGGCGCTGTCGGCGCCGCGCGCGCTTTGGCGCAAGCGGGCGCGCGCGTGTTTTTCACGGCGACGTCGCAGGAGGCGGTCTACGTGCGCCGCGCGCTCGGTGACGGCCCGCAAGTCTTCGTCCTGAACGGCGTATCGGACGACATTGATGTGCTCGTCGCCAACAAGCTGACGCCGGTGCTGAACTCGCTTGCGCAGATCAAAGCATGGGAAGCAAGCGGCCCGGCTGGGCTGCACATTGATACAGGCATGAACCGGCTCGGCATCGGCCCTGAAGAGCTGCCGCACGCGATGAGCGCGCTCAAAGACACTTCGCTCGCACTGGTGATGAGCCACCTCGCTTGCAGTTCTGACACCAAGCACGAGTTCAACGGCACGCAGCTGCGCCGCTTCATCGATGCGTCGATGCTTTTCCCACGCGCGCCGCTCTCGCTCGCCGCCACCGCCGGCGCGCTGATCGGCGCCGAATATCATTTCGATCTCATCCGTCCGGGCATCGGCCTTTACGGTTCAGGCGGGCTCGACGCCAACAATCCGAGACTCTCCGCAGCCGCAACGATCGAAGCGCCCATTCTGCAGGTGCGCGATTGCGAGGCGGGCGAAACGTTCGGGTATGGCGCTACGTTCACTGCACCTCAAAAGATGCGCGCCGCCACCGTCGCGCTTGGCTACGCCGACGGCTACTTGCGGTCGCTCTCGGGTCGCGGCTATGGCGTTCTGGGGGGCGCAAAGCGCCCAATTCTGGGGCGCGTTTCAATGGACCTCATCATCTTGGACGTGACCGGCTGCGCCGAGGCGCAACCAGGCGCCATGGTCGAATTCCTTGGGCCAAATGCGCCGCTCGATGACATCGCTGAACTCGCCGGCACGGCGCCATACGAGATCCTGACGACGTTCGCTGGGACAGTGCGCAAAACCGGAGCGCGCGCGTGATCAATCCGTTTGCACCGATTGGCCGTGGCTTCCTCGGCATGCTCGCCGAAATTGGCCGCTTCTCCGCGTTCGTCGGGCGCACTGTCGCGGCAGCAGTCTCGCCGCCGATCTTCTTCGGCCAATTTCTGCGTCAGTGTCTGCAAATCGGCTATTTCTCGCTGCCGGTCGTTGGCGTCACGGCTGTGTTCATCGGCGCGGCGCTTGCGCTCAACATCTATGTCGGCGGCGCGCGCTTCAACGCTGAGCAATTCGTGCCAAACATCGTGGTGCTCGGCATCACGCGCGAACTTGGACCAGTGCTTGCGGGCTTGATGCTTGCGGGCCGCGTCAGCGCGGGCATCGCGGCCGAGATCGGCACCATGCGCGTCACCGAGCAGATCGACGCGATGAGCACGCTCTCAACCGATCCGTTCCGCTATCTCATTGCACCGCGTGTTGTCGCGGCGACGCTGACATTGCCGATCCTGGTTTTGGTCGCCGACATTATCGGCGTCATGGGCGGCTACCTCGTCTCCACGAGCAGTCTCGGCTTCAACGGCGCCGCCTACTTACGCAACACATTCAACTTTATGGAGCCGCAGGACGTTGGCCTTGGCCTCGTGAAAGCTGCCGTGTTCGGCTTCATCATCGCCAGCGTCGGCGCCTATCAAGGCTATCGTTCAAACGGCGGCGCGCTGGGTGTCGGCCGTGCAACCACCAACGCCGTCGTGGTGGCGATCGTGCTGATCCTGGCGGTGAACTACCTCATCACCGCGTTCTTCGTGGAGTAGAGCATGGCTGCGAAACTCCAACTCGTCGGTATCAAGAAGATGCTCCGCGGACGCCAGGTGCTCGACGGCGTCGATATCGATGTCGCGCAAGGCCGTTCGCTCGTGATCATCGGCGGCTCAGGCCAAGGCAAGTCGGTGACGCTGAAGTGCGCGCTCGGACTGATGCGCCCCGATAGCGGCCAAGTGCTGGTTGATGGCGCCGACGTCACCAAGATGCAGAAGAGATCCGCGCGCGCGTGATGCGCAAGTTCGGCATGCTGTTTCAAGGCGGCGCGCTGTTCGACTCCCTCACCGTCTGGGAGAACATCGCCTTTCGCCTCATCAACGCCGACAAAGTGAACCGCGTGGAAGCGCGCGAGCGCGCGATCGAGACCATGCGCAAGGTCCGCCTCGCGCCTGAATTCGCAGACGTCCGGCCGATCGAGCTTTCCGGCGGCATGCAAAAGCGTGCTGGC
>JAPLOL010000083.1 GCA_026400735.1 Alphaproteobacteria bacterium | reverse complement strand
GTACGTGTTTCATGATTACAAAGCTGAGGGGATCGACAAGGCGTCGCTGGAACGTTGGGCGAAGGAGGTGAGCTGGGAGATCTTGCTCAACCGCGCGGGGACAACGTTCCGGAAATTGCCGGATGCGCAGCGTGAAGGCGTGACGGAGAAGAAGGCGATCGCGTTGATGCTTGAGCAGCCGAGCATGATCAAGCGGCCGGTGTTGGATGTCGGTGGGAAGTTGCTGGTGGGATTTAAGCCTGAGGCTTACGCGAAGCAGTTCGGCTAGACGCGCTCAGCAACCCATTCGGCCGTCGCATCCAAAATCTCTGCCAACACTTCCGGGTCCTTGCGGCCACTCTTCGCGGGCACAAGGAAGCTGTGATCGGCGTGATCGAACAGCGCGAGCGTTGCGCGCTTGGCGAGGTGCTTCACGACGGGCTTTAGAAGATCGAGCGTCGCTAGCGCGTCGTTCGTGCCTTGCAAGAAGAGCATCGGGATCGCGACGTCATCCAAATGCTTGGCGCGTTCGTTGCCTGGTTTTCCGGCCGGATGGAGTGGGAAGCCAAAGAAGATGAGGCCGCGCACGCTTGGCAGAGGATCAAGCCCTTGCGCTTGCGATGTCATGCGGCCGCCGAACGATTTTCCGCCGGCGAAGAGGGGCAGTCTAGGTGCGAGTTCGTTTGCTTTGGCGACAGCAGCGCGCACCGCTTGGTGCGCGAGCGCAGGCGAGTCCGGGCGACCCGATCCGCGCTCCATATAGAGGAAGTTATACCGCAACGTCGCGATGCCGCGCTCGACCAGACCATTCGCAATTGCTGTCATGGACTTGTGCGCCATGCCTGCGCCCGCTCCGTGGGCGAAGACGTAAACCGCCTTCGCTTCCGGCGGCGCGAGCCAAAGGCCGGAGACTTTGGCGTCGCCGTCGAGCGCGATAGTGATCTGCTTTGGCGTCATCGCGCCACCTTACATGCCGGGGATCGGTAGGCACTCCATGATCTCGACCGCTTCGCCCGGAAAAATCGTGAAGTGCGGATGATCCTCGAACAGTTTCGCGGCCGCTTCATGCGTTTCCGCCCGCACAACCAAGTAGGCGGCGAGGTTGTTCTTGATGTCGGTGACGCCGTTGAGGCCGGTGCGCTTGGTTTTGCCGAGCGGCGAACCATTTTCGACGATGGATGCTTGGTTCGTGGCAACCCACGCGCCCCACGCGGCGATACCCTTCTGCTCACGCGCCTTGCGGTCAGTGGCGCTCAGCGTGTCCCAGCCCGAGCGTTCGTGCGCGGCAGTGTTGCCGGTGAAGACCGCCAAAAACGTTTTCATGTCATGGTCCTTTCAGGTGTTGGCCAAGAAAGCGTCGAGCTTGCCGAGCAATTCCTGCCAGCCTTGCTCGCGCATCGTGACGTTGTCGCCGCCTTCGAAGAACGCGCCGTGTTCGGTGAAGATGAGGCGTGAACCTTTGTCTGCGGGCTTGATCTCGACGGTCGCCAGCGAAACGCTGAAGCGTCGGCCGTTACGCGCCATCGAATAGGTGAAGACGATGCGCTCGTTTTCGATGATCTCGTTGAAGATCGTCTCATTGCTGAAAGCAGTCTTCTCGCCGAACACTTCCTCGCCGCGACGGAAGCCGTAGACGCTTTTCTCAGACCCGCCTTCGCGGAAGTCGATGTTGAAGGATTGAATGTCCCAGCCTTCGCCTTCGACGAACCAGGTGCGCTTTGCTTCTGGGTCAGACCAAGCTGCGTAGACGCGTGGCGGCGCGGCTGAGTAGTGTCGTTCGATGACGAAGCTGGCGTGAGTGGTCGTTGTCATGCTCGCCTCACGTGTTCAGGAAGGCTTCTAGCTGGTTGAAGAGCTGCTGTGTGCCTTCCTCGCGCTGACCGGCGTCGTCATAGCCGTCGAGATAGACGCCTTGCTCGGTGTAGATGAGGCGCGTGCCTTTGGCGGAAGGTTTGATCTCGGTCGTGGCGAGTGAAACGGAAATGCGCGTAGCGTCTAGGTGCAAGTCGTAAGCCAGGACTATGCGTTCGTTTTCAACGATGTCCCATATCTTCGCGTCATAAGCGTGCACTGTGCCGCCGACGGGGCCGCCGCTGATGCTCTCGTTGCCGCCGACGCGGAAGTCGAGTTTGTAGTTCGACTTCTCCCAGTTATCGGGCCCACCGAACCAGCGTGCTTTCTTCTTTGGGTCGGCGAACGCTGCGAACACCTTGGCAGGCGGATGCGGGTACTCTCGTTCGATCACGAACGTTGCATGCGTCGTTGAGCGTTTGGTCATCACGCGAATTCCTTAGCGAGATTGTCGAGGGCGGCGTTCCAGCCGAATTGGTAGCCGGCTTCCATGCCGGCTTCGTCGAACGAGGCGATCTGCATGGTGAGGGCGAGGTGGGTCTCACCGCCCTTTGGCGTCAGCTCCACGCTGATAAGCGCTGCTGAGACACGCGTGTTTCCGTGGACGACGTCTTCTGCGAAGACGATGCGCTGATCCTTGCGGATATCGACGTAAGTTACCGTCGCGACGTAATCGGCGTTGCCTGGCTCGATGCAGCGCGAGACGTCCTTGCCGCCCTCGCGGAAATCCGCGCCTTCGTATTCGATCCGGATGTTAGCGGCGGGAGCGGACCAGCGTTTACGCGCATCAACATCGGACCAAGCGGCGAAGACGCGCGCGGACGAAGCGGCGTAGGTGCGCTCCATGACGATGGTGGCGTGAGCGATCGTTGCCATGATCAGGCGCCAGGATACATGTGAAAGAGTGGCTCACTGCCTTTCACGGCGCGCGCGAAGGCGGGCCAGGCCTTCAGGCGTTCGAGATAAGCCGCGATGCGCGGGAAGGCGCCGTCGAGCGGAATGTTGCGCGTGCCGTACCAAAGCGAAGGCGCGGCGGAGGCGTCGGCGAGCGTCAAGCTGTCGCCGACGATGAACTCGCGGTCGCCAAGCTGCACTTCGATCACGGTGTAAACTTTGCGCACAGCGACCTTCGCCGCTTCAACGCCGATCGGGTCGTGCTGATCTTCGGGGCGTACATTGTCCATGACCACCTTGGTCATCGTCGTGCCAACCGTATCGAAGAGGCGATCCCAGCGGCGCACTTCCAGCGCGGTGTCGAAATCCTTCGGCACGAAGCGCACGCGGCCCGGATAATATTCGTCGAGATATTCGATGATCACGCTGGTCTCGGTGATCATGCGATTGCGGTCGCTATCGACGAGCACCGGAAACGTGCCGAGTGGCCACTTCGCCAGAAAGTCCGGATACGTGTTCTGATCGAGCGTCACGAACTCGAACGGCGTGTCGTTCTCGTAGAGCGCTGCGAGCACCTTCCATGTGTAGGAGGAGATCGGGTGTCCGTAGATGGTGAGCATCAGTCGTCTTTCGTTTCATCGAGAAATTGGCCGAGGCGATCCAAGCGGCGCTCCCAAAGGGCGCGGCGTTCGGAAATCCAGTGCTCGGCTTGGGTGAGAACTTTGGGCTCGATCCGACAGGTGCGGGTGCGGCCGATCTTTTCAGAGACGACGAGCCCCGAGGCTTCGAGCACCGCGAGGTGCTGCATCACGCCCGGGAGGGACATCGCGAGCGGCGCGGCGAGTTCGCTGACGGTCGCGGGCCCTTGGATGAGGCGATCGACCATTGCGCGACGGCTTGGGTCGGCGAGGGCCTGGAAGGCCAAGTCCAAATGGGCTTCGGCTCTGAACATAACACTTAAGTAGACGCTTAAGTATTGTCGAGCAAGCCCCAATCGCATCCAATTTGCCCGATGGCGGCTGCATACTCACCGAAACTTGGGAGTCGAGCATGATCTCGGGCGAGATTGAGAAGTGGGTGGTGGCCGCATTCATCTTCGGCGCTGTGGCCGTCGCGATGATCGGCGCGGCTTGGGCGCAATGGCTCGAACACAAGCGACGCAGCCAAGCCATGGATGTGATCAAAGCAGCGATCGAAGCGGGCAGAGAACCGCCGGCGATTGTTTATGAGCAGATCAAGAAAGCCGGACAGTCGAAGCCGCCATGGGGCGAGGTTGTTGTCTTCACCGGCATAGGCTTTGGCTTTTGGGTCGCCTACGCGAACGCGGCGCCCGACGATAAGGTTCAGTATCTCGTGGTCGCCGCGACGATGACAGCAACGGCGCTCGGATGCTTGGCGCTCGCCATCATGCGTCCTGACGGCGGCGGCAAAGACGATGAGTCCGCATGACGAGGCGCGTCTCATTGCAGCGGCGCGCAAAGGAGACAGCCGCGCTTACGCAGCTTTGGTCGACGCGCATCAGCAACCAATACGTGGGTTCTTGCGGCGTTTTGCCGGGCAATGGGCCGATGCGGACGATCTCGCGCAGGAGGCGTTCGTGACGGCGTGGGCAAAGCTCTCGCGCTTTGAAGGCCGTTCGAGCTTTCGCTCGTGGGTGAGCGGCATCGGCTTTCGCATCGCGCGCGACGCCAAGCGCGCGCACGGCCGCGCGCAAGTGCGTGATAGCGATTGGCAGAGCGAGCAGGAGAATGTTGAAGCCAGCGCGCCGCTTGAGGATCGCATCGCCGTGCAACGCGCGATGGCCGAACTCCCGGACGATCAACGTGCAGCTGTCGCGCTCTGCTTAGGTGAAGGCTTCTCGCACACAGAAGCAGCCGAGATCTTGAAGTTGCCGCTTGGCACTGTGAAATCGCATGTGACGCGTGGGCGCGAACGTCTGTTGCGCGCGTTGGGGAGTGAGTGATGGAGTCTGAAGCTCGTCTCGCCGCCGCTCTTGGCGCCAGCGCCGCTCCGGCGCGTGATCCTGGGTTCACCCTGGCTGTGATCCGCGGGGCCGAACAGGCGCGCTTCAAGGCCGCCGCGGCAGCCTCGATGCTCCGCTGGGGCGGCTTGGCGGCGGTGGTCGCGTGCCTCGTGCTGATCCTGGCCGGTTGGACCAGCGTCAATTGGGCCGGGGTCGAGGGCGGCATTATGGGCGTGGGGGCGATTTTCGCCCTAGTGGCGATGGGGCGACGCATGACACAACGGTTAGCACCTGCGACGGTTCGCTAAGCACCTGCATCCAAGTCCGTGCTTCAGCGCATCTATACGCAAAAGGGGCATAAGACCCCGGGCTATGGAGCACACCTGAGATGGATGAAGGTATCATCTTCTTCTTTGTTTTCTTTGGATTTTTGGCTGCAATTATCCTCGTGCCGATCTATCTGCGCGAGCGAACGCGACAGTCCGCACATCACCTGATCGCTCAGGCCCTCGAAAAGGGCCAAACGCTTGATCCAGCGCTGATGAAGACCCTGACCGAGGGGCAAAAGAAGCCCCAAGACAAGGCTCGTTCGAGCCTTGGCGTCGGGATCGTTCTCGCCGCACTGGGCGGTGGCTTTGTTGCTGCCGGTCTGTTGTCTGGGATCGAGCCCCTGATGATCCCGGCTTCGATCCTTTGCGCTTTGGGCGGGGCCTTTATCCTGCTTGCCATCGTGGATTATGCGACAAAGAAGAAGGAAGACTGAGTGGTAATCGGTGGCGTCGCGGGGGTTCACCAATCTGGCGGAGGCTACGGAGGCGGCTTTGATTGTCGCCTGCCAAGCCAGAGACCAGGCGGCCTTTGGCGAGCTTGTCAAACGCCGGCAGGGTTGGGCCCGGGCGTTGCTACGGAGAATGTGTCAGAGCCACGCTGAAGCTGATGACCTCGCTCAAGAGGCGTTCATCAAGGCGTGGGATAGAATGCGAGACTTGGAAACCCCGGCGGCTTTTCCGGGTTGGTTTAGGAGAATTGCGGTCACCACGTTCCTGATGGCGAAGCGACGTCAGAAGGCCGTGTTCGAGGAGATAACTGACGCTTCACCTCTCGCGTCAGAGGAATCCACGCCGGAAGCCGCAGCCGGAGCAAAGCTCGATCTGGAAAGAGCACTTGCCAGATTGTCCGATGCTGAGAGACTTTGTGTGACGCTGAACCACGGAGAAGGGCTCAGTCACTCAGAGATAGTAGAAATCACGGGTCTTCCCCTCGGCACCGTGAAATCACACGTACTAAGGGGGACAGACAAACTTAGACGGCTATTGGACCCAGACGCATGACTGACTTCGACGCCCTGTTGAAGCGCTCCTTCGCGGAAGCTCATGAACCTGCAGATGGCGGGTTCGTCGTTAACGTCACCCATAGCGTGGCGAAGCGCGAAGAGAGCCTGAAAGTTCTTGGCTACATGCAGATCGGCGCGATCACGATTGGCGCTGCCGCTGTTTCTTGGGGCGCCTACACGCTGGCCGGCGCGTTCGGCCAAGAAATCATGGCCTCG
Source organism: Alphaproteobacteria bacterium (assembly GCA_026400735.1). Classification (GTDB taxonomy): domain Bacteria; phylum Pseudomonadota; class Alphaproteobacteria; order Caulobacterales; family Aquidulcibacteraceae; genus Vitreimonas. Next base: position 15,946 of record JAPLOL010000083.1, on the reverse strand, counting down.
GTTGGGCTGGAAGTTGCGCGCGCGCACGCTGCTGTTAGCGCCGCGCCGGATGCGGGCCTCGCCGCGCAGAACTTCCTGCAATCGATGGGCGCTGGCCTGACGCAGGTCCTGCTGCTCACCGGCGTGTTAGCGGGCGGCGCAGTCGCCTATCGCGCGACGCAAGACTAGATTTAGGACCTGAAGGTGGACGCAGGCGGCTCGCAAGGGCCGCCTTTTGCGTTGCCCTTTCGCGTATCTGGGCAGGGTGCTGGCGCCGCAGTGCAGCAAAGGCTATGACGCTGCGCTAAGCAGCGAGGCTCCCATGTCGCGTCACGTAGAAGCCCCCATCCGCCGTCAAAGCGCTCCGGAGATCCGCGCCCGCAAAGGCGGCGATCCGATTGTGTGCCTGACCGCATACACAGCGCCGGTCGCGGAAATTCTCGACGAGCATTGCGACGTGCTTCTTGTCGGCGACAGCGTTGGCATGGTGGTGCACGGCATGCCGAATACGGTCGGCGTCACGCTCGATATGATGATCATGCACGGCCAAGCGGTAATGCGCGGATCAAAGCGGGCTTTGGTCGTCGTTGATATGCCTTTCGGCTCCTATGAGGCCAGCGCTGAGCAAGCTTTCGCGAACGCCACGCGCATTCTGAAGGAAACCGGCGCGCAGGCGGTAAAGGTGGAGGCCGGCACCTATGTCGGCGACACCATCGCGTATCTGGTGCAGCGCGGCATCCCGGTGATGGGTCACGTCGGCTTGCGGCCACAGGCTGTGAACGTCGACGGGAAATTCCGGGCCAAGGGTCGGACCAAGGAAGAGCGTGCGCAGGTGCTGGCGGAGGCCCGCGCAGCCGACGCCGCCGGCGCTTTCGCCATCGTGGTCGAGGGTGTGGACGAAACACTCGCTCCCGAAATAACCGCCGCCGTGAAGGCTCCGACCATCGGGATTGGCGCTTCAGCCCAGTGCGATGGCCAGATCCTGGTGACGGACGACCTCCTGGGCCTGTTCGATTGGACCCCGAAATTTGTTCGGCGGTACGCCAATCTGAAGGCCGAGATCGGAAAAGCGGCTGCAAACTACGCCGCGGACGTCAAAGCCCGCCGTTTTCCTGCCGCAGCTGAGACTTACGCCCTGGGCGGCGGAAAGGCGCGGCGTCCGCGCGTTGCCGGGGACGGCGAGCGCGGCTAGCTTGCCGCCGATTTTAGGGGGACGGGCCTTTCCGGCCCGTGCGGTCAGGAACGGCTTGTGACCAACGAAACCGATAGCTTTGTAAATGAAGTCGACGAGAACTTGCGCCGCGATCAAGCGGTCTCGATCGCGCGCAAGTACGGCCCATACATCTTGGGCGCGTTCATCGCGCTGCTTGTCGTGATTGGCGGCTGGCAGCTCTGGAAACAATACTCGATGAATTCCGCACGCCAGCATGCTGAGCAATATGCGGCGGCGCAGGAGCAACTGGCGTCCGGCAATGTCGATGGCGCCAAAACCGAATTTGAGCGGTTGTCGAATGAGGGCCCGCGCATCTATCGCACGATGGCGCGCATGGAGCATGCCGCGATCCTCGTACAACAAGGTGATCTTGAAGGCGCCGTTGCAGGCTTCGACTCCGCCGCTGAGATCGCGCCCGATCAGATCATGCGCGAGAGCGCACAGATCCGCGCCGCTTACATCGCGGCTGACACCCAAGATCTCGCAGCGCTCCGCACGCGACTTGACCCTCTGATCGCATCGAACACGGGCGTCTCTTATCTCGCCAAGGAATTGTTGGCGGTGGAAGCGTGGGAGGCGGGCGATACCGGCCTCGCGCGCGAAACTTTTGACCAACTCGTACTCGCACTCGGCGCGCCCGACACATTGCGGCAGCGCGCACGCGTTGCACTCAGCGTACTCGGTCCGGCGCCGGCAGCAGCAGCACCAACACCCGCGGACGGCGCTGCAGCGCCTGCGCCATCCGAAGGAGCAACTCCATGAACCCTTTGCGTCCCATCGCCCTCATCGCGGCCGTGACCGCGTTGTCGGCGTGCTCAACCGTGAGCCGCATCGGCGGAGCGTTGAATCCGTTCGACGGCGGCGATGCGCCTGCGCAAACCGCGCCGCAAGATGGCCGTCAATCGATCCTCTCAAGCGAGGAGGCGCTTACGCCAAGTTCTGAGTACGCATCGCGCACCATCACCGTGCCGCCCGCAATCTCGGTTTCCGATTGGAGCCAACCCGGCGGCACGGCTGATAATGCGCCGCCGCAATCTACGGGCACTGCGATCCTCGAACGCGCTTGGCGCGCCGATCTCGGGCAAGGCTCCAACAGCAGCGCGCAAATCGCCGCGCCCCCGGTGATCTCGAACGGCACGCTGTATTTCCTTGATGCCAGCCATCGCGTGCACGCAATCGATGCGCGCGACGGTCATCGCATTTGGAATGAGCGTTTGCGCCCTGAGGAAGGCCACGATCGCGTTGGCCGCGGCGGCGGTCTCGCTGTCGGCGCCGGCCGCGTTTATGTGACCACGGGCTTTGGCTTTGTGATCGCCCTCGACGCAGGCAACGGCAATGAGATCTGGCGCGCGCGCGCCAATGCGCCGTTCCAATCCGCGCCGACATTCGCGAACGATCGGATCTATGCCGTCACCAACGACAGTGAACTGCTCGCGCTCGATGCAGCGACAGGTGATGTCACCTGGACATATCAAGCCATCGCCGAACCGGCCCGCATTCTTTCGGCGCCGAGCGTTGGCGTTGACGGCGACACTGTGGTCGCGCCGTTCGCCTCGGGCGAGTTGGTCGCGCTGCTCGCCGCCAACGGGCGTCGCCTTTGGTCGGACTCGCTCTCCCGCGCCGGCAACATCAACTCGCTCTCGGCGATCAACGACATCGCTGGCCGTCCCGTCATCGATGGCGGCGCCGCCTATGCCGCGAGCCACTCTGGTATTTTGGCCGCGATCGATTTGCGCAGCGGTCAACGCATTTGGGCGCGCACCTTCGCATCCACGCAAACGCCGTGGGTCGCAGGCGATGTGCTTTACGCCATCAACACCGATGGCGAACTGGCGGCTTTCGATCGTCGCACCGGCAACATCTATTGGGTCCAGCAACTTCGTCGCTATCGCAACGAGGGTGAGCGCAAGGGCCGTGTCTCTTGGACCGGCCCGATCATGATCGGCGGCCGTCTCGTGCTCGCGAACTCCGAGGGCGAGGTGGTGGCTGTCTCGCCGGCAAATGGTCAGACCTTGGCAACAGCTGATGTCGGCCAATCCGTCTTCATTCCGCCAATCGCCGCAAACGATCAGATCTACATCGTGACCGACGAAGCGCGCCTCGTCGTTCTGCGCTGATTTGGGCCCGTCATGACGATCAAGCTCGCGATCGTCGGGCGGCCCAACGTAGGCAAGTCGACATTGTTCAACCGGCTCGCGGGCAAAAAGCTCGCGATCGTTGACGATACGCCGGGTGTCACGCGCGATCGCCGCGAGGCGAAGGGGCGGCTGGGCGATCTCGACTTTGTTCTGATCGACACTGCAGGCTTTGAGGACGCGACAGACGCCTCACTCGAATCCCGTATGCGCCAGCAAACTGAAATCGCGATCCGCGATGCGGATGTGATCTTGTTCTTGATTGACGCGCGCACTGGCGTGCTGCCGCTGGATGAATTGTTCGCGGCGTTGCTACGGCGCGCCGACAAGCCAGTTGTGCTCGGCGCCAACAAAGTTGAAGGCCGCGCTGGCGATGTCGGTCTCACCGAGGCCTACGCGCTTGGGTTAGGTGAGCCACTCGCGCTTTCAGCCGAGCACGGCGAGGGTATGTCCGAGCTCTACGCGGCGATCGTCGCACACGAGAAGCGCGGCTCCGCCGCGGAGGTAGCGAAGACCCAGCGCCCGATCAACATTGCGATTATTGGCCGGCCAAACGCCGGCAAGTCGACACTGGTGAATGCGTTGATCGGCGAGGATCGCCTGCTCGTTGGTCCCGAAGCCGGCATCACGCGCGATTCAATTTCGATCAATTGGGAATGGCGCGGCAAGAAATATCGCCTCGTCGACACAGCCGGCATGCGCAAGAAGGCGAAGGTGCAGGCCAAGCTCGAACGGCTGTCCGTTGGCGACTCGCTGCACGCATTGAAGTTCGCGGATATCTGCGTGTTGGTGATGGACGCGAACGAGGCGTTCGAGAAACAAGATCTTTCGATTGCCGATCTCGTCGTCCGCGAAGGGCGTGGCCTCGTGTTCTGTCTTGCAAAGTGGGACACGATTGAAGATACGCGCGCGCACTTTGAGGAGTTGAAGTTGCTGGCGCGCGAGAGCCTGCCACAAGCGCGCGGCGCGCCGCTCGTCACCGTTGCGGCGCAATCCGGCGTCGGGCTCGATCGTCTGATGCGTGCTGTCGAAGAAGCGCACGACGATTGGACGGCGCGGGTCAAGACCAAGGACTTGAACGAGTGGCTCTACGCCACGATCGCGCGTCACCCGCCGCCGGCGGTAGGCGGTCGGCGCATCAAGCCGCGCTACCTCACGCAGATCAAAGCGCGACCACCAACGTTCGTGCTGATTTGCTCACGCGCGGAGGAATTGCCCGAGAGCTATAAGCGCTATCTGGTGAACGCCATGCGCGATGCGTTTGACCTCCACGCCGCGCCCATCAGGCTGATCGTGAAGGCGGGTAAGAATCCGTACGCTGACAACGAAGATTAGTCAGGTGCGCCCCGCCATCGCGCGGAGGTTGCGTGGGCACTCGTTGCCGAGCGCATCGCAAACACCGCCGTAGATGCGTGATTGAACGATGGGCTGCAAGCGCGGGGCGCTTGCGTCAAATTCCTCAGTGATGACTGTGCTGAGATAATCGGACTCACGCATGAACGCGATGCCCGCTGGCGTCGTCATGAATTGTTCGACGTAGGCGAGTTCTTCCGCCGTCGGCTCGACCACGCTGTCGCCTTGACTGGCAAAGCTCATGGCAGAGCGGCTGAGATACGCCCGCGCACTTGGGTGACGCATAAAATCGGCAATGCCGTTGAGTTCATCCGATGTCATGTGTTGCGCGAGCCGAACGCCGACGCGTTGCGCGATGACGGTGAATTCGTCGCGAATTGTTTGGCGTAGAAGATCCGGCATTGTGTCGAAGAACCCGACCAGGTTCTGCTGCGCGCGTGGCGACACCGAGCGGTAGAGGTCCGATTGCAGCAGTTGCTGGCGCATCTGCGGCATCATCTGCGCGATGAGCGGTTCGAGCATCGTGTCGACGAGGCCGCTCTCATAGATGAGCGCCTCCATGATGGTCGCGCCCGCGGTGGGTGCGTCGGTCGGGTGAACCTGTTCTGTGGCGGCAGGCGCTGGTGTTTGAGCCTGAGCGGTCGCAGCGGCGCCGCCAACCAACGCAAACGCGACGAAAAGCGCACGAATCCCCATGTCCATCTCCCCAGTTGGGCTTAAGCCTAGCCCGCAGATGCGGCCGTGCTCAACGGGGTGCCACACAGCGGAGGCGGACAATGCGGATTTTGTTGGCGATTTTGCTGGGCGGTCTGCTCGCCGGGGCGTTCGACATTGTCTACGCGTTCATCGTCTATGGCCCAGCAAGCTACGGTCTGACCCCGCAAGAGGTTCTGCAATCGGTGGCCTCAGGCTGGCTGGGCCGCGAAGCCTCGCGTGCTGGTGGCTGGAACTCGGCGATGCTCGGCCTCGGTTCGCACTTCATGATCGCGACGTTGATGGCTGCAGTTTATGTGCTCGCCGCGCAGAGCTTTGCTGTGCTGAAGCAGAAGTGGATTCTGTGGGGCTTCATCTACGGCCTCATCCTTTATGTCGTGATGAACTATGTCGTCGCGCCGCTCTCCGCCGCTGGCGGCGATGGCTTTGCGCTGAGCATTGGCGAGATCGGATCGCGATTGCAGACCTCGTTCAGCGATCTGCGCCCGCGCTGGGACCCGCGCTATCCGTGGATGATCCCTGCGACAATCTTCACGCACACGGTGCTGGTCGGCATTCCGATCGCCTGGGCGGCGCAGCGGCTCGCGCGCCAGAGCGGCTAAGCGGCTAGTCTTGCTATCATTGGCGACCAAGTCTTTGCCGCGTCGTCGCGGGGCATTCATCTTCTAACGCGTCGCACGCCATCGCCATTCCTAGCGTGCCCATGCGTCCGCCGAGAGTCGCGATAGACCGGCTCTCTTCGGCGACGATCTGATCAAGCTCTGATCGAACTTCCAGAAAGTGGATGCCAATCGGAGTAGCTAGGAAAGCGCCGCCGGCGTCGGTGCGCGACAGATCGGGAAATGCGCTCTCGGTTGGCTCACCGGAAATCCCCCGCAAGACCATCTCCTGGAGCAGTGGTTGGGTCTCTGGTGCTTGGATTGCGTCTGCAACGGCGACAAGTTCGCAGGCGCTCATAACGCGTGCGAAGCGAGGAGCGACGCGTTGCGAGATCAATTCTAGTTCGCGGCCGAATTCGGCACGAAACACCCGCGGTACGTCTTCGAACGTCGCGATCAACGCTGCCTGGTGTTGGGGGGTAAGTTGTTGAAACGCCGGCGATGCACGCAACGCCGCGACTCTCATAGGCACTTGATCGCGGGCCTGTTGTTCCACCAAATCCAAGACATGGTCGCCGGCCGCAATCGCCGCGAACAATGCGTGGGCGGCGCAGCGTTTCGCGCCTCAGAGCGCCTGAGCTGTCGCCCATCCGCTCGACCACGCCCACTGAAAATTGTAGCCGCCGAGCCAACCGGTGACGTCTACCGCCTCGCCGATGAAGTAGAGGCCAGGCTTGGCGCGTGTCTCCATCGTTTGTTGTGAGAGCGCGTTAGTGTCGACGCCGCCGGCCATGACTTCGGCTTTGGCATAGCCTTCCGTTCCGATGGGCGTGAGCGGCCACGCTTTCAGCTTTTGCACGGCTTCGATGAGCGCGGCGTCTTTCATGTCGCCGATCGGGCCTTGTGGGAGCGCGTCGCTCAAAGCATTGGCCAAGCGATCGGAGAGCAGCTCGGCGACGATGGTTCTGAACTGGGCTTTTGGGCGCTCACGCTTGCGCCGCGCGAGAACATCCGGCGCAGAGTCAGGCAGCCAATCGATCTCGATGGCCTCGCCGGCGCGCCAGTAGGAGGAAATCTGCAGGATCGACGGGCCTGAGAGGCCACGGTGTGTAAACAGTGCTGCTTCGCGGAAGGTTGCTTTCCCTGCGCGCGCGATGATGTCAGCCGAAAGCCCGCTGAGCGGTTTCATCCAGGCGAGGTCGGTTTCGCCGAAGGTCAGCGGCACGAGCGCAGGGCGAAGTTCAACAACAGGTACGCCGAATTGCCTTGCGATGTCGAACGCGAAGCCCGTTGCGCCGAGTTTTGGGATCGGCAGCCCGCCTGTCGCAATGATGAGCGCCGACGCTTCAAACGCGCCCTGATTGGTGTCGACTTGGTAGAGGCCGTTGTGCTCAACGCGGCTCACGCGGCACCCAATGCGGATCGCGACACCGGCCGCCGCGCATTCGTCGAGCAGCATCTGCACGATCCGCCGCGATGAGCGCGCGCCTTCGCAGAAGAGCTGGCCAAGCGTCTTTTCGTAGTACGGAATGCCGTGCTTCTCGACGTGCGCGATGAAGTCACGCTGCGTGTGCCGTGTTAGCGCGGAGCGAGCGAAGTGCGGGTTCGCGGAGATGAAGCGATCCGGTCCGGCGTTGACGTTGGTGAAGTTGCAGCGCCCGCCGCCGGAGATCAAAATTTTGGCGCCGACTTCGGTGTTGTGTTCGATGACCAGAACACGCTTGCCGCGCCTGCCTGCGTGCATAGCGCAGTAAAGCCCGGCCGCGCCCCCACCGATGATGATCGCGTCGTAGCTCAGCGCTCGAACTGCACCCACGCGCCATTCTCAGTGTAGCTGGGTTGCAGCATCTCAACGACTGATGGCGCGACTTCGTCGGGCGTCGGCAGCGTCATCGGATCTTCGCCGGGGAAGGCCTTCGCGCGCATGGTGGTGCGTACGGGGCCCGGATTGAAAAGATTAGCGCGCATCGGCGTGACGTTGCCGATTTCGGCCGCCCACGAAATCACGAGTGCATCGAGAGCCGCTTTCGAGGCCGCGTACGGCGCCCAATAGGCGCGGGGATTTTTTGAGGCGCCTGAGGTGAGGAAGACGGCGCGGCCCGCGTCGGACTCGCGCAGCAGCGGATGCAGCGCGCGGATGAGGCGCTGATTGGCGAGGAAGTTGACGAGGATGGTCTCGTCCATGATCGCCGGTGTTGCTTGATGGGCCGGCGTCAGCGATCCCAGCGCGCCAGCGCAGGCCGCCAGACCGTCGAGCTTGCCGAAGCGCTCGAACAATGGCGCGGCGAGCTGATCGATCGAGGCGCCGTCTTTCAGATCAAGCGGGATCAGCGTCGCTTCGCCATTGCCAATTTCGCGGATATCGTCGTCAAGTTTCTCAAGCGCCTTTTGAGCGCGCGCGACAGCGATTACGTGCCAGTTCCGGCGCGCCAGTTCGAGCGCAACGGCGGCGCCAATACCGCGCGACGCGCCGGTGACGAGCGCGATGCGTTTCGATGGTGCGCCGCTCATTCGGCGGCGTTTTCGGTGATCAGCGGCAGTTGACCTTCGCGGTCCGGGTTCGCGGCGTCGTAGTCGAAGAGCGGCGTCGGGTAATTTCCGGTGAAGGCGTGGTCGGTGTATTGCGGATTGGCCGCGTCGCGCTTCTTCTCGCCCATCGCTGAGTAGAGCCCATCGACCGAGAGAAAGCCCAAGCTGTCGACGCCGAGCGACTTGCGCATTTCCTCAAGCGTCATTTGCGCGGCCATCAGGTCGGCGACCACGGGCATGTCGATGCCGTAGAAGTCCGGAAACTTGATCGGTGGCGAAGCGCTGCGGAAGTGGACTTCCTTGGCGCCGGCTTCGCGCACCATCTGCACGATCTTGCGCGAGGTAGTGCCGCGCACGATGGAATCGTCCACGAGCACAACGCGCTTGCCGGCGATGACGTCGCGGTTGGCCGAGTGCTTCAGGCGCACGCCAAGCGCCCGGATCTCTTGCTTTGGCTGAATGAACGTGCGGCCCACGTAGTGATTGCGGATGATGCCGAGTTCGTAGGGGATGCCGCTTTCAGTGGCGAAGCCCATTGCGGCAGGAACGCCTGAGTCCGGCACCGGCACGATGACATCGGCTTCGACGCCTGTTTCTTGCGCGAGCCGGCGGCCCATGCGCTTGCGAATGTCGTAGACGCTGCGGCCTTCGATGACGGAGTCAGGGCGCGCGAAATACACGAACTCGAAAATGCACGGACGTGCTTTGCGGCGCGGGAACGGGAAGTGGCTCTCAATGGAGACCTTGCCGTCCTTGCCCCGCGTGACGACGACAACTTCACCCGGCTCAATCGCGCGAACAAACGTCGCGCCGATCATATCGAGCGCGCAGGTCTCGGATGCGAGGATCATGGAGCCGGCGCTCTCGCCGAGGACGAGCGGGCGAATGCCAATCGGATCGCGCGCGCCGATCATCATGTTCTCAGTCAGCGCGACCAGAGCGTATGCGCCCTGGATATCGTGAAGCGCTTCAACGAAGCGCTCGACCACACGCGGGCGCTTCGACTTGGCGATCAGCTGTAGGATGCACTCAGTGTCCGAGGTCGATTGGAAGATCGAGCCGTTCTGGACGAGGCGGTTTCTAAGATCGACAGCGTTGGTGAGATTGCCGTTGTGCGCGACGGCGAAGCCGCCGAGCGCGAGGTCAGCGAAGAGAGGTTGAACGTTGCGCAGGATGGTGCCGCCGGCGGTGGCGTAACGCGTGTGGCCGATCGCAGCCCAGCCGGGCAAGCGCACCGGCACGTCACCACCCGCGAAGTGCTCGCCGACTAGGCCGAGGTAACGTTCGTGATAGAAGCGGTCGCCGTCGTAGCTGACGATGCCGCAGCCTTCCTGGCCGCGATGCTGCAGGCCGTGCAGGCCGAGCGCTGTCAGAACTGATGCGTCTTCCGATCCGAAAACACCGAAGACGCCGCATTCCTCGCGCGGCTTATCGTCGTGTTCCCATTTGTCGACCGGGTCTCCGGGCGCCGTCGGAAAGTGGAGGGCGGGGCGCTCGGCGGTCATATGGTCCTCAGGGTGGAGTGGCCTGGGTTGTTGCGGGCTCAGCCGGCGGAATCGGCGCCGACTCGCCCTCACGACGGTCGATTATATCACGGGCCCGATCCCGAGCCTTGGGCAACAGCACCATCAGCGCGGAAGCCACACTCGAATAGATAGGATACGTGCGCGCACCTACTACCCCGTCGTGATAGAGGCTGGGTTCCCGATTTTGGTCCTCTGGCATGAGGATCCGGATCGGAAGCACGAAGAAGACGGCGACGAAGACGACTCCCCGCAGGATGCCGAAAGCAAGGCCTGCGGCGCGGTCGAAGCTGCCGATCTCTGTCGACTGGTGAAATTGCTTGGCGACCGACGAGGTCACCACGGTGATGACGATGAAGATCACCAGGAAGATGAAGAGACCGCCGGCTAGATCGGCTATGAAGCCGCTCAAGGGCGTGAAGCTTTCCACCACCGGGCGGGTAATGCTCATGAAGAAGCCGACGAGGGCGCCCAAAAGGCCCGCGATGAAGGCGATGATCGAGAACACTTCGCGGATGAGGCCGCGGGCGAACGCCATAACAGCCGATAGGCCGACAATGGCCAAGGCGGCGAAGTCGAACCAGGTGAAACCGAGATCCATCGCCCACTCCATGCTGCCCGCTTCTGGGCGCGTCCCACGCAACTGGATTAGACGGCTCCCCCGGCCTTGGGAAGACGCCACACGCCGTGGGAGCGCAGTCGCAGGGTTTTGACAGCTGGTCGAACTGTGGGCGTTTCGCTGGCGGAATGGGTGCAGGCGGTACGGCCATGCTGGCAGCACTGCTTTTGGCGACGGAATTGGCCGCTCAAACCCCGGTTGTCCCACCTGGGCGCGACCTCGCCACAGGCGTGTATCTGCAGCCAGGCGGGTTCGAGCAGGGACGCGGTCCGGACGGCAACACGATCATCTTCGATGCGCCGGATGGCTTGGTTGTCGTCGATACGGGCCGCCATGTTTGGCACAGCGACGCGATCCTCGCTTACGCGCGCGAACGCGACCGCCCGATCGCGGCGATCCTCAACACGCACTGGCATTTGGATCATTCGAGCGGAAATGGGCGGCTGAAGGCCGTTTACCCGAATGTGCATGTCTACACGACAAGCGCGATTGATCGCGTGATTGCGCCGGGCGGTTTCCTCACGCGCAATTTGGAAGACGCGCGCGGCATGCTTGGCCAGGAGATGCCGGCGGTGCAGCAAGAAGAGGTGCAGATATTTCTCGATACGATGACGCATCCTGAAGTGTTGCGGCCTGATGTGGTGCTCGATCGCTCGCAACGCATGCGGCTCGCAGGGCGTCGCTTCGATGTGCACGTCACCAACGGCGCAGTGACTGATGCCGATGTGTGGCTCTACGATCGGCGAACGCGCATCGCCGCAATCGGCGACCTGGTGACGTTTCCCGCGCCGTTTTCGAAACCGCATGTCCGCAGCGTTGGCGCGAGGCGCTCGACGAAGTGTGGGCGACACCGTTTCGCGTTGCAATCGCCGGTCACGGTGAGCCGATGACGCGCGACCAGTTCAACACGTGGCGTGTCGCCTATGGCGCGTTCATCGATTGCGCCGAATCCCAGGTGGAAGCAGCGACATGTGCGGCGTCATGGGGACAAGCGACGGCGGCGTTCAACACCGACGAACTCAGCCAACGCCGCGCTGTGGGTATGGCGGCATACTACGTTGGCTACCTGCGCGAGAATGGCGGCAAGAGTCCGGACTGTTTGACGAATTAGTCGAGCCCGTCGACCCCAATCGCCGCTGCCAGGTCAGCGATATGGCCGATTTGCCTTATTTTCACTGCGCTCGCGCCGCTGACCTTCTTCTGAGGCGGCGAGAAGGCATTGGTGAAGCCAAGCTTTGCGGCCTCCTTCAAACGCAGATCGCTGCGCCCGGCGGGCCGTACTTCGCCCGAGAGCGCCACTTCGCCGAACACCACGCATTGCTTCGGCAAAGCACGATCTGCAAGTGCGGAGATGAGCGCCGCTGCCACAGCGAGATCGGCAGCTGGTTCAGTAATACGCAGGCCGCCGGCGACGGAGAGGTACACGTCGCGCCCCGAGAACGAGAGGCCGCAACGTGTTTCGAGCACGGCGAGGATCATCGCAAGGCGCGCTGAATCCCATCCAACGACGGCGCGCCGCGGTGTGCCGTACGCGGTCGGCGCAGCGAGCGCTTGAATTTCCACCAGCACCGGGCGCGAGCCTTCGACGCCCGCAAACACGGCGGCGCCTGACGGCCGCTCCCCAGCTTCTCCAAGGAAAAGCGCGGAAGGGTTTGGTGTCTCGACCAAACCTTGCTCGACCATCTCGAACACACCGATCTCGTCTGTCGGCCCAAAGCGGTTCTTCACTGCGCGTAAAATGCGGAATGGCAGACCGCGCTCGCCTTCGAAATAGATCACAGCGTCCACGAGGTGTTCGACGACACGTGGGCCAGCGATCTGGCCATCTTTCGTCACGTGGCCAACAAGGATCAGCACCGCGCCGCTCTTCTTGGCGAAGCGTACGAGCTCGTGCGCGCACGCGCGCACCTGCGCGACTGTGCCCGGCGCCGCTTCGACGCCGTCGGCCCAGACCGTTTGAATGGAGTCGACCACGACGACGTCCGGCTTCAACACCTTCAGCCCTTCGAGGATTTTTCTGAGATCAGTTTCAGCAGCGAGGTGAACCGTCGCGTCCGAAGCATTGAGCCGGCGCGCGCGTTCTTGCACCTGAGCTTCTGCTTCTTCGCCGGTGACATACGCAACCGATGCGCCGCCGCGCGCGAGTGAAGCCGCCGCCTGCAACAGCAATGTTGATTTCCCGACGCCCGGATCGCCGCCAATGAGAATAGCGGAGGCAGGCACCAAGCCGCCGCCGCAGACACGATCGAGTTCAGAGATACCCGTAGCAATACGGGGAGGCGGGTCGCCGACGCCCGAAAGCTCGACGAACGTAATGCCCTTGCCTTTTTTGCTACCGCCAACAGGTGCCGAGAGCGCGCCCGGCACAGCGGTGCGCGCCGTCTCTTCAACAAGCGTGTTCCATTCACCGCATGCATCGCATTTGCCGGCCCATTTGGGCCAAATCGCACCGCAGGCTTGGCAGGTATAAATGTGATCTGACTTGGCCATTCTGACCTTCAAACGAATCCTTCGTTGAGCCTAGCGCGTCGCTTCTGCTAACGCATGCGCCATGACCATCGCGCGCAGCTTGCATCCGCTCAAGGGCGAACGGGACTTCGAGTGGCGCGGCGGCAATCCCACACGCGTCGAAGCGTTGACAGATATGGTGTTCGCCTTTGCGCTGACGCTGCTGGTGGTCTCGAACACGCCACCGAACACCTTTGCGGAGCTGACAGATCAGCTCTGGGGCTTCCCAGGCTTCGCTGCGGCGTTCGCCATCCTGCTGCTGCTTTGGCATTCGCACTACATCTTCTTTCGCCGTTACGCGCTTGAGGATGGCGTCACCACAATATTGAATGCGGCACTGCTCTTTCTGGTGCTCTTCTTCGTCTATCCGCTGAAGTACCTAGCGACACAGTTCTCGCTCTTTCTGCGCTCCGTGTTTGAAGCCGCACCGCGCGCGCCTATGACTCTCGACGATGCCCAGAACGCGCTCGCTATTCTTTCTGCCGGATACGTGGCCGTCTTTCTGATGATGACGGCGCTCTATATGCGTGCACTCAGCAAGCGCGATCAGCTCGATCTCAACCCGCGCGAACAACAGCTCACGCGCCTTGGCTATGCTCAGCACGGCATCCAAGCCTTTGTCGGCGCACTCGTGTTGGTAGGAACGTTGCTCATTCCGATGCCATGGTCGCCGTTCGCGGGGTTCTTCTTTTTCCTCATTGGCCCGCTCTCGTTCATCGCCGGCGCAACGCTGGCCCCGACACCCAAGTCTCCGCCAAGGCCGTCCATGTGATGTCCAAACCCGTAACACCTCTGCTCACCGTCGACTGCGTTGTCTTCGATAAGGCGGATCGGCTTTTGCTCATCCGCCGCGCGCATGAACCTTTCACCGATCGCTATGCGCTCCCAGGCGGTTTTGTCGATGTCGGCGAGACAGCGGAGGCGGCGGCGTTGCGCGAGTTGAAGGAAGAGACTGGTGTCGATGGCCAGATCGTTCGCCTGATCGGCGTGTATTCTGAACCGAGCCGCGACCCACGCGGGCACACGGTGAGCGCGGCGTTCTTGATCTCCGCCGAAGGCGCCATCCCGCATGCCGGTGACGACGCTGCCGCGGCGGCATTCATGGCGGACTGGCGCGAGCTGAGTTATGCCTTCGACCACGCGCAGATCATCGCTGACGCGCGCAAGCTCCTGGAGACCTAATGGCTTCGATCTACGATTTTACCGCGCGCGACATCGACGGCAATGAGCGTTCGCTAGGTGAGTATCGCGGCAAGCTGCTGCTGATCGTGAATACGGCAAGCCAATGTGGCTTCACCTATCAGTACAAGGGCCTCGAAGAGCTGCACCGCAAGTACGCCGCGCAAGGCGTCGAGGTGCTGGGCTTTCCGTGTAATCAATTCGGCAAGCAAGAGCCCGGTGATGCGAACGAGATCAAGAATTTCTGCTCGCTCACGTATGACGTGACGTTCCCGATGTTCGCGAAGATCGACGTGAACGGCCCCAAAGCGCATCCGCTCTACGATTATCTCACGGGCGAGAAGGGCGGTGGCCTGCTGGGTCGGGGCATCAAATGGAATTTCACCAAATTCCTGATCGATCGCGACGGCAAGGTCATTGGCCGTTACGCCCCCACCGTGAAGCCAGAAGCGCTCGACAAAGTGATCCAACGCAAAATGTGAGGCCGTATGCCCGTCCAGCAGCTCACGCCGATCCTGAATGTCTCCAGTATTCTGGACAGTCAGAAATGGTTTGAGGCGCTTGGCTGGCAGCGCGGCTTCACCTGGCCTGACGGTGATCCAGAGCCAGGTTTCGGCGCCGTGCGCAGTGGAAAAGCCGAGATCTTTCTCTGTCGTGGCGCGCAAGGATCGCGCGGCACAATCATGCCGAAATTTCCGGGCAATGATGAGACAGACGGCGTCTGGATGAGTTGGTGGATGAAATCACCAGCGGAAGTCGACGCGCTGCACGTTTCAGCGCTCGCGCTCGGTTTCACGATCACCTACCCGCCGACGGACGAACCGTGGGGTGTGCGCGAGTTTCACTTGCGCCATCCCGACGGCCACATGTTCCGCGTCAGCGCGGGCACGGGTGAAACGCACGATGAGCACGACTGAGAAACCGAAGCGCTCGTTCTTCGAAAAGGAGGTCGCCCGGAGCGGTCACCTCATTCACAAACTCAAAGCGAAAGATGCGACGGGGCGCTGGGCGTACTATTTCGTCTACGTGCCGGCTGCGAAAGAGCGTCTCTTCCTCCGTGCGATTGAAGGCGACGGCACAGTCGATCTCGAAAAATATGGGAAGGTGATCGCGTCGTGCTACGGGGAAGAACCCACGCAAGAGGTGAAGGACTTTCTGAAAGAGAAGTACGACTTCAAAGTCTAGCTTAGACAACCGCTTGGATCGGTCCGTCAGCGCGGCCAGCTACGAACTGATTGACCATAGCGTTGCCGCTGTTATCCAGCGAAGCCGTCGGGCCGCGCCAGACGATCTTGCCGTTGTGGAGCATCGCGATTTCGTCGGCGATTTTGCGCGCGCTCGGCATGTCGTGCGTGATCGAGACGGCGGCGCAGCCGAGTTCTTTGACCATCTCGACGATGAGATCGTTGATCGCGTCGGCGGTGATGGGATCGAGGCCGGTGGTGGGCTCGTCAAAGAAGAGAATGTCAGGCTTGGCGATGATGGCGCGTGCGAGGCCAGCACGCTTTTGCATGCCGCCGGAAAGCTCGATCGGCCGGACGTCTGCGAATTCAGGCGCGAGGCGGACCTTGCGCATGGTCTCGATCGCGCGCTCG
>JAPLOL010000095.1 GCA_026400735.1 Alphaproteobacteria bacterium | reverse complement strand
CACCAGCGAGAACCGGTTTGGGATTTTTTCTACGCAATCTTCGACGGTTACGCGAGCCAAGGCGTGCTTCCTCAGGGTCAAAAGGTATCGGAACGAACCCCAACCTAGTGGGGCTCGCGGTTTTTCGCAATGCGGCAAGGGCGTTAGCTGATCTGCGCGGCCGAGGAAAGATCACCAATGCGGCGATAGCCATAGTCGTCGGGCAAGGCCGCCAGCATCTCGGCCGCCGTCCTACCAGTCTCCGGATGCCGCCAATCCGGGGCGATTTCAGCCAGCGGCGCCAACACGAACGCCCGTTCCTGCATCCGCGGATGCGGCACCAAAATGCCGTCGAACTCTCCCGTCGCGTCTCCCATGGCGAGAATGTCGAGATCGAGCGTCCGAGCCGCCCACCGCTCCCGCCGCTCGCGTCCGAAACGGCGTTCGACGCCTAAGAGCAGATCGAAAAGTTGAAGCGGGGTGCGATCGCCCGCCTCCACTTCGACAGCTGCGTTGAAATAGTCCGGCTGTCCGTTCCCATGGGGCCACGCCTCTGTCCGCCAGACGCCCGATAGAGCAAGCGGGGGCAAACCCGCCTCGCTCAGAGCGGCAACCGCCCTCGCCAACAGCTCAGCCCCCTGCACGCCTTCGAACGGCATGTTGGCGCCCAGAGCCACAAACGCGCGCGTCATTCGCCCAAATCCTCGCCATGCGTTATGGACGCCGATCCCTAGCAGACGAAGACGAGACCCGGTGAGCAAAACTCCACCCGAAGCGCCGAAGGATTGCCCGCTGTGCCCCCGGCTCGTCGCCTATCGCGAAGACAACGCGCGCGCCGAACCAACTTGGTTCAACGGCGCCGCGCCCTCGTTCGGTGACTCCAAAGCGCGCCTGCTCATCGTGGGCCTCGCGCCGGGTCGCATGGGGGCGAACCGCACCGGGCGCCCTTTCACGGGCGATTACGCCGGCGACCTTCTCTACGGCACGCTGAAAAAGCTCGGCCTTGCGGAAGGGGAGTATCGCGCCGACCCCAAAGACGGCTTCACCTTAAAAGGCGCGATGATCACCAACGCCGTGCGCTGCGCGCCACCCGAAAACAAACCAACGCCAGCGGAAATCGCTACGTGTCGGCCGTTTTTGTCGTCTCGCATCGAGAAGCTCCCAACGATGCGCGCGATGCTGGCGTTAGGTTCGATCGCGCACGAAAGCGTCCTGCGCGCGCATGGTCTAAAACCAACGTTCTCCAAATTCGGTCACGCCGTTGAGACGCAATTGCCGGACGGGCGCACGCTCGTCTCCAGCTATCACTGCTCGCGCTACAACACGCAGACGCGACGCCTCACGACCGAGATGTTCGAAACCGTCATGGCGCGCGCCAAAGACCTTGCGTTCCAATAACCGCGCCTATTCCGCCGACAACGGCTCTTCAGCTGCCGGCTTGGGTGGCAGAATATTATAGTCCTGATATTGGCGCGCGATCCCTGGCTGCAGTTCTTCGGCGTGCGCCTGATCCGCTTGCCCTTCCGCAGTCATGCCCAAGGCCACACGTGCGAGGCCGCGCCCGTAGAGGAAATGTCCGCTCTGCGGCTCAAGCCGCACTGCCGTGTCATAATCCGCCAATGCAGCCGCATAGTCACCGCGCTTGAATTGCGCGAGCCCGCGGCTGTCGAGCACGTTTGCATCGTTCGGGCGCGCAGCCAGCGACGCGTTACAGTCCGCGAGCGCCGCATCGAGGTCATCGTTATTGATGACTCGCAACCAACAACGGCTATTGAGCAAGTCGGCGTCGCGCGGCGACGCAACCAACCGCTGATTCAGAATGGTCAGCTCTTGCTGAAATGATGTGACACGCAGCTGCAGCGCTGCTTCCCGGCCATCGAGCGCCGCCTGCAAACCAGGCTGCAACGCCAACGCCCGATCAAAGTCGCGGACAGCAAAATCAAACGCGCCACTCGCCTGATGAACGAAGGCGCGCTGGAGGTAGATCTGCGGATTGTCACGGTCTAAGCGCAGCGCGCGCCCGAAATCCGCCAGCGCTCGCTCATACTGGCTTTCTTCAGCCCGAAGCGTGCCACGAACGATCAGAGCTGCGGCGCGCCGCTCCGGCGTCGTATCGGCAAAACTGATCACGGTTGAGCACTGACTTAAGCGATAATCGGATGCGCCAGGCCCATTGCAGCGCTCCCAAGCGAGATCGACGGTGTCGGCGTTCAACGGCGGAATGCAGGCGCCGAGACACGCCGTCAGCGCGATCGCGATAAGAGCTCTCATCCCTTGTCCCGCAACAACCTGCCTTGCTGGCGCTTCCAATCACGATCCTTAGAGGCCTCGCGTTTGTCATGCGCCTTCTTGCCCTTGGCGAGGGCGATTTTGATTTTAGCAATGCCGCGGTCGTTGAAATAGAGCTCAAGCGGCGCGAGCGTGCGGCCTTCACGCTCAACCGCGCTCGCCAACTTTTTCAATTCCTTAGCGCGCACGAGGAGCTTCCGCGGACGGCGCGGCTCATGGTTGAACTGGCCCGCTGGCGGATATTCCGGGATCGTCGCATTGACCAGCCAGAGCTCACCCTTGTCGGTGCTGGCGTAACTTTCAGCGATATTAGCGCGCCCACCGCGAAGCGATTTGACCTCCGTCCCGACGAGGATGATGCCAGCCTCGAGCGTGTCCTCGATCATGTAATCGAAGCGGGCGCGGCGGTTCTCGGCGATGAGCTTTCGCGCAGGTTCTGCTTTCTTGGCCATGGCGCTTAGATAAGACCTGCGTGCGTCATTGCCGAACGAATTTGCGCTTTAGCGGCATCGCTGCACGGAATGATCGGCAACCGCACCTCGTCCGTGCACAGCCCGAGCAGCGAACAGGCGTACTTTGCCGGGGCCGGTGAAGGCTCGCAGAACATGGCTCTGTGAAGCGGCCAAAGCTTATCCTCGATCGCGCGCGCTGTATCGAACGCGCCCTGCAGCGTCGCTTCCTGCATCTGCGCGCACAATTTCGGCGCCGCGT
>JAPLOL010000164.1 GCA_026400735.1 Alphaproteobacteria bacterium | reverse complement strand
GCCGTAATGCTTGATGCGAGTCATCGCGGCCTGGAGAATGCGGTCGCGGGTAGCGGATTTATCGTCCATCCCCACAGGCTACGCGGTTTCTACTGAACGTTCAATGAAGGATTCAGGATTGCCGGAGGCTTTCAACACGGTGTCCGTCCTCGGCGCAGGGGCCTGGGGAACGGCCTTGGCGCAGGTCGCAGCTGCCGCCGGACGCAAGGTGCTCATCTGGGCACGCGAGGGCGAAGTCGTCCAGAGCATCAATAACGACCACGAAAACACGCTTTTCCTGCCTGGCATCAAGCTCAACACGTCCGTTCGCGCCACCGCAGACCTGGCCGACGCCGCCAAATCCGAGCTTATCCTCGCGGTCCCGCCGGCTCAGCACATGCGCGCGGTGCTTCGCGCGGTCCGCCCGAGCCTCCAGCCTGGCCAGCCAATGGTTCTCTGCGCCAAGGGCGTCGAGCGTGGTTCGCTGGCGCTGATGACGGACGTCCTCACCGAAGAGATCCCCGACATCGGCCCCGCTGTCCTCTCCGGCCCAGGCTTCGCCAAGGACGTAGCCCGCGGGCTTCCTACTGCGACCACGATCGCCAGCCCCGACACAGCTCTCGCCCAGCGCATCGTCGCCACCATCGGGCTGCCAACCTTCCGCCCCTACGTGGCCGATGACCTCGTCGGCGCGGAAATCGGTGGGGCAGTGAAGAACGTCATCGCGATCGCCTGCGGCGTCGCCGAAGGCCGCAAGCTCGGCGATGGCGCGCGCGCCGCACTCATAACGCGCGGCTTTGCCGAACTGACGCGCCTCGGCCTCGCCATGGGCGCCAAGGCTGAAACGCTCTCGGGTCTCTGCGGTCTCGGCGATCTCGTGCTCACCTGCGCATCGCTGACCTCGCGCAACACGTCGCTTGGCGCAGCGCTCGGAGAAGGGCGCAAACTGAAGGACATTCTCGCCGAGCGGCGCTCCGTCGCCGAAGGCATGGAGAGCGCGCCGGCCGTCGTCGCACTCGCCGCGAAGTACAATGTTGAGATGCCGATCTGTGCTGCGGTGGACGCCATCGTCAATGAGCGCATCGGCATCGATGAGGCCATCACCGCGTTGCTCTCGCGTCCGTTCAAAGCGGAGAGCGCGTGAGCTTCGCGCGAGGGATCGTCCTTACACGCCTCGATGCATTGCCCGATCCTGGCGTCATCGTCGTTGTGCCGCATCCCGATGAGCCGTTCGCGTCGATCCTCGTCACCCGCAAGGGCGAGAGCATCGCTGCCTTCCGCAACAAATGCCCGCACGCCGGCTATCCGCTACAGCGCTCAAATGGGCAGGTGGTGCTGCAAGAAGGGCGCTACATCGTGTGCGCCGCGCATGGCGCGAGCTTTGGCCTTGTCAGCGGCGAATGCGCCGGCGGCCCATGCAACAATGGCGACGCGCTGGAGCGCATCGCCATTGAAGTTCGCGATGGAAATGTCTGCGTCGCTTAGGCTTCGTCGAACTCTTCGTCGTCGTCCCGGCGGCGCATCAGCAAATAGCCGCCGCCCGCGAGAATAACGACGCCGAGCGCGATCCACGGGAAATAGCCGGAAAGTCCGCCAAATGCTGTTTGGCCCGATCCCGTGTCAGCCACGTTGACCAGTTGCGTGCGCGGCGTTGGTACGCCTGTCACTAGCCCTGGCACCGAATATTCCGACACGGTGTCAGACGCCGCTTGGAAATCCGCATGGCGCTTGCCTTCAGGGAACGAGAGCATGCCGCGCAACGTCGTCGCTGCTGCTGCGATCGCCGGTTGCTGATCGGCGCTGCCGATCGAGGTCATGCCGGCGACGCCTTCGCGTCCCATGATCTTTTGTTCGTAGCGCAGATCCTTGCCGGCCGCGCCGCCGGGCGCTGCAACGCGCTCGGCCCACACGATATACGGGGCTTCGGCATTGAACGACGGACTCGTTGCAAAGCCCTCGAAGCGGCGGTTCTGCGTTTGGCGCGCATCGCGCACCTGTGTTTCGAAATTCGCGTCCGTCAGGCCCGAGGCGGTCTGCGGCTGCACGTAACCGATCGCGTCGTAGCTCACGACCGTCGCCCACGTGCCTGGCGCGCGGATATCGTCGCCATTGCGCGCGAGCAGGCCGTAAATTTCGCCGCTCGGCACTTGCTGGTTGGCGCGCTGCGCGAACGCACGCGCTTCAGCGGCCGAGTAGAAACGATAGTTCGCAGGCACGTTGAGCGACACGCCGCTATTACCGAGCGGCACGATGCCGGTCTGGCCTTGCGGCGCTGCTGCTGGCTGAGCCGCGGGCGGTGGCGTTGTCGGCGCTGGGCGCACGGGTGGCGCAGCTTCGTTTGGTCCCGGATTGCCCGGACCGTCGGCATAAGCCGGCGCGACCATGACCAGTGCAAGCGCCGCCAACGCGGCGCGCATCAGGTTTTTGCGCATGGGTTTCTCCCTCGCTGAGGCCCGTTTGGCCCGCATCCCCTGAGTCGGGGTTTAGCCAATCGAATGCGGTTTGTCGCCTATCAGGGCGTACAGGCGGCGCGGAGTTCGCTTGCCGCTGCGGCCATGGCGTCACCGATTGCCGTGCGCCATTCCGCGATCGTGGTCGCGGCTTGTGCAGCGGGTGGGTAAAGCACTGCGCGCGAGGAACTCACAACGCCGCCTTCGCGCATTTTACCGCCAGCTTGAACGAAGCCTGCGACCGCGTCGGCCGCGCTGGCGCCTTGTGCGCCGTAGCCCGGCACCAGGAACAGTGCTTCGGGCATCGCTTCACGCAGAATGCGCGCCTCGTCGGGATAGGTCGCGCCCGCGACAGCCATCAGCCCCGACCAGCCGCTCGCGCCGCGCAGACGCGCGCACTCTGGCGCAAGTATCTCAGCCACCCGCCGCCACACCGGCGCACCGCCGACTTGCAGATCCTGGAAATCGCCTGCGCCTGGGTTCGATGTCCGCACCAGCACGGCAACGCCTTTGCCCTCAGCGGCAGCACGCACGATGAACGGTTCAATCGTGTCCTTGCCCATGTAGGGGTTCACGGTGACAGCGTCGGCGTTGAAGCCGGGCGCGCCGCCGATCGTGGCGCGCGAATAGCCTTCCGCCGTCGTACCGATGTCGCCGCGCTTGGCGTCGAGCAACACCAGCATGCCTTCTTGCTGCGCGTAGCTGCAGAGCATCCGCGCCACCGCGTAGCCCATCTCGCCAAACTGTTCGAACAGGCCGAGCTGCGGCTTCAACACGCATGCGTGCTCGCGCGCGATGTCGATGATCGCGGTGCCGAATTTCAGGACGGTTGAGGTGTCTTCGGTGGCGTTGCCGAACAGCGCCGGGATTTTATCCGGGAAGGGATCGAGGCCAACGCAGAGTGGCGTGTTCTTGGTACGCACGCCGTCGATCAAGCGGTCTGCGAAAGGCGCGGTCATGAGGCCGGCGCTTGTTCGCCGGCGACGCACACGACCTGCGCAACAGCGAGATCGCGCCGCATGTCGTCAGATGCTTGGCCGTAATTGTTTGGCGTCAGCCGTTCACTCGGGGTGCCGGTCGCTTCAACTTGTTCGACCCGTAGCAAACGCAAAATCGAAGATGGCGCCGCCGTGTAGATGCGTCCTCGGCGCGCGGATTCCGCGACCGTGATGCCGATGACTTGTCCGTTTGCCGCCAGCGCCGGGCCGCCGCTGATGCCGGCGAGCGAGCCGCGCAGACCAATGGTTCGGCCAAGCTCAGCCCATGCTAAAACCGGCTCTTCGAGATCGTAACGGCCGCGCGCGATTAGTGTTTCGCGGCCAATCAGCCGTGAATACGCTTCACCCGGCCGCCCTTGCGGGAAGCCGACATGAAACGCGCGCTGGCCGATTTGGAAACGCCGCTCTGATGTGTCGAGCGAGAGCACGCGACGTGCAGGCGCTTCGCCTTCTTCGGTCCGCGGCACGAATGAGCTGTCGGTTCTTAGCAGCGCGATGTCGGCGAACTCGGCGCGCTTCACGTCCTGCACGCGCACAGCTGCGCCGCGCGAAACCACAAGGCCGACTGCGTCGCAGCCATCAACGACATGGCGCGCCGTCAGCCACCAGCCGTCAGGTGAAATCGCGAAGGCGCTGCCGAGGCCTGATGCAATAGGGCCAACTTCAACGAGCACCGCTGGATCGTATTGCGATGGCGGCGGCAGGAACGAACCCGTCTGCGGACTGTCCGGCAGCGCTTCCGGCGCGTCTTGGCGCTGATCGACCCGAAACAGGACGAACACCAGCACCGTGATCACCACGATGTAGAGTAGCCAATCCGGGACGAGACGGATCATGCTTTAGCCGG
>JAPLOL010000141.1 GCA_026400735.1 Alphaproteobacteria bacterium | reverse complement strand
GCTGGCGGACTTGCGTGCGACGTGGGCTGCTTTTCCAACCAAGGACGACCGCGAGCTTGTCGAAAGGTTTATGGCGCGCGTGCGGAACGTAGCGCCGGGCTCGGGACTAGACTTTGAGATTGAACACCACTTGAGCGAACTCGGTCGGCTGCAGGCGGAACGCCGAGCGCGAGAGGTTTTGCAAACAGAGGTCGCTCTGGCTCGTAAGAAGGCTGAAGCCGAAGAGCAGCGCAAACAAGAAGAGGAACATCGCGCGCGTGAAACCGCCCTTTCAACGTGGATTGAGAACGACTTGAAGCGATGTCCTGCTAAGATAAAACCCCTTTCGGTCTGGCGGGATGCCATCCCAGGTCTGACAAGCACAGCATCCCCAGAGATGGTCACGATGCCGACGGGGCGCTTTCTTATGGGCTCGCCTGAAGATGAGGCTGGTCGCTACGATAGTGAGGGGCCGCAGCATGAAGTGCAAATCCACTACCCATTCGCGATGGGAAAGTTTCCGATAACGTTTGAGCAATGGGATGCTGCCATTGACGCGGGGGCTTCGCTTCGACGGATCGGCACCGGCGCGCAAAGCTGGGCCTCAAGTGACCAGGGCTGGGGCCGCGGAACGCGACCGGTGATCGGGATCACCTGGGGCGATGCGCAAGATTACATATCTTGGCTAAATGAGCAGCTGCGAAGCTGCGCAGACGGCCCATACTGCCTGCCATCGGAGGCGGAGTGGGAATATGCTTGTCGCGCGGGAACCGACGCCGCGTTCAGCTTCGGCGCGACGATCCTGCCTACCCAAGCGAATTTCGGCGGCGAGGCCAAGCTACGGTCAGGAAGCCAGAAATCGAAGGGAGCAACCACGCCTGTGGGTTCTTACCGCGCAAATGCTTTCGGGCTGCACGACATGCATGGCAACGTCTACGAATGGTGTGAAGACGGTTGGAGCGAGAACTACAATGATGCGCCCAGTGACGGCACCGCCCGATACACCGAACGCGGGCCCGTGGTTCGAGGCGGCTCGTTTTATGATGACGCGAGGCATCTTCGATCCGCATACCGTACTTGGCCGAGCCCACCAATGCTTGTTGCCGAGGTAGGCTTTCGCCTCGCTCGTATGCTTCACTCCAGTGTGCACTAGGAGCGTCGCCTTAAAACGCATTGCGCTAGCTGCACGCCGCCGGGGTCGGTCCAGCGGAGATTGCTCGTAAGCTCAAGATTGGGCGCGCGAGCGTGTATCGCCTTATAGCATGACGAACGCCGCTCCGGACGCGAGCTAGGCCGCGTCCTCATCGTCGGATTTGCTGCAATTTGCGTTGACGGCTTCGTGGATGCCCTGTGCGTAGAGGCGATCCACTTGATCGGCTACGTCCTGCGCACAACCTTCGGGTCTCTGATTAATCTGTGAGCCAGTGAAGCGCATGAGAGTGTAGCCCGCGCCTTGGATGGCGTTGCCACGCGCGGCGTCATCCTCTCGCTGGTCGCGCGTGCTGTGATAATCGTGCCCGTCGCACTCAATCGCTATGCGGATCGTACGCTCATCACGGAATGGCTTTACGATATAGGCGAAGTCCGCACGATAGCCGGCAATCCGGTGTTGAGCGTGGAGCCGCGCTTCACTTGGCAGGTCAAGCGGGCCTTCATAACGCGGCGCAAGACAGAGCGGCGAGATGAACATGAGCGGTGCGAGCAAGAGCCGTTCAATGGGGCTCTCGCAGATTTCTGCCGCTGCCCAGTACGCATCTTGGCGACGGCGCGCGATCTCAATGACGTGTGCGCGTGTTTGACGGCGCAGAATATCCTTGATGCGATAGTCAATTGTCATGGTGGGCTGTCTGCGTTTGTCGGCGGCGATGCTTCTCTAGAAGGGGATTTCATCGTCGGGATCAAAGAACGGTGCCTTGTCGGTTACTCGAATGACCAACTTTCCATCGGTCTCGTCGGACACTCGAAGAACGGCAGTGCGGATCGCGCTGGGCGTCCAGTTGTCTTTTGTGTACCAAATGCCTTCGTCGAAATCGTACCGGGGCACGATCATCATTCGTACGTAGCTCCCGAAGAACAGGCTGACCCCTGCCGCCGCGCACTCTGTGAGAAGCTTATTTAGCAAGGCAGCAGTGCGGAGCTTATCGGCGTGCGATGCTGTCTCCCTGACGCCCCATTCTGGCGTGGGGACCGGGGCGTTCCCTTCAAGCAGGTTTGCTAGCGTCTGCAATTGGTTCACATTGTCCATCGTGGGCTCGACATCGAACTCAATGCTGGCTTCGTAGCTTTGCGCCAACAATCGTAGGACATCTCGAGCCGACAGTGTCTTGTGCAGCACCACGTTGTTGAGTTCGTCGCGATCAGTCTCCGGCTGAGTATCCCGACCCGTTCTTCCGGGCTGCAGGGACGGCTCGGCTGCGGCGGCGTAGAGCTCGTGAACAGGTACCTCCAACGCTGCGGCAATTTCGGCGGCGTTTTCGGAGCTAAGTCGCTCCCCGGTTTCCGCGCGTTGCAGAGTGCGAACACTAACTTTGCTTATCTTGGAAAGGTCTTCCTGCGTGCGACCTGCATCTTCCCTCAGTCTCTTTAGCTTCGGCCCGTCGATTTGCTTCGGGGTCATTCCGTCCTCCGTCTGGCAATCGGAGGATAGGTCTACATCGCCTGCCGCGACAACGTCACGGAGCCGCAATAGAGACGCCATATGAGCGCCAGCAACCCGCCAACTCTGTGCCGTCCGTAGACACCACTTCGTCAGTGGCCGCCCGCAAGATATGCAAGATGCGGCCTCTCCGCCGCCTTCGCTTGGACGAAGTCACGTAGCGCCGCCTCGCTGGCCTCGAACTCAGCGCTTGTCAGTCCGCCCCGGAAGAGTTCGTAGCGCAGCCAGACCCGATAGGTGTTGACCACATCAGTCTCGCAATAGTCGGCGACCTCCTGGATGCGCCCATCCTTCACGAAGCTCGCCACCTGACTGCCTTCGATGTTGTCGGGTTTGCCGGGCAATCCCAGCACGCGGCACATCTTGTCCAGGCTCATCTTGGCGCGCCCATCGAAGGACGCGAGCACGTCGCAGAGATCGACGGCTTCATCCGAGTATCGCTTGAAATAACCACGCGCCTCCAATCCAGGTGCCGCCACTGAATTGATCATGGCGCGGTACCTAAGCACGGGCAGATCGAAGCTGTGGCCGTTGAAGCTAACGAGCTTAGGTCGAAGCGAAGCGATGCGCTCGACGAACGCCGCGATCAGTTCTGGTTCGGGCCGTTGACCGATGTGCGGCGCGCCCAGCGACTGCACGACCCAGCCTTGCGGTCCACGCTGCGCGATCAGCGCGCCGATGCAGACAATCTTGTGCAGCGGCAACGCCGGAAACTTGTCGCCAAGATATTCCTCGACCTCGGCTTCGGACATATCGCGCCCGTTGATGCGCGACACCGCCGCAATGTCGGGCACTGTCTCCAAGTCCCAGACGAGGACATAGGGGCCGCCAATCGCTGCGCCTGATGGAGCCGTCATCCCTACCCCTGCTCCCGCCGTCGTTGGCGCGCCCGTTATTTGCCGGTGGGCCTATCGAGTGCAGATGCCTGCAACTCCCCTATAGGGGGCCTCGCGGAACTCGGCGACTTGACAATGACCCCCAGGGGGCAAGAGGCGCTTTTGCACCGGCGCGTTTTTCGGAATGCAATGCACTGCACCAATAGGTCAGGCGGCACTCGCGTCGCGCACCGCTTTACGCTCAACGAACTCGTACTGAACTCGTACTAGCATTTTTTTGTGGATCGCATTTCCGCGGACATTTCCGCTAAGTGCTTGAATGATTTGGTGGACCCTAGCGGGATCGAACCGCTGACCTCCTGCATGCCATGCAGGCGCTCTCCCAGCTGAGCTAAGGGCCCATCTCACGTTGCGTCGGACGAATCCGAACACCCCGGTTTTGGGAAGCGCGGAACCTAGGCTCCGCCCTTTTCTAGTTCAAGACGCGAACCGCGCTTTTAGCGGCTCTCGTCCTCGTCGCCGCCGCCCGGCAAGCCGAGGTCGTCTTCGGTCAATTCTTCTTCGTCTTCGATCATCGGCACCGAGTCATCGTCGGCGGCGTCGTCGCCCAGGTCGGCTTCTTCTTCGGAGAAACCTTCAGGAAGCTCGTCGTCGCCACCCTTTGCCGTTGCATCGGCGTCTTCGTCGTCATCGGTAACGACGGGATCGACTTCGGCATCAGCGTCGAGAGCAACAGCTTCCTCGGCCTCTTCTTCCTCGTCCTCGTCGTCGTCATCACCGGCCGCGCGGGTCTTTTTCTCTCGTGGTGCACTTGGGGCAGACCGCTGGGCGGCGGTTCAGGTCGTAGAACTTCGCCCCGCAGCTCGGGCAGCTCTGCTTGGCGCCCAAATCGGTCTTGGCCAAAAGGCTCTCCTTATAACGCGCAGGGTGCGGCTACCCCTCGCGGGGCGCTCGCTTGCCACCGTCTGGCGCGCCTGTCAAAAGCTTTGTCCCGCCCAGGTTTTTGAGCGTCCGGACGAGAGTGCCGCTATGCGTCTGAAGGCGCGATTTGCCGGACCATTGCAGGGTCGCGCTCGACCGCCCGGGGACAAGTCTATCTCCCATCGGGCGCTGATCATGGGCGCCCTGGCGGAAGGTGAGACCCGAATCGAAAGCCTGCTTGAAGGCGACGACGTTCGTCACACAGCGGAAGCCGCGCGGTTATTCGGGGCCAAGGTCGAGCGCCGCGATGACGGCATCTGGGTCGTCAACGGCGTAGGCGGGTTTAGCCAGCCGACCGAGACGGTCGATTGTGGGAACTCCGGAACCGGCGCGCGGCTGTTGATCGGGGCGGCGGCGAGCTACAAATTAAGCGCCCGTTTTGACGGCGACCAATCACTGCGCAAGCGGCCTATGAACCGGGTGATCGCGCCGCTTTCGCAGATGGGCGCGCGATTTGACGGCAAGCAAAATTGCCTGCCCCTGATCGTGCACGGAGGCGCTCTCAAAGGCATTACCTACCGCTCGCCGATTTCATCGGCGCAGGTGAAGTCGGCAGTGTTGCTGGCGGGACTGAACGCTGAAGGCGAGACGGTTCTGATCGAGCCGGAACGCTCGCGCGACCACACAGAGCGCGATGGGCGCGAACATCACCTACGAAGAACGGCATGATCCTATCGGCGAACCGATCGCCAATCTGGTGGTGAAAGCGTCGAAGCTCCATGGCGCGACGCCGCCGCCGCGCCGGGCGCCGGCGATGATTGACGAGTTCCCGATCCTGGCGGCGGTCGCGGCGTTTGCCGATGGCGAAACGCGCATTACCGGCGCCGCCGAGTTGCGGGTGAAGGAAAGCGACCGGATCACGCTCATGGTGGACGGCTTGCGCGCATGCGGCGTCGAGGCGGAAGAGCTTCCTGACGGGTTGGTTGTGAACGGACGCGGGCCCAAGAGCGTGCGTGGTGGGGCCGAGATCCGAACGCTCGGCGATCACCGGATTGCGATGTCATTCCTGGTTTTGGGATTGGGTTCGAAAGAGCCTGTGACCGTGGATGACGCGGACATGATCGCGACCTCGTTCCCCGGCTTTGCATCCTTCATGCAGGGCCTAGGCGCCGACATAGTCGGCCGCTAGCAGCGCTTTTAACCAGCGCTTCACCAAGCCCCTACCCCGCTCCATTAACGACATCTGTGCATGCTGCGCCAAAATAAAGGTGTGGGGCTATGCGTGCATCGATCCTGCGCGCGCTCGTTCTGGGCGTGTGTGCAATCTGTGTTGTCGGAACGGCTGAGGCTCAGCAGCAACCGGCGCAAGACAGTGATTGGATTGTGCGCGGCGAGGCCCTCGCGCGCCGGATTGAAACCGGCAACCTCGTCATCACGAATGATGTGAAGCGCAGACGGGCGCAAACAGCGCAAAGCCTCGAGGGCGATGCGCGCCTCATGGTGCTCTACGACATTGCAGCAGACGCCTACGTCGCGTCAGACATGGACGCGGCACAAGCGTCGATCGTCCGGCTTGAGCAGGAGGCGCACACCCAAGCCAGCGCGCGCTACGCGGCAATGGCGGCGATGCTGCGCGCGTATGCTCCTGCCCTAGATGGCGACTACGTTGCAGCACGATCCAATCTCGCGGCTGCTCTTGCCAACGTCACCGATCCCTACGTGCGCGCCGCTGGCGAACGCCTGCGCGCCTATGCGCTGACCGACCTCGGTATGTTCGGCAACTCGCTGGAAGCCGCGCGCGCTGGCTTACTGCACTTGCCCGATACTGCCGAGACGCGGCCGCTGCGTTCAGGTCTACACGATGCGATGGCTTATAATTCGGTGCGCGTTGGCGACTATGAGACCGCACTGACGCATTTGGAGCGCACGGTTGAGTTAGACACGCTCGCTGGGCGTCCGATTGACGGCACGGTGATCATCAACAATGTCGCCGGCATGTTCGCGCAGGCCGGCGCTGCGGATGAATCCATTCGATTGGCGCAAATCCATCGCAATGTCGTCGCGACAATGAACGATCCGGTGCAGCAGTTCTTTACCGACATGCTGTGCGCGCGCGTGAACCTGCTTGCTGGCAATTACGAAGCGGCAGTGCAATGCGCCGACGAAGGGCGCCAAATGCGCGGCGCGCCGGTGGAATATATGACCCGCCTGCTGGTGTTCCGCGTCCACGCGCTGGCCCGGCTTGGCCGCGGCGCCGATGCGCGCGAAGCGATGCAGGAGCTCCGCCGCATGGCAGCCGAGCGCGGCGACCCGAATCTGACCGAAAAGCTCGACGTCATCGAGCCGGAAATCCTCAACGCTGAAGGCCGTCACGCTGACGCATTCGCGGCCATGCTGCGCGCTCACGAAGCGACCGAGCACAATCAAATGACGCGCTTCAACGCCGGCGTCCGCGAACTGCGCGCGACAATGGAGAGCGAAGTTGCACAGGCTGAGGCGCGGGCCGAGGCGCAAGCGATCCAGTCGGACCTGCAAGCGCAGACTCTGAAGATGATGACGCTCGCCATGGTATTGGCGGGTGGATGCGTCATCGGTCTTTTGGTTATCGCCTTCCTGATCTACCGCAGCCGCTGCGCCATGCTTGGCGCAGTGGGCCGGGCCGAAGAGATCCTCGCCCGACGCGGCGCGCAGACGCCGGCAAATGATGACGGCAAGCGCCACGGCCCGACGCAGCGTCTGGCGCACATCCTCGATGAGATTGAGCGCCGCGACGTCGAACTCAAGCGTGCATTCCAGGAAATTGAAGCTGCGCGCGCGACGGCTGAACAGGCGAACGTAGCCAAGTCACAATTCTTGGCGACCATGAGCCATGAACTTCGTACGCCGCTGAACGCGATTATCGGTTACGGCGAAATTTTGATCGAGAACGCCGACGAGCGTGGCGATGGCCAAGATCGCGACGATCTGAATCGCATTCACGGTGCAGCGCACCGCCTGCTCTCAATGATCAACGACGTGCTTGATCTTTCAAAGATCGAAGCCGGCGCGGCGATCGTGGCGGCGGATGTGTTCGATATCGAAGCCGTGGTCGCGGAAACCGCAGCCACAGTGAAACCAGCGGCCGCGGCGAATGGGACCGAGATCGTGGTCGAAGCTGAGCCCTGCCTTGGCACGCTGGAAACGGATGGCTTTAAGCTTAGCCAGTGCTTGCTGAACCTGATGGCGAACGCGGCGAAGTTTACCAAGGACGGCCAAGTAAAACTGGTCGTGCAGCGCGATCTGCAGTGGGTGACGTTCCAAGTCATCGATACCGGCATAGGTATTTCGCCCGAGGCTCAGACCCGGCTGTTCCAACCATTCGTGCAAGCGGATGCAACGACGACACGCGCCTACGGCGGCACGGGCCTCGGGCTTGCGATCACGCGGCGGCTCGCGCTCCTGCTTGGCGGTGACGTGACCGTGAAGAGCGCCGTTGGACAAGGTTCGGCATTTACTTTGCGCGTGCCTGCGCGCGCGGCGCTGGAACTCAATATTCCGGCAAACGACGAAACACGCGACGCAGCCTAAGTTCCGAGTGAACTCCCCGCCCTCTAGCGCGTTGTCGCGCACAGAGGAGCAATCTGATGCGAAAACTGCTGATAAGCGCAGTGTTGGCGATCACCGTCAGCGCAGGCGCGATTGCGTATGCCCAAACCAAAGACGACACACCAATGCAAGGCGTGCGCGCTCAACCTTTGGATACCCAAGCGCCAGCGCCGTCGATGACCACCGATGTGCTCCCGCCGCAGAGCGAGGTTGCGGCGTCCGATGCGCGAAGTCTCGCGAGCGACCAAGCCGTTGGCGAGGCGCGGCGGTATTACCGCGCCCAGTGCAATCAGTATGAGTCAGCCGCATTCTGCGACTGCGTTACCGCTGGCGTCGCCCAGGTTTTGATGCCGGAAGAAGTTCGTATCGCGGGCCGCACCATTCTTGAGCGCATCACCGCGCAGGGCGACACCGGTTCCAGCGAACAAACAGACGCAACACCAGCAATGAGCTCGGCAGAGCGGATCGAGCAAGTCGAAGGCCACTACGCCGACGCTTGCGCTTCGTACCGCAGCTAAGGGGCCGGCGATCCTTCATCTTCGCGCGGTTGATTTCGCGCGAGGATGGAGGTGGCGGCCAGATCGCCGGTGACATTTCCGAGGGTGCGGAAGATGTCCGGGATCACTTCCACCGCGATCAGAATACCGAGCACTTCTGTCGGCACGCCTAGCGCCAGGCAGATCGGCGCAATCGACGCAATGAACGAAACTTGGCCGGGCAAGCCGACGGCGGCGATGCTGACGGCGTATGCGACGACGATCGCGCTAATGACCTGAATGAGAGACGGCTCCAGATTATAAAGATGCGCGATGAAGAAGCAGACCGCGAGGTTCGCGACAGGGCTAGTGAAGCGGAAGATCGCGACAGCGAGCGGCAACACCACATCAGCGACACGCGGCGGAATTTGGAGGCCACGGAGAGCGGCTTCCAACATGGCAGGCAGAGACGCGAGCGATGATTGCGTCGACGCCGCAATCGCCCACACGGGCGTCGTGGCGGATGTGAAACGGGAGATCGGTTGGCGCCCGAGTGTGATCGCGATGATCCATGCGATCACGGTTGAACCAGCGGTAACGCCGGTGACGATCACGACGTATTGCGCGAGCGTGCCTGCGGCGGAGAAGCCCGCGTGCAGGCCGACGCCGAGAGCGAGTGCGAAAACGCCGATCGGGCCCGCGAGCAGCACCCAATGGACGATCTTGATCATCGCTTCGGAGACGGCGCGAAAGAAGTTCACGATCTGCGCGCGCATTTCCGGCGCGAGCGTCGCGGCCGCGAAGCCGAAGAAGATCGAGAAAACGACCAGCGCGAGCATGCCGTCTTCGGCAGCGGCTTTGATTGGATTATACGGCGCGAGACCTTCAAGCCATGAGGCAAACGTCGGCGGTTCGCTGATGTTGACGGCTTGGTCGCCTACCCCCGCGATGAAGAGATCTGCCGCGCCGAGATCGAGCGGCCAGATCGCGAGTAGGCCATTGGTGGCGAGCGTGGTGTAGATCGCGGCGAAGAAGAGCAGCACGGTGAAGAGGCCGATCGCGCGAGCGACAAGGCCGCCGGTTTTGGCCGTATCGGCGACGGATGCGATCGCCGTGATCAGCAGCGAGACCACCAGCGGCACAACCGTCATGCGCAGCGTGTTCAGCCAAAGGCCGCCGAAGGGTTCGACTACGCCAGCAATGCTTGTGAGCGTGGGATCGCCACTGGCGCGCACAAGCGCCCCCGCAACGAGCCCAGCAACGAGCGAAAGCAAGACGATAAATGAGATAGACTTCACGCGGGACCTCGGAGGAGCGAGATCAGCGGTCGTAGCCCATGCTGCAGCGCAGCGCTACTCCGCCGCGACCGCTTCGCGGGAAGGCGCTGCAAGCTCCGTCGCGGCGGGCCTCTTCTTGAATTCGAGCACGCCATCTTCAATGCGGCCGTAGCGCAGATCCATGATGTCGTGGCCGTACGATTGGTTCTGCTTCCACGGCGCCTTGCTGGTTTGCTTCGGCAGCAAGTGGTTGGCGCGCTGGAAATAACCGGATGAGAAGTCAGCGAATGGCTTGTCTTCATGCGGGCCGGCGTCGAGACGCGGCGTCGCCGAGCCAAGGCCGTACATGTCCATGTAGTTGATCAGGCGACAGGCATATTCGTTGATGAGATCGGCGCGGAGCGTCCAGGACGCGTTGGTGTAGCCGAAGACGAAGGCCATGTTCGGCACATCCGAGAACATGGCGCCTTTGTAGGTGTAGCTTTGGCCGGGCTCGATCTTCTTGCCATCAACGACGATCTCAGCGCCGCCGAGCATGCGGAGGTTGAGACCCGTCGCGGTGATGATGATGTCGGCTTCGAGTTATTTGCCGGATTTGAGCTTGATGCCCTTCTCGGTGAAGAGCTCGATGTGATCGGTCTCGACCGAGGCTTTGCCCGCTTTGATGGCGATGAACATGTCGTTGTCGGGCACGAGGCAAAGACGCTGTTCCCACGGATTGTAGGGCGGCGTGAAATGGGTCTCCATGTCGTAATCGGGACCGAGCTGTTCGCGGATGAGGCCGAGCAGGCGCTCGCGGGTTTGTTCAGGCTTGTTGCGCGCGACGCGGAAGAAGAACTGCTGGAAGAGAATCTTGCGCAGGCGCGTGAGATCGTAGGCGAAGTGACGCGGCAGATTTCTGCGGCCCCAGTTGGCGAGCTTATCCTCGGCCGGCAGCGAGACCATGTAGGTCGGCGTGCGCTGGAGCATCGTCACGTGTGCGGCTTTGTCGGTCATCGACGGCACGAGCGTCACGGCAGTTGCGCCTGAGCCAATCACGACAACGCGCTTGCCGGTATAGTCCAGATTTTCCGGCCAATGCTGTGGGTGGATGAGCTGACCTTTGAAGGATTCGGCGCCTTCCCACGTCGGTTGGTAGCCCTCCTCGTAATTGTAGTAGCCAGCGCAAACGTGGAAGAAGTTGCAGGTGAAGCGCTTGGTGACGCCTTCGTTGTCAGCTTCGATCGTCCAGAGCGCATCCTCGGATGACCAGTTCGCGCGCTTCACGCCGTGTTTGAAGCGGATGTGCTTATCGATGCCGTATTCGGCGGCGGTTTCGTGCACGTACTTCCAGATCGAAGGGCCGTCGGCGATCGCCTTCTCTTCGCTCCACGGTTTGAACGAATAGCCGAGCGTGAACATGTCGCTGTCCGAGCGGATGCCGGGATAGCGGAAGAGATCCCAGGTGCCGCCCATGTCGGCGCGGTTCTCGAGGATGACGTAGCTTTTGTTCGGACAATCGCGCTGCAGGTAATAGCCCGCGCCAATGCCGGAGATGCCGGCGCCTACGACGACGACGTCAAAATGTTCAGTGCTCATAAGTTGAATCCGCGCCGAAGTTGACGCGATGTCAAGATGCACGCGGCGGAAGGTGTCAGGCGTCGAGGAGCGAGCGGACGGTCGCTGCGAGCTGGCCGCCTCGGTAGGGCTTCGCGAGGAAGCGCGCGCCAGCCTGGACGAGGCCGTTACGCATCACCGACGCGTCAGCGTAGCCGGAGGTGAAAAGCACCTTCACGCCCGGCCGCGCCTTCAGAGCGTGTTCCGCGACGTCCTTGCCGGTCAACGTGCCGGGCATGACCATGTCCGTCAGGACAAGGTCGAAATGGACGCTGGTGTCGAGTTGCGTGATGGCTTCGGCGCCGTTGGTGGCTTCAGTAACAGCGTACCCGCGCTCTTTGAGGCTCGCCGCAGCAAGCAAGCGAACTTGCGCATCGTCTTCGACGACAAGGATGCTCTCGGTTCCTGCGTCGGAAGCGCCAACTTGGGCCGCGGGCACATCTTCGACGCTCGATGTGTCGCGGGGCAAATAGAGACGCACCGTCGTGCCGTGCCCCACTTCGCTATAGATCTTCACGTGCCCCTTCGATTGGCGCGCGAAGCCGTAGATCATGCTGAGGCCAAGACCTGAGCCTTTGCCGACATCCTTCGTCGTAAAGAACGGCTCGAGCGCGCGTTCGCGCACGTCGGGCGACATGCCGACGCCAGTATCGGTTACGGCGAGCGCAATATAATCGCCGGGCGCAACGTCGAGATTCTGTGACGCATAGTGCTCATCGAGGTGCGCGTTATGGGTCTCGACGGTGAGCTTGCCGCCTTCGGGCATCGCATCGCGTGCGTTGATCGCCAAATTCAACAGGGCGCTTTCCACTTGCGCGCGATCGGCGTGAGCCCGCCAGAGATTGGCGGCGAGCACAAACTGGGTTTCCACGCGCGCGCCAAGCGAGCGACGCAGCATGTCTTCCATGGCCGTGACGGTGCTATTGACGTCAACAGCTGAGAGTTGAAGCGCTTGGCG
Source organism: Alphaproteobacteria bacterium (assembly GCA_026400735.1). Taxonomy (GTDB): domain Bacteria; phylum Pseudomonadota; class Alphaproteobacteria; order Caulobacterales; family Aquidulcibacteraceae; genus Vitreimonas. The sequence continues at coordinate 2,074 of JAPLOL010000141.1, read as the reverse complement.
GCGGGAAAACGCCAGCAATTGCTTGATCAAGTTGGTTGCGTTGTCAGCGGCGTAAAGAATGGCGTCGACGCGTGGCCGGACATCATCCGATACACGAGTCAGCAACGAGTCCGCGGCGCTGATAATCACAGTGAGCAGATTGTTGAAGTCGTGCGCGACGCCGCCGGTCAGCTGACCGAGAGACTCGAGCCTTTGCGCTTCCGCGAACCGATGCTGCTGCGCCAGCAGCGCCGTCTCGGCAACCGCCCGCGCCTCAAGCTGCCGCAGGATCAAAGCGACCGCGAGGCTGAGCGCGATGAGCATGCCGGCAATAATGAGCCCACCTACAATCGCTTCTTGCCGCCAGGCAGCCAAAGCCTGCGCTTCCGACAGCGACACCGCGACCACCAGATCGCTCTCGCCCGACGAGGCATAGGCGGTGATCATCGGGGCGCCGCCTTGAGTTATCGGCCCTCGAATGATGCCCGCGCCACTCAGGACTTGTGGATCCACATAGGATTGCGCGGCAAGACGCGGCTCTTCCAGCAGCACTGTGCCATTGCGATGAAGCACGCGCACGACGCCGCCTTCGGCGTCGATGCTGCCGTAGAAGTTGCGCAGAGAATCCGGCGAGAAGGTCGCGATCACCGCGCCGCTGACCCGGCCGTGATCAATCAGGCGCCGGCCAAGTGGCATGAGTAACTGACCATCTGCAGACACGAACGGGGGCTCGCTGATGATCTCGGGCGCATCGGCGTCGCTCAAGGAATTGAAGATCGCGCCATCTCGGCGAGGCTGACCGACGAGTTCGCCAAGTGTGGAATGGCGCGTGAGGCCATTGGTGTCGATCACGGACAACGAGCCGATGGTGGTTGCGCCCGCCTTCGCGGCTTCAAGCACCGCCGCCCATTGTCCACGCGGTCCGTTCGGACCGCCAAGGCGCTCACTTTGTACTTCGATCTGCGCCAATCTGGCGTCCATAGCGCCCATGGTGCGATCAAGGTGAGCGCTCAAAATGGTGCTGTAGCTCTGCGCCCGGTGGCGCGCCGCTTCGATAGCGTTCTGGTGCAAGCCGGCGAAGCCGACCAGCGAGACGACCAACACCAACGCGCCAAAGAGAACCGCAACGGTCAAGACGCGCCGACGCAGGTCCGCGTAGGACAGCGCGCTGGGCACCGGTTCGTTTGCTGACGCAGCTGTCATGGCTCGCTGCGATACCTCCTCAGATGTCGCATTCGTGTAGCAATCGCTTCGTGAGCAGCGCCAGTAGATTTTGCCGGGCTGGCCAGGATCATCGCCTCTGCTAGACACCGGCGCATGATTATCGCTGTCGATGGGCCCACGGCTTCCGGAAAAGGAACGGTCGCTAAGAACTTGGCGGAGCACTATGGGCTGAAAAGGCTCGATACAGGCTCGCTTTACCGCGCGGTTGGGCTCGCAGTGCTCGACGCGGGTGATGAACCTTCCGACGTGGGCGCGGCACTGGCGGCGGCGGAAGCACTCGATCTCGGCGCTATCGATGAAAGGCGCATCCGTTCGAGTGCGGCAGGGCTGGCGGCGTCTAAGGTCGCGGTGATCCCAGAAGTGCGCGAAGTTCTGCGTCGCGCGCAGAAGACATTCGCCGCCGATCCCAAGGGCGCGGTGCTGGATGGGCGCGACATTGGGACGGTGATCTGCCCGGACGCTGAGGTGAAGTTGTTCGTGACTGCGTCGCTTGACGAGCGCACACGCCGACGGCTGGCGGAATTGCACGCACGCGGCGAGCAGATCACCTTTGAGGAATTGCAGGCCCAAATCGCTGAGCGGGACGCACGAGACATGACCCGCAAGGACTCCCCGCTCTACCAGGCGGCAGACGCGCATTTGCTGGATACCACCGCCCTCTCGATCGAGGCGGCAGCGCAGGCGGCCTATGCCATAGTTGATGGCGTGATCGGCCCAAGGGGCTGAGTTTAGGGGCGATCGTCGCTTGCTTGGCGGGGGCTCCCTATCTATAGAGAGCCCGCGTTCCTGAGGGTTTTCGAGCCCCCGGGCCGCTTTGCGTTACCTAAGCCAAATCTAAGGACGGCCCCATGGTGGGGCCGAGACCGCCGGA
>JAPLOL010000077.1 GCA_026400735.1 Alphaproteobacteria bacterium | reverse complement strand
GTGGCGACACATCCAAGTGCGCCGAGCGCTACATCCCGCAGTACCCGCTTCATTAAGCCCTCGACGTCCGACGCTCCCCAGCGTCTTGGTTTTTAGAACCCTATCCCGTGCCGAAACACAAGGACGAGGCGCTGTTACTGCGCTCCCGGAAAGAGCCTCGTAATGTCATTCCAGGTTGCGAATAAAAAGAGACTCGCCATGACGGCGAATCCGGCCCGATACGCCCATTCCTGAGCGGACGGTGGCAATGGCTTGCCTCCGCGCACGCCTTCGATCGCATAGAAGAGCAAGTGTCCCCCATCCAGGATCGGAATCGGCAGCAGATTCACGATGCCGACAGCTACGGATAGCACTGCGGCCAAATTGAGTAGCGACAGCGCCAGGAAGCTGAGGCGATCGCCCAGTGTGGTGTCGGCGTCACCCCCGCTCAACGCGCCATTCGCGACCTGACCTGACACATTGATGATACCAAGCGGACCGGCAATTTGATTGCCGGACTCTCGGCCCGTGAAAACACCACCGATGTACGATCCGGTTTGAGCGACGATGGCCCATGTGTTCGACGCGCCCAGGGCAATCGACTCAATGACGCCAATCCGCTCGATAACGCGCTCGGATTTGAGCACAAGCGGCAGTACTCCCAATACGCCTCGCCCGGCTGGGGGCCCACCGGCCTGTCCTGTTGAAAGCGTCGGCGTCGCCGTAATCGGGATCAGCGACCCATTTCGCTCAACCTGCAACGAAAGCTGCTGATTTGGCGACGCGATGATGATCGTTTGAAATGCACTGAAGCTCGAGACGTCCGCGCCATTCACGCTGCGAACGATATCGTTCGGTTGCAGACCCGCGCGCTGCGCCGCGCTGTCTGCAGTAACGCTCGCAATACGCGCAGGCACTTGATCCATCGGCGTCGCGTCACGGCCAAACGCGAACGCTAGCGTCGCGAACGCGAAGATCGAGAAAATGAAATTCGTAATCGGTCCAGCTGCGACCACCATCGAGCGCGTCGATAGGGGTTGCGCGTGGAAGAGGCCCTTCTTGCGCGCCTCCGCCAAAATTGCGGGATCTTCGATCTTCTCGCGCGGCGCCGTCGACATCGCGTCGGCATCGTCAGCAAACTTCACGTAGCCCCCTAGTGGCAACGCGCCGATCTTCCACTGGACGCCCTTCTTATCGCGCCATCCGAATAGTGTTTTGCCGAAGCCGATCGAGAACGTGTCGATCGCAACGCCGCGCCAACGCGCGACTTGGAAGTGGCCGAACTCGTGCACAAACACCACAACGCTGAGCACGACGACGAACGACGCCAACGTGATCAGGAGGCTCTGGATGCTTTGCAGCAGTTCCGGCATTCAACCGCTTCCTTCCCATGCCCATTTTTTGAGGCGCTATCAGCCTTTAGGCTGCCGCCGGGTTTCCCGCAATAAGACGCGCCGCGCGGCGCGCAGCCCGATCCACCGCATTCACCTCGTCGAAGGATGACGGCATTCTTGTGAGAAGCCCAGCCTCGGCCCCCTCCAGGTGTGAGAGAGCGTCCTCGACCGTGCTGGAAATGTCGAGGAAGCGAATACGGCCGTCCAAGAACGCTTCGACAGCGATTTCATTCGCCGCCGAGAGGGCAGTAGTGACGGCAACGCCCCTGTCGAGCGCGGAACGAGCCAAGCGCAGCGCGGGGAAGCGCACCTCGTCCGGAGCTTCGAAAGTCAGCTGCGAGAGCTTGGCTAGGTCAAGACGGGCGGTGGATACCGCAGCCCGGTCCGGCCAGGTAAGCGCATAGGAAATCGGGATGCGCATGTCTGGCGTGCCGAGCTGCGCCAGAACCGAGCCGTCGACGTAGTGCACCAAGCTGTGGATCGTGCTCTGCGGGTGAACAATCACATCAATCGATTTCGATGGAAAACCAAAGAGATAGGATGCTTCGATCAATTCCAGCCCCTTATTCATTAGAGTGGCGCTGTCGACCGAGATCTTGCGTCCCATGCTCCACATTGGGTGGGCGCAGGCTTGAGCCGGCGTTGCTGCGGCCATCTGTTCCCGCGTCCAGGTCCGGAAGGGTCCGCCAGAGGCTGTGAGCGTAAGACGCTCCACACGCCCTGGGTGGGTGAGGACCTGGAAGATCGCATTGTGCTCGGAATCGACTGGCAGCAGAGTCGCGCCGTGCGCCTTAGCGGCCTCAATGAAGAGCGGTCCTGCGCACACAAGGCATTCCTTGTTCGCCAGTGCAACATGAGCCCCGCGGCGGACAGCAGCCATGGTCGGGCTGAGTCCGGCTGCGCCGACGATGGCAGACATCACCCAATCGGCGGGCCGCGCGCCAGCTTCATCAAGCGCCGCGGGTCCCGCTCCGACTTCGACGTTAAGCCCGGCAAGCGCTGCCCTCGCATCCTTCAGCAGGGACGGGTCGGCAACAGCGGCGAATTTGGGTTTGAGGCGGCGGCAGGCGTCGGCGAGCACATCGAGGCGGCTAGCGGCGGTGACAGCCTGGACCGGGAAATCATGCCCCTGCCCGCGCAGTTCCTCGATCACTTGGATCGTCGATTGGCCGATGGAGCCAGTGACGCCGAGAATGGAGACCGAGCGCGTCACAGGCCGCGCCCAAAAAGCAACGCCGTTGCGCCGGGCCCAAATGCCAGCGCGGCGCCGACGAGCAACGTTGCAGCCATCAAGCTGTCAATGCGATCCAGCACGCCGCCGTGGCCCGGGATGAGCTTGCTTGCGTCTTTCACGCCGAAGCGGCGTTTCAAGAAGGATTCGAACAAGTCGCCCATCAATCCAGTGAATGCCACGAGTGCGCCGATGAGCAACCATGACATGTGTAGCGTGCTGTCAGCTTGAAACAGAACGCCGCACCCATAGCCGGCGGCGGCCCCGGCGAAAGTTCCGCCGATGATCCCGGAATATGTTTTGTTCGGCGATAGTCCACGTGCGATTTTCGGCCCGCCGATGAGCTTGCCGCAGAAATAGGCGAAGATGTCGGCTGCCCAGATAATCGCGAAAAGCGCGAGAATGGTCTCAAGTCCTTCCGGCGCACGGTCGCGTAGCCAAACGAAGAGCGCGCACGGAAGGCCAATGTAAATGGCGCCGCCAGCCGTCTCGATGATGCCGACGAGCGTCCGTCGGCGGGTCGCCGAAGCCAGCGCGCAGCCGACCATCCAGAAAAACGCGAACGTGAGATACTGCCAGCTCGAAAACATCACGGCGCCAAGCGATCCGGCCAGCGTGAACATAAAGGCGGGCGTGACACTCTCGGGCTCGCTCATGCGCGCCCATTCGTAACTCATCGCGACGACCGCGGCGCCGCAGGCGGCGGCCAGCCAAGGACCACCTGCGAAAGCTGCCGAGACGCCAAGGCTCGCGAGCACCAGGCTCGACACGATGCGGGCGCCAAGGTCGGACCAGTCCCCGCGCGCGGCAGGCGCTGATTGGACGGCGTCAGGCGGGCTCAGGCGCCGACCCTCCGTAGCGGCGATCCCGGCCGCGATAGATATCGATCGCTTGCGTCAGCGCGTCTTTGCCGAAATCGGGCCAGAGCACGTCAAGAAAAACCAGCTCCGCATAGGCGGACTGCCAGAGCATGAAATTCGAGAGCCGGAATTCACCAGAGGTCCGGATCAACAAATCGGCGGCCGGCAGTTCTTCCGTGTCGAGGTATGACTCAAAAATCTTGTGATCAAGATCGACGGCCTTGAGCTTGCCGACAGCGACGTCTTCGGCAAAACGACGCGCGGCGCGCACAATCTCGTCTTGGCCACCGTAGTTGAACGCGATGGTGAGATTGAGTTTGTCGTTGTGGCGCGTGCGGACCTCGGCGTTTTCGATGATGCCGGCTATGTCGCGCTGCAGGCCCTCACGTCCGCCAATAACACGCACGCGAACGCCCTCGCGCACGAGCTTGTCGAGATCGCGCGCAACGTACAGCCGAAGGAGATCGAAGAGCGCATTCACTTCCTCGGCGGGTCTGCGCCAGTTTTCGGTCGAGAACCCGAAGACCGTTAAATACTGAACACCCAGATCACCGGCCGCCTCCACCGTGCGGCGCAGCGCTTCGACTCCCTCAGCATGACCAAACGTGCGCGGGCGGTTGCGCTGACGCGCCCAACGCCCATTTCCGTCCATGATGATAGCGACATGGCGCGGGGTGGTCGCTTGACTTGAGGACTGAGCGGGCTGCGCCATCGCATCCATGCAGGACTAAACCTGCATGATCTCCTGTTCCTTGGTGTGAAACGTATCGTCGATCTTCTTGATGTGATCGTCGGTCGCTTTCTGCACTTCGCCGCCGTGCTTTTTGTGCTCGTCCTCGCTGATGCCGTTCTCTTTCTCGAGCTTCTTCAGATGCTCCATCGCATCGCGGCGAATGTTGCGGACGGCAATGCGTTGCTGCTCGGCGTACTTGCCGGCAACCTTCGCGAGTTCAGCACGACGCTCGCCGGTCAGAGGCGGGATCGGAATACGAAGTGTTTGACCATCAACGATCGGATTGAGCCCAAGGTTCGCCGAACGGATCGCCTTGTCGACGGGGCCAACGAGAGATTTGTCCCAGACGTTGACAGAGATCATGCGCGGCTCAGGCACGCTGACGCTGGCCACGGATGTAAGCGGCGATTCCGCGCCATACGCGTCAACTTTGATCGGATCGAGCAGCGAGGGTGAGGCGCGGCCCGTGCGCAGGCCGCTGAACTCGTGCTGGAGCGCAGTGATGGCGCCATCCATGCGCTTCTTGTAATCGGCTAGATTGAAAGGCGGCGAGGCTGCCATGACGTTCGTTCCTAATCAGTGATGGTGGTGCAGACACCGCGCCCGTGCAGAACATCTGCGAGGCTGCCGCGCGTGCCAATGGAAAAGACGACGATCGGGATGCCGTTATCGCGCATGAGGCTGACCGCCGATGCGTCCATGACCTTCAGATCGCGCGCCAACACTTCGTGATACGAGAGCTTATCGTAGCGCGTAGCGGTTTTATCCTTTTTCGGATCGGCCGTGTAGACGCCATCGACTTGCGTGCCTTTCAGCAACGCGTCGCAACCCATCTCTGCCGCCCGCAAAGCGGCGCCAGTGTCAGTTGTGAAGAACGGATTGCCGGTACCGGCCGCGAAGATAACGATGCGCCCCTTCTCCATATGACGCATAGCGCGGCGGCGGATGTAGGGCTCACAGACCGTGACCATAGGAATGGCCGAGAGCACGCGTGCTTGGCCGCCCAGGCTCTCAATCGCATTCTGCATCGCGAGCGCGTTCATCACTGTCGCGAGCATGCCCATGTAGTCGGCGCTTGCGCGCTCCATGCCCTTGGCTGCGCCTTGGACACCGCGGAAGATGTTTCCACCGCCGATGACCAGGCAAAGCTCTGCGCCTGACGCCGACGCGTCCAGCACGGCTTTGGCGATGTGTTCACAGACGGCGGTATCGATGCCGTACTGTCCATCACCCATCAGCGCCTC
>JAPLOL010000021.1 GCA_026400735.1 Alphaproteobacteria bacterium | reverse complement strand
TTCGCAATTTGGCTAGCTGAAAGCCCTTCGGCCCACAGCTTACGCAGCAGCGCAACGCGCTCTTCTGACCAGCCCATGTGTTCAAGCCCCCTTGGCCCATGGCCCCGCCCATTTCTGACGGGAATGCGACACACTCCCCTTTTGGGCGACCAAGTCAATGGGTTGTGGTTTTGTCATGTGGATACCCAAGATGCAGTGGTTATCCCATGACATATGGTAGGTTACTCACTTCTTACTAACGAGCTTTCGGCAGAGACTCGGCTCATTAAATTGAGCAGAGACCGGGACTTGGGCTCGCAACATGGTTAACGAGCGCTCAGACTCGTTAAGGAATTATGAAAGAGCTGTTCTCGGTATGGACACCGCCACACGAACTACGCCCCCCGCACTCACGTCGCGGCACTATGGCGCCGTCAATTGGGTGGGCCTGCAGACGCTCGTCTGGCGTGAAATCCGCCGCTTCCTGAAGGTCGGAGCGCAGACGGTCTTTGCGCCCCTGATCCAGACCCTGCTCTTCATGCTGGTCTTCAGCTTGGTGCGCCAAGGCGACTGGCCGGGCACCACGCGGGCTTACGCCGATGGCTTGGCCGCCGGCCTCGTCATGATGTCGATCCTCTCCAACGCCTTCCAGAACGCGTCCTCGTCGCTCGTCATTGCGAAGGTGCAAGGCAACTCAGTCGACTTCCTGATGCCGCCGCTCTCGGCGCTTGAACTCACCATCGCGTTCATCGTTGGCGCAGCGGCGCGCGGCTTGCTCGTTGGCGCGGCATCCCTGATAGCCGTCGCGTTTCTCGCCAACATCATGCCGGTGAACCTGTTCGCCGCGCTCTACTACGCGATCGTCGCATCAGTGATCTTCGGCGCCATCGGTCTGCTCGGCGGCATCTGGGCCGACAAGTTCGATCACCTCGCAGCGGTGACCAACTTCATCATCGTGCCGCTGACGTTTCTCTCGGGCACCTTCTACTCAACCTCGATCCTTCCCGAACCGATCCGCACCATCTCGCACTACAATCCGGTCTTCTCGCTCATCGACGGATTCCGCTACGGCTTCATCGGCCACCACGACGCGCCTTTGTGGACCGGCGCAATCATCACCGGCGCACTGGCGCTTGTGCTCAGCTACGCAAGCTGGGCGATGATCAAGAGCGGATATCGTTTGCGCTCGTGATCGCGATTTTTGCAATTTCGTTTGCCGGGGCCGCGATTGGTCTGTTGGCGTCGTGGTTTGCCGCGAAGCATGTGAGACGGGAATTGGTGCCAGCGTTCGCGCTCGGGCTTGCGGTGCTGGGCGCGTTTCTGGCATCGCAATTTCGGGGCGACCTTGAACAATGCGAATTGGCGCTGACGATTGCAATCGGCTTGGTCGCCGTCTTCATCGGATCCAGTGGTTTTCTATTTCTCGGCAAGCCGCAAAACGCTGCGATGTTCTCCGGCTACGCGTCGCTGGTATTCCTGGTGACATTGCCGCTCACAGGCTCTTTGTTTGCCTGCGCACTCATCCAATCGTGCCCATAACGGCTAAGCGATTGCGTGTGAGCGTTGCGCTCACTTCAAGCCGTACACGCCTATCAAATAGAGCAACGCGATCACGATGAAGACGCCAAGACAGCCCCAGAGGCGCCCCATCCCATACTTGTCGTAGTCCATGCTTAGCTCAGGGCCCGCGCTAACTTCGGCAAGAACACATCCATTCGATAATCCACGTCAATGTGGTCGTCATCGAATTCGTCGTATTCGTGCGGAATGCCAGCGGCTTTGAGCTTCTTCGCAAAGCGCCGCATGCCGAGATGGATGCGGAAATTGTCGTGGTCGCCGCAATCCATGTAGATGAGCTTCAGCTTGCGCAAATTCTCACCCAACGTGTCGAACATCACGACCGGATCGTGCTTCATCCAATTGTCCCAGCGCTCTGAAATCCACTCGCCCGTGTAGGGATCGAACGGCAGGCGCATGTTCATGAATTGCGTCGTATCTGGATCGTAAAACGCGCCCTGCGCGCAATCCATCAACGCTACCTGCTCGGCGAAGCTCATCTTCGGCTTCGCGACCAGCGCCTTCCACATCTTCTCGATCGAGTTGTCGTACTTGCGCAGCACGTTGAGGTCCTCGAAGAACGCTGGAATGTAGAGCGCGTCGAAGCCCATATCGCCGCTCTGGATCGAGATCGCGTCCCAGAAATCGCTGCGCGTCAGCCCGTGATACGCGGCGCCGTACCCGCCCGACGATTTGCCGAACACGCCGCGCTTGCCTTTGCCGCCACAGCCAAAGCGCTGTTCCACGAACGGCACGATCTCGTCGCAGAGATAGTCCGCATAGCGGCCGGTTCCGGCGCTGTTCAGATACTGATTGCCGAAGAGCTTGGTGAAACAATCCGGCATCACCATCACCACGCGCGACATGCCCTCATGCACAAGCCGATCCAGCCGCTCCGGCAAGTTTTCGGAAAACGGCATCCAGTTCGCATGTGCGAGCGCCGTGGACGTGTAGCCCTTCAAGTCCACCAGCAGCGGCAAACGCTCCGTCGCGCTCCAACCCGGCGGCGTCCAGACATAGAGCTCCCTCTCAAACGGATCGCTCAGCGGATTGCCTTGCAAAACGACGGATTGATGAACCAGGCGATGCAGTTCACCGCGAGGAATGGTGTGATCTCTGCGCATGCCCGCGTTATGACTGGGAACGCATGGTTGTGACACTCTTTCCGCTATTGGTTGGCGGCATCGCCTTCGTTTTCGCGATCTATGGCAAGCAGCGTTTTGCGCTCGGCACTCTGTTGGCGGGGCCAATTCTGATGCTGGCTTTGTGCGTTGCGATTTGGGTCTCGACTGAGCTGAACCCATGCGAACCACAACCAAACTGCCATGCTGGAGACGCCATGGCCGTCCCGTTCGCCGCACTTGTGGGGTTGGCTTGGGTCGCTGTCGCCGGACTCGGCTGGTATTTGGGCTGGACGGCACGGCGCATCTCGCGCGCTTCGGGGCGCAATCGGGACAGCGCTCCATGACATGCCTCCCTTCACAGAACAGGTGTTGACCCCCCGCCCGGCGCGGCTCAAAACCCCGCCTTCCCCAAATTCCGAGACCCGAAAATGAGCGCTGCAGAAAGCCATATCCTTCCCGTCTATTCGCCGCCGGAGCAGGTCTTCGAGCGCGGCGAAGGCTGCTGGATGTGGGACGATAAGGGCGAGAAATATCTCGACTGCATCGCCGGCATTTCGGTCAACGCGTTCGGCCACGCGCCGCCATTCCTGGCAAAGGCGCTGACCGAGCAAGCCGGCAAGCTCTGGCACACCTCGAACATGTTCAAGATCAAGGGCCAAGAAGAACTCGCCGCGAAATACACGCGCGACTGCTTCGCCGACGTCGTGTTCTTCACCAACAGCGGCACGGAAGCGATCGAAGGCGCGCTGAAAACCGCGCGCAAGTATCACAGCGCCAACGGCAATCCTGAGCGCATCGACATCATCGGCTTCCAAGGCTCGTTCCACGGCCGCTCCTACGCCGCGATCAACGCCTCGGGCACGCCCGCCTATCTCGAAGGCTTTGGCCCGCGCCTGCCTGGCTTCATCCAAATTCCGTACGGCGATGAAGCCGCGCTCCGCGCCGCGATCACGCCGACAACTGCCGCGCTGATCATCGAGCCGGTGCAAGGCGAAGGCGGCGTCCGCGCCGTGCCGGAAGAAACACTCCGCCTCTATCGCAAGCTCGCGGACGAGAACGGCTTCCTGATCATCTTCGACGAAGTGCAATCGGGCGCGGGCCGCACCGGCAAGATGTGGGCGCACCAATGGAGCGGCATGACGCCGGACATCATGGCTGTCGCCAAGGGCGTCGGCGGCGGTTTCCCGATGGGCGCGTTCATGGCGACCAAGGAAGCAGCCAAAGGCATGGTCGTCGGCGTTCACGGCACCACGTTCGGCGGCAATCCGCTGGCGATGGCTGTCGGCAACGCGGCGTATGACGAATTGTCGAAGCCAGCCTTCCTTGAGCACGTCAACAAGGTCGCGAACTATCTTTCGCAGTCGCTTGAGGGCCTGAAGGATCGCCACCCGAACCTCGTGGTGGACGTGCGCGGCAAGGGCTTGCTGCGCGGCATCAAGCTCACGGTGAATCCGAAGGACATCCAAGCCAAGCTGCGCGCGCGCAAGGTGCTCGTCGGCGTCGCTGGCGACAACGTGCTGCGCATCGCGCCGCCGCTGACGATCAAGGAAGAAGAACTCAGCCAACTCATCGACGCGATCGATGCGGTGCTGGCGGCGCAGATGGCGGAAGCGAGCGCGTGAGCGAAGGTCCGCGTCACTTCCTCGATATCACCGCGCTCTCGCGAGAAGACGTGCGCGCCATTCTGGACGAAGCGCACGCCCGCAAAGCCGCGCGCATCGATTGGCCGAAAGCCGCGCCCGACGAAGATGCGCCGCTCGACGGCTACGCGCTGGCGATGATCTTCCAGAAGAACTCGACGCGCACACGCGTCTCGTTCGAGATCGGCATGCATCAGCTCGGTGGCAAAGCGATCGTGCTGAACGCCAACGACACGCAACTCGGCCGCGGCGAAACGGTTGAAGATACTGCGCGCGTGCTCTCGCGCATGGTCGATGCCGTGATGATCCGCGCCAACAATCACCAGGATGTCGTGGACTTCGCGGCGGCGGCCACGGTGCCGGTCATCAACGGCCTCACCGACCTCTCGCACCCCTGCCAGATTTTTGCTGATCTACAAACGATCGAAGAGCGCCTAGGCGATATCGCCGGCAAAACGATTGCCTGGTTGGGCGATGGCAACAACGTCTGCACCTCATTCATGCACGCGGCCGAAAAGCTCGACTTCAAACTCCGCATCGCAACGCCCGCAACTTACGCGCCGCGCGGCCAAGAACTCGCTGCCGCCATCGCGGCAGGCGCGGATATTGAAGCGCACAACGATGCCCAGAAGGCAGTCGAAGGCGCAGACGTCGTCGTCACCGACACGTGGGTGTCGATGGGCGATACCGACAAAGACGAGCGCCTCGCCGCCTTCCCGCCGTTCGCCGTCAACGACGAAATGATGGCGCGCGCCGGCAAAGACGCGATCTTCCTCCACTGCCTCCCCGCCCATCGCGGCGAGGAAGTCACCGACGGCGTGCTCGACGGCGAACGCTCCGCCGCCTGGGATGAAGCCGAAAACCGCATCCACGCGCAGAAGGCGGTACTGCTCTGGTGCTTGGGCAAGCTGTGAACGCCCGCGTCGCCCTTCGACAAGCGCAGGGTGACGCTTCCAAAACACCGGCGCGTAAATTGGCGTCATGCTGAGCTTGTCGAAGCACGACGCCACCCGCTGACGTTGCCACATCGCGCTTACGGCCCCATATCGCCCGCTTCATGCCTGCCACCGACGACATCATCGCGCCATTCAGCCTAGACAACGCACCCGTGCGCGGCCGCATCGCGCGGCTGGCGGAAGGCGCGCTCGATCCTATCCTGCATCGCCACGATTATCCGCGCCCCGTCGCGCTGCTACTCGGCGAAGCACTGACTCTAACTGCGCTTGTCGGCTCGCTGCTGAAAACCGACGGACGGCTCGTGATCCAGGCCCAAGGCGAAGGGCCGGTGTCGTTGCTGGTCGCGGAACACATAGACGGCGGCGTGCGCGGCTATGCGCGGTTGAGAGAGGGCGCGGCGGAAAAACTGGCCGGCGCGCATCGCATGCCACCGAGCGAACTCCTCGGCGCGGGCAGCCTCGTTCTCACGCTCGATCTGGGCGAAAACACCACGCCGTTCCAAGGCGTCGTTGCGCTTGAAGGCGCGACGCTAGCGGAATGCGCTGAGAACTATTTTCGCGTCAGCGAGCAAACAGATACCGGCATCCGCCTGGCGGTCGGTGAAATCATCAACGGTGACGGCCCGTCGCAATGGCGCGCAAGCGGCGTGCTGATGCAACGCCTCGCAAGCGACCAAGCCCGCGGCGACACCGAAGAGGATTGGAGCCGCGCCACGATCTTGTTCAACACCGTCACGGATGCCGAGCTGATCGATCCCGCACTACCCGCCGATCGCCTGCTCTATCGCCTCTTCCACGAAGAAGGCGTGCGCATGGGCGAAGCCGCAGCACTCGATGATCGCTGCACCTGCAGCGAAGAACGCCTCACCAACGTGATGAAAACATTTCCGAAGGATGAGATCACCGATCTGATCGAACCCGACGGCAAACTCAACGCGCGCTGCCAGTTTTGTGCGCGCGCGTATTTGATCGATCCGGCGAAAGTCGGCGTTTAAGCCGCGTCCACGTCCAGCGCGTAGCCAGCGCTGCGCACGGTGCGGATGGGGTCGCTCTCGGTGCCGACCATCAGCGCTTTGCGCAGGCGACCAATGTGCACGTCGACAGTGCGCGCTTCGACATAAACGTCAGAGCCCCACACAGCATCCAGCAATTGCTCGCGGCTGAACACGCGGCCCGGGTGCTGCATCAAGTGATCGAGGATGCGGAATTCGGTCGGGCCGAGATGGACGTCACGCTCGCCGCGATGCACCCGGTGCGAGACACGGTCCATGGTGATGTCGCCAATGATGATCTTGTCGTCTGCCAAGCCCGGACGAATGCGACGCATCACGGCGCGCAGACGCGCCAGCAGCTCGTTCATCGAGAATGGCTTGGTGAGATAATCGTCAGCGCCAACGTCGAGGCCGCGAATGCGATCACCCTCTTCCGTACGCGCGGTCAGCATCACGATGGGCGTGTTGCGTGTATCTTGGCGCGCGCGCAAACGGCGGCAAACTTCGATGCCCGGCGCTTTCGGAAGCATCCAATCGAGCACTACCAAATCCGGCGCGCTCTCATCGGCGACCACCAGCGCTTCTTCGCCATCGTTCGCGACGGAAACGCGATAGCCTTCCTTCTCAAGATTGTACTTGAGCAAATCCGCCAAGGCCGCTTCGTCTTCGACGACCAGCACGTGTGTTGCCTTGGCCATAATGAGTAAACCTTACTCCGCCGCGTCAGCGCGCGGGCGCTGCGTGGTGATGTCCTCGCCGGTGACGAGGAAGTGTATGTATTCGGCGATGTTGGTGCCGTGATCGCCAATCCGCTCGAGATTCTTCGCGATGAAGAGCAAGTGCGCGCACGAAGAGATCATGCGCGGATCTTCGATCATGTAGGTCAGCAATTCGCGAAACAGCGAATTATAGTGCGCGTCGATGTTATCGTCCGCGTTCCACACATTGATCGCAGCTTGCACGTCTTTGTTAGCGTACGCGTCGAGTACTTGCTTCAAGTGCGCTGCGGACATCTTGCCCATACGCTCAACTGATCGCGTGAGCTGGATGGGCTCATCTTGGTTCAGAATAAGCGCACGCTTGGCGATGTTCTTTGCGAGATCGCCAACGCGCTCAAGTTCGCCGGCAATACGCCACGCCGTGAGCACCACACGCAAATCGCTCGCCATCGGCTGGCGGAGCGCGAACAACTTGATGGCGCGCTTTTCAATCTCGCGCTGGGCGGCGTCGATCTTCGGATCGCGCTGGATGACCATCTGCGCAAGCTCAGTGTCGCGGCGGCCGACAGCCGACAGCGCATCATTGATCGCCGTTTCAGCCAAACCGCCCATACGCGCCACTTCTTGAGTGATCGCATCAAGTTCTTCAGAAAACGCTTTGACAGTATGCTCAGCCATGGTCGCCTTAACTCGCCGCGCCAATGCTGGCGCGCTGCGTGGTTTTTTGGAAGCGGTCACGGCAATCAGCCGAACCGGCCCGTGATATAGTCCTGCGTACGCGTATCTCGCGGATTGGTGAAGATTTCCTCGGTCGCACCGGTCTCGACCAGTTTGCCCAAATGGAAGAACGCCGTCTTTTGCGAGACGCGCGCCGCCTGCGCCATCGAGTGCGTAACGATGACGATGCAATAATTCTCACGAAGCTCGTCGATCAGTTCTTCGATCTTCGCAGTCGCGATCGGATCGAGCGCTGAACACGGCTCGTCCATCAAGATGATGTCTGGGTTCACCGCCACGGTGCGGGCGATAACGAGACGCTGCTGCTGGCCGCCCGAGAGCGAGGTGCCCGGTTGCGCCAAGCGGTCCTTCACTTCTTCCCAAAGGCCAGCGCGGCGCAGAGACTGCTCGACAATGCCGTCCATGTCCTTCTTCGCGCGCGCCATGCCATGGATGCGCGGGCCGTAAGCGACGTTGTCATAGATCGACTTAGGGAACGGGTTCGGCTTCTGGAACACCATGCCGACGCGCGTACGCAGCACGACCGGGTCGACGTTCTTCGCGTAAGCGTCTTTGCCTTCGATCTGCAGCGAGCCGGTGACGCGGCAATTATCGATGAGATCGTTCATGCGGTTGAAGCAGCGCAGGAATGTCGTCTTGCCACAGCCTGACGGGCCGATGAAGGCGGTGACGGCGCGGTCAGGGATGTCCATCGAGACATCGAACAGCGCTTGCTTGTCGCCGTAGTGCACGTTCACGTCGCGCGCGGCGATCTTAGTCGCGGCGCCGGTAAGCGTGCCCGCACCGGACTTCACGACGGGGGCCACCATGGCTGGGCCGGTGCTCATGGCGCGCTCGGAACCTGCTGAGGAAAATTCCATGATATTCGACCCCTTAGCTCAGCGCTCGCGCACCGAGTCGCCAGTCGCGACCGATGCCGGGGGTATGTAGGGGCCTTCCGTGACACTGATGTGAAATCACCCCTTCGTTTCATCAGCCCTCCTCCGCCAATTCCACATAGGCCGCGAACGCCGATCCGCGGCCAGGCTGGCTTTCTACCAAGAAACCGCCCCGGTGGCGGTTGACGATGTGCTTG
>JAPLOL010000121.1 GCA_026400735.1 Alphaproteobacteria bacterium | reverse complement strand
AAATATCCAAGTGAGTCACAGCTTGCGTACTCACGCGCCGTCATGGCGTATCTGCGGGCGCAGATCGGCAAGTAAACAGAACGTAAATTTATTTGTTTCGCATGCGGTCGCGTTAACGTTTCGTTAACGCATTTACTGTTCCTTCACGCCTGCGGCGAAAAACGCCGCGCGCTTTCTCTGCGCGCGCGATCCGAAGGAGCAAGCAAGTTATGGTTTCGAGCATCGTCCCAGGCGCGAGCAACACCAACACGCTCGGCATTGACACGCGTTTGACGCGCGCGGCGCAGCCGCAACGTCGCGACGATGCAAGCCCGGGCGATAAGGTTGAACTTAGCAGCGCGGCAATTTCAGGCGCCCGCGAAAGCGTTCGCACCGCGATGGCTCAGGTGCACGAAGCGCTCGCGGCGGGACACGACGCCCAATCGATGCTGGTGAAGTTGCAGTCGTTGGCCAAGAGCGGCGATCAAGCCGGCGTCACGGATTTGCTTTCGGCTTTCGCGCAGCGTGTTGACTCCGCTATTGGCCGCGGCGCGTTTGTGCTTGCTGGTCAGGATGTCGGCGTAGAGGCCGAACCGGGCGCTAATGAAACGACGATTGCCGGCGTGGATCTGCGCCTCGGCGGCGATACGCTTTCCGTATCCGTGGACGCCAGCGCCGATGAGGCGACTGTGCAGGCGGCGCAGAAGTCGATGGAAAATCTGCAAGCGGCGATGGGCCGTTTGGTGGATTCAGCGCGTGCGCTTGAAGCGCATCAAGGCTTCCTCGGCGCGGCCGAAGCTGGGGCGCGGGGCGATTTCGATGCGGATGGAGCGCGTCTGCTCGCGTTGCAGGTTCGCCAAGGCCTTGAGGCGGCTGGCGGCGTCAGCATCGCCAATGCCGAGCCCCAAGCAGTGCTGTCACTCTTCCGCGCTTAAAGCGGCCGCCAGTTATTAGTGCTGATCTCAAGTAGCTCGCTGTCTTCGTACTCGGGCTCGTCTTCGTGATTGAGACGGCGGATGCCGTCACGTGCGCCCTGGAACGCTTTGAGCACAATCAGCGCGAGCATCGTCAGGACCGATAGCGCCATGAGCGCGACCGCGATCGTGAGTTGGCGGTTGAAGGTAAGCTCTCCGCGCGCAGCGAGCAGGAGGCGACCGTCGCGCGGCAAGCGCTTGGCGGCGGCGGCGGCGCGATCGCCTGCGGTGAGCGCCAACAATCTTAGGCGGGTGAAGTCGTTGGTGGTCGTTGCGTGCGTCAACAGCGTTTGCGCGCCGACCGAAGAGGTTGCGGCGCTGATGTCGCCGACCTCGGCGAGCAGTGTGCGCACGCGCGCCGCAGCTTCTTGATTGACGCTTGCGGCGAACGCGACGGAGGCGTTGTCGAAATCGCCAGGCTGGCCGCGCCCCTCAGCGCTGACGCGCGCGGCTGTGCGGAATGTCTCGACCGGCATTGCTTGCGCGAGCAGGGCGCGCAGTTCTTCGGCGAGCTGCTCGGGAAAATCTTCGCGGCGTGTTGCGGCTAGCAACGCGACTGCGCCGTCATTCATCCGCGCTGACATGTCGCCGCCGAGGCCGAGGCTGAAGCCTGTGAGCACAAATTGCAGCGGATCAGTTTCGGGTTCGGTCAGCAGCGCGCGCGCCATGAGTTCGAAGTCGCGCGGATCGCCGAGTGTTGCGGCCGTCGCAGTTGCGGTTGGTGTTGCCGTCGGACGCAGCGAAATTAGCTGGACGTTGGCTTGATAGCGCTCGCGCGTGCCGGGGAGCAGCAATTGGAGCGCGGCGACCTCAATCGCTGCATCGCCAGCGCCCTCTGCGGCGGCGCGGCGCAGAACTTCAGCGCTACGGGCCGGGAGCATGGTTGCGCCAGACAGGAGAAATCCGCGCGCAGCCGATGGATCGTTAGCCATCAGCTCCATGGCGACCATGTTGTCCCATTGGCGCTGACGATCGAAGTCGACTTGGATCAAGGTGGCGTTGAGCTTCTCGACACGGTCGATGATCGAGCGCGCGCCCGTCTCGCTGTACTCGTAGGCGTAAAGCTGATCGCGGCTGATGATGAAGACGCCGGCGGCGGCGGCGAGCGGAAGAAGCAAAAGGCACAGGTTAAAGACAAGCCCTGTCCACACGCCCAACGGGCGTGGCGGACGGCGCCTGTATTCAGGATGCGCGTGTGCCCGGACGGGGCGCCACGCACGTGTTGGTTTTGCGTGCTTCAATTGCTCCGCCCAAGTCCGCCTGCACGCCTACCAAACCGGCAGAAAAGTCACGGAGCAAGATGAATTACAGGAAAGGCGAAGTTGTCGCCGGATCAGGGTTTATCCGCGGCGCTGATTAAGCACTGCGATCGAGCACCGTAGGGCTCGGGCCGCCGTGAACATCGAGCGCACCCTTGGCCGAATAGTTGGCGCCGCTGCCGCGCTGGCGGACGACCTCTTCGGCCATCGCATGCACCAGGCCCTCCGACACAACCTTTACGGCGCCCAGCGCAAGCTCGTGTGCATCGAGGGTTTTGTGCAGTGCGACGGTACTCTGGCGTAGCTGCGCAAGCAGAGCGGGCGGCGCTTCCTGGATTAGGGCGTGGTCCTGTTTGATCCGGGCGAGTTCGAGACGGTAAGCGTTTGCCAACCGGTTCTTCTCTTCGGTCTCGGCTTCGATGAGCGGTTGGCGCGCTTTGATGCGGCGCGTATCTTCCGCCGCAAGGATGGCGAGACGCTCCGTCATCAGCAGCAATTGTTCGACCCGGTGGGCGGCGTCGTCAGCTATGAGCGCCATCGGTTTCCTCGGATGGTGAGATGGAGATTGGGCCCGGCGCTGCTTCCGGCGGGTTTTGCGATTGCTGCATACGCATGAATTCGCGCACCACGCTGTCAGCGATGCCGACGCCGCCAGAGCGACTGATGGATTCGGCGTAGCGCTCGACCAGCATTGGCCGGAAGATCTGTTCACCCATGCCGCCGCCGCCGAGGCCCTCGGTGTCGAGACCCTCGAACATCGGCGCGAGCATTTCGGAGAGAAAGACCGACTCGAATTCTTGAGCCGTGCGACGGAGAGCCTCTTCTTGGCTGTTCGGTTGCGGCGTCTGGCGCGTTGTGGCCGTGCTCATCGGCAACGGCGCGCCGGGAAGGGCGATCGGGCCGGTCATTACATCACTTCGATTTCGGCTTGGATCGCGCCGGCGGCTTTCAGCGCTTGCAAGATCGAGATCATGTCGCGCGGCGTGACGCCGAGTGCGTTGAGGCCGTTGACCAGCTGGCGCAGAGGCACGCCGCCTGGGACCATAACGAGTCCGCCTTCGTCTTCCTGAACGTTCACGCCGGTCGAAGGCACAACCACGGTTTCGCCGCGCGAGAGCGGCGCAGGTTGGCTGACGAAGGGGTCCTCTTGGATCGAGATGGTGAGATTGCCTTGCGCGATGGCTACAGTGGAGACCTTCACGTTTTCGCCCATCACGACGATGCCGGAGCTTTCATCGATGACGATGCGCGCTGCGGTGTCGACTTCGACTTCCAGATTTTCGATCTGACCGATCAGCGAAATCATGTCGCCGGAATACTCAGCCGGGCGCGTGAGCACGACAGAACCCGGATTGGCGGCGCGCGCAACGGGCGAGCCGATCAGGTGATTGATTGCACCGGCTATGCGTTGCGCTGTTGTGACATCAGGGTTTCGCAGCGCCAGGCGCAATTCTTGTTGCGCGGCGATGTCGAAGTGGATCTCGCGCTCAACGAGTGCGCCGGAAGCGATGCGACCCGCTGTCGGCACGCCGCGCGTTACGGAAGAACCGGACTGGCCTGACGCGGCAAAGCCACCGATGGCGAGCGGACCTTGTGCAACGGCGTA
>JAPLOL010000005.1 GCA_026400735.1 Alphaproteobacteria bacterium | reverse complement strand
CCACCACCAATTCAAATAGGGGCCACCAGATCGCGGCGGCAGCGACAGCGGCGCAGAGCAAGCTTACCCATGGAAACCGGTGTTGCTGCTGCGCTTTCGTTGCACGCACACTGAGCAGCATCGCCGCCAACAAGAGCACCGGCGCCCACGCGGCAGCGAACAACGCCAACGCGACACCGCCGTCATCGGCGCGCAGCAACAACACCGCCGCCGCGACCGCAACGCCTGTCACGGTCACATGCACGCACATTACGAACAGCGAGCGCGCAAGCATCGCGCCGATTGCGGTCGCAATGGCGACGCCCAAAAGCGCGGCCGCCAGCCAGGGCAAAATCGCACTCATAGGTTCGGACGCGTCGCGCCAGGCCGCGGCGCCGCGTAACGCCCAGCAATCGGGGCCAACCCTGCCGCGTGCGCTGCCTGTGCTACCAAATGAGAAAGGGTCGGCCCAAGCGCCATCAGTAGCGCCGCGAGCAACAGCAAACGCAATGCGATGCCCCAGTCCGGCGCCGCGATCGCGAGACCAACAACGACGACCACTGAGCCCACCACATCAGCAACATTGGCCGCGTGCAAACGTGTGTAGAGGTCGGGAAAACGCAGCAAGCCCAGCGCGCCGCCAGCGATCAGCAGAAGCCCTACCGCTACAACAAGGCCCGAAAGCCCCAGCCGCACGACATCGATAACAGCGCCGGCGTCCATCACAGGTCCTCCGCGCGCAACAGCGGCGCCTGGAAGGTCCGCGAGCGGAAAAACTTGAGCACTGCGACATTGACCACAACGCTCGCCAACAAAAACGCGAGCGCCGCATCCGCGAGCGCCGTCCGCCCAGTCGCCACTGCCGCGGCCGCAGCGATGATCGCGACCTTGATGACCACGCCATTCATCGCCAGCGTGCGATCATAAAGAGTCGGCCCGGCAAACAGGCGCGCGACATACAACAGAAGCGCGATGCCAACGCCGATAGCAGCCGCGAGCGCTGTCATCGTGCCCCTCCAATGACGCCTGCTTCCAGCCGCCCAAGATCCGTGGCGTCAATTGCATCCTCGTCCGCGACGTGAACCAGAAGACCATCGGCGTCAGAGTCCACAACAACCATGCCGGGTGTCGCGCTGATCATGTTTGCGAACGCCGCGCGGTCGTCGGCGCGCTCGGCGCGCGTGCGCAAGCGGACCAAAGCTGGTTTCAGTTTCACGTCAGCGGAAATCGCCGCGCGCAATGTGGCGAGAGCGCCACGCAGGACGGCGCTTGCGCGCGCGAGACTCAAAACAAGCAAACGGGGCGCACGCGCGAACGCGCCGGTGGCGCCGCCGAAACGCAACGCAACCAACACGCAGACCAAACTCGCGCCCAGCGCGATCGCCCAATCCTGTGGAGAACTTACGCGCTGCGTCGCCGCTATCCACAGCACCGCCAGGCCGACAAACATGGTTGCGGCGTGAAGCATTTACTCGCCTCCCCGCGCCGCCATCGCGCGGCGCCAAGGCTTAGCTCTGCGTTAGTGGATTCGCCAGATTGATCCGGCCGCAGACTCAGCTGTTACGGTTGAACAACAGGGCCGCGTTGCGCCGCGCCAACGACAATTCGAGCACGTCATCGCCATAGGATTGTTGATCGATTCCCGCAGCATCGGCCGTGAACGACCAATTCCAATACCGCAACACCGTCTGCGCCTTCGCGGTCGCCAATGTGTCAAAGACGTAGACTGCACGACCGAGCGGATTGTCAGTTGCATCCGGATCGCCCCCGGGACGCCGCAGCGCCTTCCACAGCGCGATCATAAGCGGACGCTTCAAGCCGACGGATTTGCAAAAGACGCCAATCGCCTCTCCGCCCGCGTCTGCGAAAATCTGCGCAGCGGTCGTCGGCTTCACACCGGCCAAGTGCGCAATCTCATGGATGAGCCCGCGTTCCAGGCCATGTTCAGCAGCAACAAGAGCGCCCTCGAGCGATTTGTAGGGGCTTTGCGCGGCCGCAGCGCGATTGCGCTGCCGTCGTTCGATAACTTGGAGCGTCTTGCGCGTGTCCGCATCGGCCCAGCCTTCGGCTGCAGCGAGCTTAAACACTTCACCCAATTCTTGGATCAGCACCTGCCGATCGACCGCAAAGCGCCGCAGAATCTGCAAACGCGCTTGGTGTCCCGCCCACCAGAACAGAACCAACGCCTGTGTTGGCTTCAATTCCGCTCGCGGAACGAGCAACGCTGGCAAGCTTGTCGCCTGCCGCGATTTGGCCACCACGATATCCACGCCTTGCGTGGAAAGGCGAGACGCCGGATTTCGGAGCACAGCCTCGATCGCCGCGGTGTCCCCGGTCTGCAGCAACGCGTCCGTGACTGTCTCGGTCAGTCCGCGGCGCTTGGCGATCGCCAACCAGTGCCACGCGACGCCCGCGCGCACCGTTGCAATGAGATCTGAATCGTCGAAGCCAGCGCCGTTTTCCAAGAGCGGTTGAGCGACACTAATTTCGTCGCGCGCGAGGTAGCGCAACAACGCCTTCGGCGCATCGTTCACACGCGCCAGGCCCATCGCGCACTTGCGGCGGAGCTCAATATTGCTGGTGCGCAAGAGCCCAACGAGAATGTCAGCCGCGAGCTGGCGCTCGTACGATGGCAGCCGGGTCTCCGGCCACGACACAATCTCGCACAGTCGTTGCACCAGAGCATGCCGCGCCCGCGGCGCGTGCGGCTCGGTCAGCTCAAGCGGCTGGGGCTCCGAGAGGTCGGCCCGGGATTGATTCGGCAAAGCCATCGCCCCAGCCAGCACGCCGCGCGTTAACTCCTCGTCAACGCGCAGCGCACTGGACCCGCCAGCGCCCCGCGATTATGGCAGAGACCCATGGAGCCAGGGGCGGCGGACCAGGGGCGTAAACAGGGTTCGGGCATCTTGTCCGAACTCAATCTCTATTACCTCTTGGTCGCTTTTTACTTCCTCGCGTTCGGGATGCAGTTCGTTCTGTTTCCCTCGCTCGTCGCTTTTGCGCTCGACGCAACGCCCGCTGGCGTCGGCCTGGCCCAATCGGCCCTGTCGGCGCCGATGTTCTGCCTCTTGCTGTTCGGTGGGCTATTGGCCGAGCGCGCCCGCGCTGGGACCACACTCGCGCTGCTCTATCTCGGCTTCGCCTTCATGAGCTTGATGCTGTGCGCCGTCGTGGCGACGGGACATCTCACGTACTCAGCTCTCATCACTTACGCCATTATCGTCGGCTCCTGCGCCGCCTTTGCAATGCCGATACGTGATGCGGCGCTCAACGGAATCGTCGAGCGCGAAGCTGAACGCGGCATACACACGCCCATAGCCACCGCTGCCGCTGTGACCACCGCGGTTCAAATCGGCGCACAGATCGCCGGTATTCTCATCGCGCAATTCGCGGGCAAAAATCCGGCGCCCTACCTCGCCATACAAGCGCTTGCGCTGGCAATCGGCGCGGCAGTCGCGCTTTTCGCGATGCGCGCGCCGAAACCCTCGGGACACGAACGCACACTCCAAGGCGCGCTCCGCGATTTGCGCGAAGGGCTGATCTATTCGTTCCGTGACCCAGTGATGTCGCCAATGCTTATCTCCGCCGCGTACGTAGGCGTCTTTGTCATTGGCGCGTTCCAGGTCCTGTTTCCGCTCATCATCCGCGACGCGTACGGCGGCGATGACAACACACAACAGCTCCGTCTTGGTGCGCTGCTGGCGTGTTTTTGGAGCGCCTCTTTTGTCTCCGCCGTGGTTTTGAGCCGTCTCAAGCCGCTTCGCCAACCGGGTCGCGCGCTCGTCATCTCGCACCTGATCGGGGCGGCCGCACTGCTCTCGTTTGGCTTTCACAAGCCCTTCGGCCTGTTCGCGTTGATCGTGGTGCTCTGGGGCTTTGCCGCCGGCGTCGCCATTTCGACGAGCCGCACCATCGTCCAGGGGGCGGCAGGCCAGCGTTATCTTGGCCGCGTGCTCGCTGTTTACTCGATGGGCTTTATGGGTGGCGCACCGATCGGCTCGGCGCTCGTCGGCTTCGCCGCGAGCCAGTGGGGCGCACGCGCAGCGGCGCTAGCCCCCGCTGTGGGACTAGCGCTCGCCGCTTTAGCATTAGCTGTGTTTACGCCGTTGTGGCGCTACGCGCCGGCGTCCCAGATCAGTGATCCGGACGCGTAAGCGAACTGCCGCGCTCACGACGGCCAGTGTTGCCGCGTGCGTTGTACTCGGTGTTCTCAGCAACGAAGCGATTGATCGTCGCGTCGGTGTCGGTCGCGGCGGCATTGTGCGCGGCCGCGGCAGCTTGCGCTTGGGCCTGCAGAGCCTGAGCCGCGCTGTTGCAGACGGTCAATTCAGTCTGACGCGTCGCACGCCAAGCTTCGAGCGCTTCGCGCGCATTTTGCATCGCCGTGTTGGTCGCCGTGGCGCCATCCGGAATCGCCGGAGCCGCCGTGAAATTGCATTGAGCTGGGAGGGCCGCGGGAGGCGTCTGAGCCAGGGCCGGCGCCGCCATCAGCATCACTGCGGCGGTCGCGCCGAGCAGAACTTTCATCGTCATTTTCTCCTGTCAGAACGCGCTGGTTCTATCCCTCGACCGCGGGATTTGCGAGCCAATCACGGCCAAAATGCGGTGACTGGTCTCGCAGTCTCGACGGACTTACCTCACCTCAAACGGGACACGCATGCGGTAGCGGCCTTCGACGGCTTGGCCTTCGCGCATCGCCGGAACCATTCGATAATCACGCGAAATGCGCAGCGCTGCTTGCCCAAAGCCCCAATTTACTGGCGTTTCGGACACAACTGAGCAATTCAGCGCGCCGGCGACGTCCACCATACAGTCAAGAACGACCTGCCCGGGAATATCTCGCGCGAGCGCTCGCGACGGATAATAGATCTCAAGATCGCGCGGCTGGCGAAGCCATCGCGGATTTGTGATCTGCGCCAGACCGACTTCAGGGGGCGAAAAATAGCTTGAGGTCGGTGGCGCGTCGACAACCGGAGGCGTCAGCCGGAACGTGATGTCGTCCGGTTGTTGCGGCAGCAATGGCCGCTCCGGCGGCGGCGTGCGCGGGCGCGCAACCGGCGGCGGCGGGTCGGGCGGCAATGTGAACACTGGAATAGTGAACGGTAGATCGCCTTCTTCTGTCTGATACGAAATCGTAGCGCTGAACGCAGCGAACACTGCAAGTCCAAGCAAGACTGCCGATGCGCCGATCGATGTTGCGCGCGTGCCGAGTGATTGAGTCATATGCGCCTCCCTATTGCTTGACCGGTCTTGGCGCCGGTTCGAGAGAAGCATGTGGCTGTTCGTATCGGACGAATATTCACAGGAGCGAGAGCGCAATCACGGTTGCGCGATATCACAGCTTCGCGAGGTCCTCAGCCGCTGGGCGAAAACGGCACCACCATACGATAGCGCCCACGCACCGGCGTTCCGTCTTGCATTGCCGGCCGCATCACATGTGCGCCTGCAATGCGAAGCGCCGCATCGCCAAAGCCCTGTCCTGCCGGCGTTTCAGACGTCACGATGCACGACAGACGTCCAACAACGTCGACGTCGCAATCCAGTACAACTTCACCTGCGACGCCTCTCATGAATGCGTCGCGCGGATAATAACGCTCTGGATTGCGCGGGCGCTCAACCCACGTCGGCGACGTGATCACGACAGGCTCGACAGGTGGCGAGGGCGCAGGCGCGGGCAACGTGTCAGTTTGCGGTTCAGTCGATCGCGGCTGCTGACGCGGCGGCGGCGTTTGTTGCGTCGGTAGCGCGGCTGGTTCGCGCACCATCTCACTCACCATGAAAATGTGAGGTGCATCGTCCTGACGCCACAGCGGCGCGTAGCGTAGCGACGCGAGCGCCAAGAGCACCACCGCCGCAAGCGCAGCTGAGGCCGCAAACGAAACAAGCCGCACGACCCTCAAGGATCGCGCGGCTTGCTCTGGCGTATGTACGCCTTGGTTCACGTTGCTCGTTGTCCCGTCAGCGTCGCCGCTGAGCAGAAAACGCCTCCACTATTGTGGCCGTTGCCACCGAACGGTGGTTCGGAAACGGCCGCCAGACGTTGGCACACCGTCCCGCGTCGCGGGCGCGATACGGAAGAAGCGCGAGATACGCAGCGTCGCTTCGCCGAAGCCGTAGCCCGGCGGATCTTCACTCGTAACCGTGCAGGACAGACGTCCGTCAGCGCCCACGATGCAATCGATTGTGGCGCGGCCCTCAACGTCCCGTTCGTTCGCACGCTCGGGATAGTATTGAGAGAATTGGCGCACATCCGGCCGTTGCAAGAACACCGGGTTGGTGATGACCGAAGGCGTCGGCGGAGCCGGCGGCGGGTCAATAGCAACCGGAATCGGCGTCGGTGTCGGCGGTGCATCGAAGTTCGGCGGCGGCACGCGCTGCTCAGGTGGCGGCGGTGGCGGCGGACGATCCGGCGGCGGCGGAGGTGGAGGTGGTTTTTCCTCTTCCTCGATTTCCACCTTAACGGCTTCGGAATCATCGAACAGATCCGCGATTGCGCTGAACTTTTGGTTCACCGCCATCCAGACGAGGGTCACGCAAAGAAGCGCCGCGAGCCCGAGAGATATAAGGCGAAGACCTACCATGTCTTATCCCTCACTCGCGAGTTCAGCGAAGATACCTACTTTCACGAAGCCCTCTTCCTGCAGCCGGCTCATCACGTCGATGACGTTTCTGTATTGCGTGCTTTGATCCGCTCGCACGAAGACCCGAGCCTCAGCGTAGAGGTCCTGGAAATCGAGCGCGGGATTGTTGCGTCTCGCGTGCTCGAACGTCTTTTCGCCAAGCTGCGATAGCTGCACCACTTCCTCGTCCACGTAGATCGCCAAGCCCGCCGGCGTTTCGCGGATACCAACGACTGTCGGGTTTAGACCCTCCAATCGAATTGGCACCGGGTTCGGCGGTGGCAAGTCAACGCGAATATCGACCGTTGGGATTGGCGCGGTGACCATGAAGATGATCAGCAGCACCAAGAGAATGTCGATGAACGGGATAACGTTCGGTTCGGAAACCGGTCCGTCCTTCGCCCCACCTACTTTCGCACCCATGGGCTACCTCCGCCGATCTTCGGCAACGAGGCCGATCTTGGTGAAGCCCTTGTCCTGCAGGCGGTTCATTACCCGCACGACGTTGCGATAGGCCATGTCGCCATCCGCGCGGATGTAGATGCGCTGATCCATAATCTCGAACTCGTCGTTGGCGATGAGCGGCGTATTCACGCGCACTGCCTCGTACGTAGCTTCACCGAGATTACCCAGATCGACGGCATCGTTCATCACGTAGGTCTCCATGCCGTTTGGACCATCCTTAACGGAGATCCAAGTCGGACGTGGCGGCCGTTGCGAAGGCACGATACGCGCGTCAGGCATCGCAACTTCGATGTCGACGCTCGAAATAGGGGCCGCGATCATGAAGATGATCAAAAGCACGAGCATGATGTCGATGAACGGGATCACGTTCGGATCCGCGGTCACATCATGTCCGCCCTTCTTTTTGGGCCCACCTGATAGTTTACCCGCCATTGGGGTTATCCTCCAACGTTAGGTCCACCTCAGCCCGCGCGACGATCCATGTCACGCGAGACGAGCGCGATGAATTCAGAAGCGAAGTCATCGAGCTTGGTGGCCTGCTTGGAGATTTGCTTGGCGGCGAAGTTGTAGATCAACACGGCCGGGATAGCGGCGGCCAGACCAGCGGCGGTTGCGAGCAGAGCACCGGCGATACCAGGCGCGACGACCGCGAGCGACGTGGTTTGCGTTTTCGCGATACCGACGAACGCGACCATGATGCCCCAGACCGTGCCGAACAGACCGATGAACGGTGCGTTCGCGCCGATCGACGCGAGGAAGGTCATCGACGAGCCGAGATCTTCGAGGTGCTCGTTCTGACGTGTGGCCATGGCCGATGAAACGCGCTGCATCGTGTGATCACGTGCGTCGCGCATCGTGTAGAGGCCGAGGTCCTGCGTGCGGCGGACTTCCGCCATGCCGGCGTCGAACATCGACTTGATGCCCGAGTTCGGGAGCTTGCGAACGATGGCTTCGGCTTCTTCGACCGAATTGGCCTTGCGGAACGAAGCCAGGAAGTCCTTCGTTTGGCTCGAAGCCTTACGCATGACGTAGATCTTTTCGAAGAGCAGAGCGACGGCGTAGATCGCGCAGAGGCCGAGGATGACCATGACGCCCATTTCGACACCGTTGAGGTGTTGGACGAGTTCGATCATCGACACTTCTTGCTGACCAGCAGCTTCAGCGGCGGCTTCAGCGCCGCGCTGCTTGGCAGCTGCCATGTCGGCGGCAGATGCTGCCGGCGGCGGCGGAGCCGCTGCGGTGGTCGTGGGTGTCGTTCCAGCTGGTGCGGTAGTTTGCTGCGCGAACATCAGCAGCGAATTCATCAACGTCATGGTCTGCCCTTTGTGCCTGCTTGTGCCTGCCCTGAATTCCGGTTTGGAAACCCCGTCGCGCTCCTGCGTGCGCGCGGTGTCACCGCGATAGAGGTCTCTGCGTAATACGGTGGTTGGTTGCGCCTAGTTCGATCCTGCTCTGAACCTGGCTTTGCGTCCTCCCACCGACGTCTCTTTCCGGGCCGCCGCTATCCGCGGTCTTCTGTCCCTACGCCATTCGGCGCTAGCGCCTAAATTTTCGGAAAGTGTGCTCTTGTCAACGTCTCCCACGCAGTGGGCGATCTTCTCAGACCGCCCATCCCCCAGACCCGCCCTGATGCCCGAATAACGGGCAGGCTCCAATCAAAACTTTCGTGATCGTCATGCAGTTCCCGAGAGCTGGGTGCAATGCCATGCGCCAGGGGGTAGAAGACTGGAATATCAGTTTGATTCAGGGACATCCGATGGCCATGCAAGCCGCCGAGTTGGAGGCGCTTATCCGCGAGGCGCTTCCTGACGCCGAAATCCAGATCCAGGACCTCGCCGGCGACGGCGACCATTATAAAGCGACCATCCGGTCGGCCGCCTTCGCCGGAAAATCGAGGGTTGCCCAACATCAGATGGTTTATGCAGCCCTCAAGGGCCGTATGGGCGGCGAACTCCATGCCCTAGCCCTCGACACCGCCGCAAAGCCGTGACGCTTGATGCGGCCTTGAACGCCCCTTACGTGCGGGCCTGAGGAGTTCGCATGTCCGACGCACTTGAAACCATTCGCAGCACTATCAGCTCAAACGACGTCGTGCTGTTCATGAAGGGCACATCGGAGCAGCCACAATGCGGCTTCTCGCAGATGGTCGTGCGCATTCTCGATCACGTCGGCGTTGAATACAAAGACGTGAACGTCCTCGCTGATGACGCCATTCGCCAAGGCATCAAAGATTTCTCCGACTGGCCGACGATCCCGCAGCTCTACGTGAAGGGCGAATTCGTCGGCGGCTGCGACATCGTCCGTGAGATGTTCCAGACCGGCGAACTCAAAACGCTGCTCGACGAAAAAGGCGTGACCGTCGCCGCCTAGCGCTACTGCGCCCCGGTGCCGATGTTCGCGTTCAAGAACGTCTCCATCTCGGTCAGCAGACGCTCCGCATCGCGGTTCGTCCAGCCGTCCCACGGGTGATAAACGTTGCCCTCGATCTCGACGTAGCGAACCGACTTGCCCGCGCGCTGCAACGCATCGCGCATCCGCTCAGATTGAGACGCCAACGTCACTTCGTCCTTCTCACCGTGGATCAACAAGATCGGAATGTGGATCTGATCGATCTGACGACGAGGCGATACCGCATTGAGTTGGTCGCGATTTGCACTCGGATCACCGATCGCTTCACGCCAATAGGCGTAGAGATCAGACCGCCTTCCCGAATCCGCTCGTTCCGAATCCAAGAATTCAGGCAAATCAGAGAGGCCGGCGATCGAAATCGCACACTTGTAGAGATCAGGCGTCAGAGCGGCGCCAGCGAGCGCGGCGTAGCCGCCATATGAAATTCCCGCGATGCAAATGCGCGCCGGATTGGCGACGCCGCTGGTGATCAAACTTTGAACCCCATCGGTAACGTCGTTCTGCATCGTACCGCCCCATTGTCCGTATCCCGCTCGCGCAAACGAGCGACCAGACCCCTCTGAACCACGGAAATTCGGTTGGAACACCGCATAGCCGCGGCTCACCAGGAACTGCACGACGAAATCAAATTCGTAGGAATCGCGCGACTGCGGCCCGCCATGCGGCATCACAACTGTCGGGTACGGCCCAGCGCCGCTTGGCGTCGTGAGGTAGCCCCACAAAGCCTGTCCATCGCGCGCCGTGTAGTTGACGACGCGCGCATCCGCGAGCCGCGTGCGCGGCAGGCGCGGATGCGTCGAGCCCACCACCGATACCTGCGCCGACGTCACGTCGTAGACGTAGAATGTCGTCGGAATAGTCGGGCCCCACGCGCTTACAAGCCATCGCTGTCCATCTTCGGAGCTGTTGACCAGATGGAAGTCGGCGCGGTTCTCGAAATACGCGGTCAAGCCATCGAAGTGACGCTGCATCCCGTGATCTGTTGCACGGCACTGCCAGCGCTGAGTTTCGGCGCATGCAACCAGCACCGAACCGTCTCTGCGATTTAAGCTGACATATTCTGCATCCGCGCCAGGATAGCTGAAGATCGGTTGGCCGAGTTCGCCCGTGCTGGTGTCGTAAAGGTAGATCGCCTGATATTCCTGCCCCTCCGCGCGCGCAGCGACATAAACCTGTGACGGGCCCGGTCCCGCAGCGATCGGATTAAAATCGCGGTTCTGCGAGCGTTGACCGCGGCGCACAACATGCGCTTCCGTCCAACGTCCGCCCGAGGCCGGCCGGCGGAAATAGCGATAGCCAGAATGATATGGCAGCGCGTCCACACGCATGATCGCGCGGCCCTCGCGGTTGACGATCATGTCGAACGTCTCCCAGGCCGCATCTTCCACGGCGGCGGTGCGTCCGTTGTTTACGTCCACCCGGTAGAGCGTGAAGCCTGCACTTCCCCATGTACCCATGAGCACGTGGTCAGGATCGCTGTCCAAAGTATCGATCAGGCGGACCGAAAGCGCTTGATCCGCCAGACGATTGTTCTCGAAGAGCTGAGTGAGGCCTGTGCCGTCACGATTGATGCCGTAGATGCGCACGACATCCACTTCGCCAGCATCAGAACGCTGACGCGAACCAGTGCCTTCAGTAACTTGCGTGATGCGCTGGCGCACCCAGAACAACAGCCGGTTGCCATCCTTCCACGCAACGCCCTCAAGAAAGAGAGAGCGATCGTAACGCGCGACTTGGATCGCGCGCGCCTGGCGCGTGCGCCAGTCGACAACGACCAGCGCCTCGCCACCGTCAACGCTCTGGATCGCCGCGACGTAATTGCCATCTGGAGAGATCGACGCCATTCGCATCGATGCGGGCGAAGCGAACTCCGCAGCACTAATCTGCTGAGCAAACGCTTGAGGCGCGGCAACTAAAAGCAGCAAAAATGCAAAAACAGCGCGAAGCATCGGTCGCCTCCCCAGAAGAACCAAGCAGCGCCCTTCCGAAGCATGCAACCGGCCGCAGGTAAACCCCTGCAGGCAGTGGCCACCCATTTGGGTGATATATCAGGCCGCTTTCACCTCAGGTCGCGCCGTAACCGCTAGTTTCAGCTTCGTGCGCGCGCCATTGCGCAGGACGTCCAGCTCAACATTGCGCCCGATACGCTCTCGCGTCAGCAATTTGTGGATCGCATCTACTGAAGCGGTGGCTTCACCATCGAGCCTGAGGATCACGTCGCCCTCTTCGAGCCCAGCAGCCTCGCCCGGCCCAGCTCCTGCAACCGCAACGACCAACACACCGCTCTCAGCCGAAAGCCCAAGCCGCCGCACCAAAGCGCGCGACAATTCTTGCGTCTGCCCACCGATGCCTAGCCAGCCGCGCGCCACGCGCCCATCGCGCATCAGTTCAGGAACGATCAGTTTCGCCGTGCTGCTTGGCACCGCAAAACACAAACCCTGCGCGCCGCCTATGATCGCTGTGTTGATGCCTACGACACCGCCATGCGCATCGATCAATGCGCCGCCTGAGTTGCCTGGATTGAGCGCTGCGTCGGTCTGGATAACGTCTTCGATTAGTCTGCCGTTCTCACCGCGCAGCGTCCGCCGCAGCGCCGAAATCACACCGACAGTCACCGTCGCTTGCAAACCCAGCGGATTACCCATCGCAATCGCGAGTTCGCCAACTTTCAACTGACTTGAATCGCCCAGCTGCGCCGCATGATGGCCTTTGCTGTTGAGCCGCATCAGTGCCAGATCAGTATCTGGATCAGTTCCGACGATTTCGGCCGTCGCCACACTGCCATCATGTAAAATGGCTTCGATCGAACCGGCGCCGCGAACCACGTGATTATTCGTGAGCGCATAACCGTCCGGGGAAATAATGACGCCGGATCCGGCGCCATCATAAAGGCCCCGCGACCGGCTCGTGCGGCGCACGCCGATGACGGCAGGTCCAATCTGTTCGACAACGCCAACGACTGTTTCGGAAAAGGCGTCTCGCGGGCCGCGCCGTGGCGGCGCCGAGACGAGCGTGCTCTTGCGACCAAACATGAGACGAAACGTAGGAGCGCACAGTTCCCTTCGCTAGACCCGCTTCCTCGCAGCGCCCGCATGCCCTACATCCCGCTCAATGCCTCCTCCTCCCGCCGCCATCACGCCGCCTTCGCGTCACTTCAACATCTTGGCCTGGCTCCGGAATTCTTTCCTCGCCGGCGTCGCGCTGGTGTTGCCGTTTGTCGTGACCGCGTGGCTGATCTGGATTGTCGTCACCTTCATCGACACCCGCGTCGAGCCACTTGTGCCGCCGGGCTTCGATATTCTGACGCGCTTCCCCGGCGGTGGTGTGCTGCTTGCCGTTGCAGTCCTAACGCTCATCGGCGCGCTCGCCGGTAATCTCGTTGGCCGCTGGATCGTCAACACAGCTGACAGCGGCATCGCCAACCTGCCGCTCGTGCGCACGATCTACGGCAGCGCCAAACAAGTCTTCAAACAGGTCGCGGCGCCCGAGCGCACGTCGTTCCAGCAAGCCGTACTGGTAGAATTTCCACAGCCCGGCTCTTATGCGATCGGCTTTATTACAAACGAGAACACGGCCGAAGTCGTTCACGACATCGGTCAAGATCTCGTCGCGGTATACGTGCCGCAAGCACCGATCCCGACCTCAGGGTTCCTGCTCTATCTGCCGCGCAACGAGCTAAAGTTGCTCTCGATCCCGCCGGATGAAGCAATAAAGCGTGTCATCTCGCTCGGCATCATTCGCAAGGAAGACGACATCACATCATCTAAGTGATCTGAAAGTCCGACGCTTTCCAGTCCGGCTTCGGATACACCGGCGCCATGTCTTCAAGCGCCTTGCGGACCACGGCCGAGACAATCGCATTGCGCTGCCACTTGCGATCCGCGGGCACGACGCGCCACGGCGCGTGCTCCGTCGAGCAACGATCAAGCACTGTCTCATACGCCTTCGCGTAATCGTCCCAGAGCTTGCGATCCTCCAGATCGCTGGCGTTGAACTTCCAGTTCTTTTGCGGATCGTCCAGCCGCGCCTGCAACCGTTCGCGCTGCTCATCCTTGGAAATGTTGAGCATGAACTTCAGAACACGCGTGCCGTTGTCGTGGAGATGCTTCTCGAACGCATTGATCTGGTCATAGCGCTGCTCGATCACATCCGCTGGCGCCAACCCTCGCACCTTGACCACCAGCACGTCTTCGTATTGCGAGCGATTGAACACGCCGATCACGCCTTTCTTCGGCGCCGCCATATGAATGCGCCACAAAAAGTCATGCGCGAGTTCTTCGTCGCTCGGACGCCCAAACGGCGTCACGGAAACCCCAAGCGGCCCGCATCGATTGAACACGGCGCGCACGGTTCCATCTTTGCCCGACGTATCAATGCCCTGCAGGATCACGAGCAACGAACGGTGACGTTCCGCCCAAAGCGCATCCTGCAGCGCGTCGATCGCTTTCGCGTTTTCTTTCGTCGCCTCTTCCGCCGCTTCGCGCTCGGGCAGAATGTCATCCGCGACCGTCACACGCTTGCGCAGCTCCGATTTCGCACCCGGCGCCACCAGCGTGCTGTCGTCGATCAGTTTCGTGAGCTTCACCATGCGCTGAGCATACAAAGAAAAAGGCCCACCGCGAGGGTGGGCCTTCAATCTTCACCAATGAAGCGAACTTACGATGCGTAGTATTCGACGACGAGGTTCGGTTCCATTTGGACCGGGTACGGCACGTCCGACAAAGTCGGGATGCGCGCATACTTGGCGGTCATGCCCTTGGCGTCGACTTCGAGGTAATCAGGCGTGTCACGTTCACCGCTGGCGAGCGCTTCAAGAACGATCGGCATCGTCTTCGCGCGATCGCGCACTTCGAGCACATCGCCGACCTTCACGAGGTAAGACGGAATGGTGACGCGCTTACCGTTCACCTTGACATGGCCGTGGTTCACGAACTGACGCGCCGAGAAAACCGTCGGCACGAACTTGCAGCGATACACAACCGCGTCGAGACGGCTCTCGAGCAGACCGATGAGGTTTTCAGCCGTGTTGCCCTTCCGGCGCGCGGCTTCTTCATAGGTCTTGCGGAACTGCTTTTCGGTGATGTTGCCGTAGTACATGCGCAACTTCTGCTTCGCGACCAATTGCAGGCCGAAGTCAGA
>JAPLOL010000004.1 GCA_026400735.1 Alphaproteobacteria bacterium | reverse complement strand
CGGCCCTTGGCCACGATCGGCAGCGCCTGCATCTGGATAGGAGTCGGTTTGGTATAGCCCTCGGCGTCAAGCGCCTTGAGGATCGGCGCGGAAACGCCGAGGTCTTGGAATGTGGTCACAATGATACTTTCGACCGCCTGCGTATCGCAGTGCGGCTCATCAGATCAGGAACGATGCGACGGCGAAGAAGGGCGGCGAGCTGGCCAATTTAGCGCTCAAAGCCGAACGTCGATGGTGGCGTTCCGTGGGACCGCGTTCATCAGCTCGAAGGCCGGGAACGGTCGCTGAGCCGGGATATCGTCGGAAATGCTTGAGAAGTCAATAAGACGGGTCGCATAGCTGTCCCGCTTCGCGTTAACCGGTTACGCGACCGCGCGCACGATCCAGCAAGCGGCGGGCAGCGCGACGCCCTCCGAAGTCTCATATTTCCGCAGGAAATCCGCCAGCATTTGCTCCGCTTGAGCTGGGTCGAGCTGCTGGTCCGTGATGGCGCGGGCGCAGGGGCCGATCTTTAGGAGGAAGGCTGCGGCAGCTTGGGCGTCGCCTCCCCCGGCAACGAAAACATCGCCGTCCCACGGCGTGATTGAGACATCGCGCCAACCTGATGTGGCGAGCATGGTTTTGATCTTCTCGGGGTCCTGCAATTGGAATGGGCCGGGCGCGCTGGGATCAGCGGGCGTGATTGGGGAATTGAGGATGGGCTGGAGCGCGGCGAGTGGTGCGTGCGACCAGCCGTTTTCCGCGAACGTGCGCCAGCAGATGAAGACGATGCGGCCATCTGAATTCATCGCGGCGCGAATTTTGGCGAAGGCAGCGGCCGTGTCGTCGAAGAACATCACGCCGAAGCGGGAGAATGCAGCGTCGAAAGGTGCATCGCGAAGGGGCGTTGCGGCGACATCTGCTTCGACGAAGTGTGCGTTGGCGCCGCTCGCGTTAGCGCGTTTGCGGGCGAGTTCGAGCAACGGCTTGGAGATATCGGCGCCGACGGCGATGCCGTCGCCGATGTAGGTAGCGGCTTTGAGCGTGGTTGCGCCGGCGCCGCAGCCGATGTCGAGCACGCGTTCGCCAGATTTGAGGTTGAGGAGATCGAATGCGGGCTGCGTCAGCGGTTGGAGCATGCGGTCCATCAGATCCGCTTGGCGCGCCCACTCCTCGCCGACTTTGCTATTCCAGTATTCGGTTTGCGTCAGAGGCGTGAAATTTGACATGGGAGAAAGCATAGAGCGCGAGACAGCGTGCGCCAGGGCTTAGGTGCGGCGGCGCACTCTTCGTAGGGCGCGGCGGCGCAGGCGATCAACGACGGTGACGGTGATGACGCGCAGATCAGGCTGACGGCGCAATGGCGGGGTAAATGATCTTCGATCAAGCGTGCTTATGGCCGAGAAAGAGTCGGCCACGGAGCGATTGAAAACGGGTGGTTCGATCGGCGCTTCACTATCGAAACTTGCGTACCGCGCGTTCGCGCTGAGGCCTGTGGTAATGGGCGGCAGCGTGGCGCATGCGCTGAGCAGAGCGGCGGCCGCGATGACGTAGATCAATCTGAGCATGGCAATTCCCCCGCCACTCAGCGGCCACGCTACGCCGATTGACGCGCGTAGCTACAAAAATCGCGATGTCACAGACGGAATTGGAATGGTGGGCGCGGGGTTTACGCGTCGAGCGCGGCGCGGATTTTCTCGGCGAGCTGGTCGAGCGTGAACGGCTTGTGGAGATAGATCATGTTGGGTTCGAGCACGCCGTTGTGGACGGCAGCATTGGGCGCGTAACCGGTGGTGAACACGACTTTCACGCGCGGCAGTCGCGCGAGAACGGCTTCGGCGAGCTGGCGCCCGTTCATCTCGGGCATCACCATGTCAGTGAACAAGAGATCGATCTTTGCGCCGCCGTCGACCTGGCGGAGCGCGTCGGGGCCGTTGACGGCCGAAAGCACAGTGTAGCCAAGCTCCCGCAGCGCTTCGGTGGAAAAGGCGCGCACACGCGGATCATCCTCGACGACGAGCACGGTTTCGGCGAGCGAGCCGTCGCGGGTGACGGCGATGAGTTCAGGCGCAACGATTTCGTCCGCGCCATAAAAGCGTGGCAGATAGATCTTCACGGTCGTGCCGTGGCCGAGTTCGGAATAGAGCTTCACGTGGCCGCCGGATTTGCGAACAAATCCGAACACCTGGCTAAGGCCGAGGCCAGTGCCCTTTCCGACTTCCTTGGTGGTGAAGAACGGATCGAAGGCTTGCGCCATGGTTTCTGCGTCCATGCCTGCGCCCGTGTCGGTGACGCAGATCATCACGTATTGGCCGGGCGCGAGACCGTGTTCTGCGCCGTAGGCTGCATCGACGGAGCCATTTGCCGTTTCGATGGTGAGCTTGCCGCCATCGCCCATCGCGTCCCGCGCGTTGACGCCGAGATTGATGATGGCGCTTTCGAGTTGGACTTGATCGGCGAAGGTGCGCCAAAGGCCCGCGCTCAGCACGGTTTCGATTTGGATATGCTCGCCAAGCGTTCGAGAGAGCAACTCCGTCATTGAAGCGACGAGCTTGTTGGCGTCGATCGAGGACGGATTGAGCGGTTGTTGGCGTGAGAATGCGAGCAGACGCTGAGTGAGCTGCGAGGCGCGGTTGGCGCCGTCCGTGGCGGCGTCGATGTAGCGGGTGACGTCGGTATCGCCCTTGGCGAGGCGCCGTTGCATTAGGTTGAGCGCGCCGATGACGACGGCGAGCATGTTGTTGAAGTCATGCGCGATGCCGCCAGTGAGCTGGCCAATGGCGTCCATCTTGTGGGCTTGGCGCAGTTGCTCTTCTGCGCGCATACGCTCGGCGACTTCGGCCGCAACGCGCTGTTCGAGCGTGGCGTTCAGCTCTTGTAGCGCGGTTTCGGCGCGACTGCGGTCGGTGACGTCTGTTGCTTGCACGAAGATGCCGTCGATGTGGCCTTCGAGGTCGCGCGTTGGATGGTAGATGAAATCGATGATGCGCGTTTGCAGCTCACCTTTGCGGACGAGTTCAACCGGGACGTTGAAGCCGATGAACGGCTCGCCGGTTTGATAGACCTTATCGAGCAGCGCGACGAAGCCCTGCTCCACCACTTCCGGCAACGCTTCGGCGATCTTGCGCCCGAGAATATCGCGGCTGCGACCGGAAAGTTCAAAATAGGCTTCGTTGGCGATGTAGAATTCGTGCTGCGGGCCGCGCAAGACTGCGATAGCGCCTGGGGCTTGCGCGAAGAGATCGCGCAAACGCTCTTTTTCTTCTTCGCGCATGCGCGCGGCGACAATAGCGGCGGTGGTTTCGTTGCCTTGATTGAAGATGCCGACGACTTCGCCGTGCTCATCGTAGATCGCGGTGATGCTGTAGTTCCAGTAGGTCTCGGTGGTGCGGCCACCGCGCTCCATGGGCAGCATCTGATCGTAAGCGGCGAAACCAGTCCCGGTATCGAGCACGTTCTCGAATTGCGGGCCGACGATTGACCAGATGTCGGTCCAGACATCTGCGCCGCGTTTGGCGAGCGCGCCGGGGTGCCGCTCAGCAGGGATCGGCGACCAGGCGTCGTTGTAAAAGAGATAGAGGTCGCGGCCCCAATAGATCGCGGTCGGGAATGTCGAGTTGAGGCAGAGGCGGAGTGCGTCGTGCAGCGCGGCGGGCCACTGATCGGGCGGGCCGAGCGGATGCTTGGCCCAATCGAACGCACGGATGCGCTCGCCCATCTCTCCGCCACCTTGCGGTAGCGTGCGCTTTGCCTGCTTGCCGCTCATGAAACCCAGCCGACCCAGCGAAATAAACGACGTTGGGAACCTAAGGTTCCGTCGACTCCCCGGTTACGTTTCTACTGCGGCGCCGGATCTTCCACAAAGCCCGCCCAGTTACGCATGTACTTCACGAAGACGGGGCTGAGGCCTTCTCCGGCGAGGTACTTCTCGCTGACCGGCGTCGCTATTGAGGTGAAGTTCGGATCGCCTGCGACCTTCTTCGGGAAGTCGTGATGCAGGATGGCCGCGCGACCGAGGATCGGGAAGTCGAAGCCGGCATCAAGCACGTCGCGGCAGTCTTGGGCGGACATGATCTTGCCGGCGGCGCCGAGGCCCGTGTCGCCACGCTTTAGCTCGGTGAAGTACGAGGCGAGCGTGCGGCCTTGGAGCTTTTCGTCTTGCGGCTCCTTCTTCACGTCCCAAAGCGACATATCGATGTAATCGGTTTTGGCCTCACTCATGATGCGCTGGGCGACGTCGCGGATTTCGAGCGTTTGGATGCCCCAACGTTCGGGTGAGAGGCGGACACCGAGCGAGAAGCCTGGCTTGGTCGCGGCGCGGATGCCGTCGATGATTTCGAAGAGGAAGCGCGCGCGGCGTTCGGGGTCACCGCCGTAAGCGTCGTCGCGACGATTGAGTTCGGGGCTAAGGAACGAGCAGATGAGATAGCCGTGCGCGCCGTGGAGTTCGGCGCCGTGGAAGCCGGCGCGCTCGGCGCGCTGGGCGGCGGAGATGAAGTGGTCGCGGCTCTTCTGGACTTCGTCCAACGTCATCGCTTCGGCTTTGAGCTTTTCGTCTGAACTTGGCGCTTTGGCGCCGGTGAGCGAGCGCAGGCCGCCGTGATGCAACTGCACAACCGAATGGCTGCCCGCTTCGTTGATCTTGGCGGCGAGGCGCGTGAGGCCTTGCAGATGGCGATCGTCATGAAAGCCGAGTTGACCGGGGAAGCCGACGCCTTCTTCTTGCGCGGACGCGGCGCATGTCATCGTCAATGCAAAGCCGCCTTCGGCACGCATGGTGAGCCAACGATATTCCTCATCGCTTAGCGTGCCATCGGGAAAGGACTGGGAGTTGGTGAGCGGCGAAAGAACGAAGCGGTTCTTCAGCGTGGCGCCGGAACGAAACTTGAGCGGATCGGTGAGTGAGGTCATCGCGAGAACATAGTGGCTGGCGCGGCGAGCGCATCCCCTTCCCGTTGCGTCATTCGCGGAAAGGTTTCAGCCGCTTGGCGGCAGATCGTAGAGTGGCTTGGCTTCGCCTGAGGTGACGTAGCTTTCGTAGAAAGTCCGAAACTCGGGCGTGAAGAGATGGCGGCGGACCTGCCAGGCTTCGGCGGCGCCGCGAAGCTGATGGATGTCGCGGAAGATCGTGACGTTCGAAGCGTAGAGCGCCTTGTCCATCTGGCCGCGCGTGTGCTGCGCATGGAGCTCTTCCATGGTGCGGAACATGAACATGCAGAAGTTCACGAACTGCACACGCTCGCCGCCGGCGAGACTCGCAAGACCGCCCTGGCTGCCGCGCAACCATAGGTCGGCGAGTTGAGCGTTCTCCGCAAGCAGACGGCTGATGCTCTGCGTCTTTTCCAGGTGATTGCGCACGGCGGCGTCACGCAGCATTTGCACGCCCATGCGGACTTGCAGCGCAACGAAGATCAACGATGCCAGTACGGCGACGTTGGCCGCCATCTGAATGAAGTCGTTCATCGCCCCTCCCGATGCTAAAAGGGCCGCCCGGAGGCGGCCCTTTCGATCTTATGCTGCTGCCTTCTGCTTGGCGCCGAAGCGCTCGTAGAAGGTCTCGCCTTTTGCGGCCATGTCGCGGAGGAGTTTGTTGGGGCGGAAGCGTTCGCCGTAAGTGTCGGCAAGGCGATCGGCTTCTTCGACGAACTTCTTGGTGCCCCAGAAGAGGTCGATGTAGCTGATGCAGCCGCCGCTATACGGCGCAAAGCCCCAAGCGAGGATCGAGCCGACGTCAGCGTCGCGCGG
The DNA here is from genome assembly GCA_026400735.1 of Alphaproteobacteria bacterium. Taxonomy (GTDB): domain Bacteria; phylum Pseudomonadota; class Alphaproteobacteria; order Caulobacterales; family Aquidulcibacteraceae; genus Vitreimonas. The sequence goes on along the minus strand of JAPLOL010000004.1, from coordinate 1,599 downwards.
ATCGGTGATGACGCCTTCTTCGAAGCAACGCGCGACTTCGATGCATTGGCGGAAGAGATAGCGCTTGGTGAGTTCGACCTTCAGCTCAGGCGGGCACTCTTTGGTTTTCACTTCGATGCGCTCGGAAATGCCAGGCCAAATGCGCGTGGGCTTTCCGTCTTCGCCGTACTCGTAATAGCCCTTGCCGCCCTTGCGGCCGACGCGGCCTTTATCTTCCACGAGCCATGACAACATGCCGGCGCGCGGATCCTTCTTGTAGTCTTGCTGATTGAGTTCGGCGTTGGTCTTGCCGATCTTCAGCGCGGTATCGAGGCCGACAGAGTCAGAGACTTCGAGCGGGCCCATCGGCATGCCGCATTGGCGGCCGACGTTCTCGATGATCGCCGGCGCGATGCCTTCCATGAGCATCTCAACGCCTTCGGCCGGATAGGTGCCGAAGCAACGCGATGTGTAGAAGCCGCGGTGATCGTTCACGGTGATTGGCGTCTTGCGGATCTTGATGACGTAGTCGATCGCCTTGGCTTGCGTCTCCGGCGTCGTTTCCTTGCCCATGATCAGCTCGACCAAGCCCATGCGCTCGACCGGCGAGAAGAAGTGGATGCCGATGTAGTTCTTCGGACGCGCCGAGGCTTCGGCGAGACCGGTGATCGGCAGCGTCGAGGTGTTGGAGCCGAAGACGGCGTTTTCACCGAGGAAGGCTTCGGCTTTCTTCGTCACGTCGGCTTTCAGCTGCACGTTTTCGAAGACCGCTTCGACGACGAGGTCGGCGCCTTTAATCAGCGAATAATCGGTCGACGGTTTGATCAGAGCGAGCAGCGCGTCGCCCTTCTCTTTCGTGGTCTTGCCGCGTGAGATGTCTTTTTCGACGATGCGTTGCGAGTAGGCTTTGCCCTTCTCGGCGCTCTCTTGGCTGACATCGAGGAGAATGGTTTCGATGCCGGCTTTGGCTTGCACGTAGGCGATGCCCGCGCCCATCAGGCCGGCGCCGATGACGGCGACCTTCTTCACGTCATAGGTCGGGATGCCTTCGGGGCGGTTTCCGCCTTTGCCGAGCGCTTGCATGTTCACGAACAACGTCCGGATCATGCCCTTCGCTTGCGGGGTGTTGGCGGTCTTGATGAAGTAGCGGGACTCGATGCGCAGCGCGGCATCGATCGGCACCTGCATGCCTTCATAGATGCACGAGAGAATGTTGCGCTGGGCGGGATAGTTGAGGTTGGTCTGCTTCGAGACCATGGCGTTGCCGCCGACAGCGGCCATCGCGCCAGCTGGCGTGAACGGACCGTCTTTCACTTTGTAGCCTTTGACATCCCACGGCGCGATCGCCTTCGGGTTTGCCTTCACCCAGGCCTTCGCAGCTTCGACGGTTTTGCCCGGCTCGACGACTTCGTTGATGAAGCCCAAGCCCTTGGCTTCTTGCGGCGACTTATCGGCGCCTTGCAGGATCATCATTGCGGCGTTCTGCACGCCGATCAGGCGCGGCAGACGTTGCGTGCCGCCGGCGCCCGGCAACAGGCCGACTTTTGATTCAGGCAGACCGAACTTGATCTTCGGATTGTCAGCGGCGACGCGGTAGTGACATGCGAGCGCGATTTCGAG
>JAPLOL010000024.1 GCA_026400735.1 Alphaproteobacteria bacterium | reverse complement strand
TCGCCGACCTACAACCAAGGTCTGTCGGAGCGTCGCGCTTCGGTCGTCCGCGATGCCCTCGTGGCGCGTGGTCTGGCTGCTGGCTCGATCCAAACGCAAGCACGTGGCGAAAGCGATCTCGCCCGCGCAACGCGCGACGGTGTGCGTGAGCCTCTGAACCGCCGTACGGCGGTGACGATCAGCTTCCGCTAATCGCTCAACGACTACGAACTAAAGCGCGGGCCCAGCGAAAGCTGGGCCCGTTGCTTTTGAGGGCTACGAATTATTTGCCCCTCCGGCCCGGCCGGCCGGAACCCCAGCGCGCGTAGCGCGTTTCGTGTGCAGATGCCGGGGAACCTATCTCTCTAGACACGTCTCATCACGTTCGCGTCCAAGCGACGGATTGGTGAACGGCTTCTGAAACACCAACGGCTCGTTGTGGCCCGACGCAAAATGCGCGGTCCGCGGCTATGCAGCAAGGGGACGATCTAAATGACAGCAAAACTTACGCGCGCGCTCACGCTCGCAGCGCTCATGGCGAGCGCTGGCGGCGTCGGTGTCGCGAACGCGACTGACGGCTGGTACGGCCGCGCAGACGTCGGCATGAGCGTCAACGGTGAACTCGATGGCGATGTCGCCGATGGCAACACCACCGCGCCTTTCAATCCGGATCTTGAAAGCGGCTGGCTCGGTGATGTCGGCGTTGGCTACGGCTTCGGCAATGGCTTCCGCGTTGAAGGCGAGCTCTCGTATCGCAACAACCAGTTCGACGAAATCGCGGTAGATGATCCTATCGACGGAACGATTACGGGTGGATCGGTCAACACCTGGGGCCTGATGGGCAACTTGTTCTATGACTTCAACAGCGGTGGGCGCTTCCAGCCATACCTCGGCGTCGGCGCTGGCGCCGCGCGGCCTCGCGTCAAGATCGACGGCGCCGCCGGAGCAAGCGACACTGTGTTCGCATACCAAGGCCTGGCGGGCGTTGGCATCGCGGTGAGCGATCGCGCAATGATCGACATCGGCTATCGCTATTTCGTCGCGCCTGACGTCGATATCTCCGAGGCGTGGGGCTCTGGCTACACGTCTGAAGTCGACTACCAGCACCAGGCCGTGACCGTTGGTCTGCGTTGGCAGTTTGGCGCCGCTGCAGCTCCGCCGCCGCCGCCACCGCCGGCTTATGTCCCGCCGCCGCCACCGCCGCCGCCAGTGGCTGCTGCGTGCCCGACGTCTGAGTTCGTCGTGTACTTCGAGTGGGATCGCTCGAACCTCAACCAAGCTGCGTTGGAAACCATCGATGCCGCGGTCAACCGCGCGCGTCAGTGCAACGTCAGCGGCACGATCGTTGTCGGTCACACCGACACGTCGGGCTCGCCGACCTACAACCAAGGTCTGTCGGAGCGTCGCGCTTCAGTTGTTCGTGACGCGCTCGTCTCGCGCGGCTTGGCGGCTGGTTCGATCCAAACGCAAGCACGTGGCGAAAGCGATCTCGCCCGCGCAACGCGCGACGGTGTGCGTGAGCCTCTGAACCGCCGTACGGCGGTGACGATCAGCTTCCGCTAATCGCTCGACGACTACGAACTGAAGCGCGGGCCCGGCCAAAAGCCGGGCCCGTTGCTTTTGGGGGCGGTTGTGCGGGGTGGAAACTTCGCTGCCCGTAGGGTACCTCCGCCTTCATGTCCGCCGAACATCTCGTCGCCGCATCGCGCTCCGTCTGGGGCGCCGATATCGAGCCGCTGCTTGAACGCCTCGATGGCGAAGGCGAGAGCCTCGTTACGCGCGCTGAGAGTTGGTCGAAGATCAATTCTGGTTCGTTTGAACTGCCTGGTCTCGCCGCGATGCGCGGGACGCTGCTGGATGCGATGAGTGAGCTTCCGGCGCCGCCAGAGGTTGTTGATCTCAAGCCATCGCAACGCGTGCGCCCGGATGGTGAAGTGGTCGATGTTCAGCACGGCGCCTCTATCCGCGTGCGCGTGCGCTCAGATGCGCCGATCCAAGTTGCGTTGACGGGCCATTACGACACTGTGTTCCCGGCATCGCACCCGTTCCAGGCGCCATGGCGCGAGGGTGAAGTGCTGCGCGGTCCTGGCGTCGCCGACATGAAGGGCGGGATCGCCGTGATGCTCGCGGCGCTAAAGGCGTTTGAACAGCTGCCCGGTGAAAAGCGCATTGGCTACGAAGTGCTGCTGAGTCCGGACGAAGAGATTGGCTCAATGGGCAGCGCGCCGTTGCTGGCGGAACTCGGCAAGCGCGCGCATCTCGGCATGACGTATGAACCAGCGATGGCCGATGGAGCGCTCGTTGACCAGCGCAAAGGTTCAGCGAATTTCCATCTGGCCGTGAAGGGCCGCGCCGCCCACGTCGGTCGCGCCTTCAACGATGGCCGCAGCGCGGTGATCGCCGCCGCCGAAGCTGCGCTCGCGCTCAATAAACTCAACGGTCAGCGCGATGGCGTGACGTTCAACGTTGGCGCCATTGATGGCGGCGGCGCAGTCAACGTTGTGCCCGAACGCGCGGTGCTGCGCTTCAACATCCGAGTGCCCGACGCCGGAGCGGCAGTGTGGGCCGAAGCTGAGGTGCGCCGGATCGCGCGCGAGACCGCGGCGCGCGACGGCATCGACGCGCACTTGCATGGTGGCTTCACTCGTCCGCCGAAACCGCTGAACGACCAACAACGCACCATGGTGTCATGGACCCACCAGGCAGGGGCGGCGCTCGGTCTTGATCTGCAGTTCAGGCCATCCGGCGGCGTCTGCGAAGGCAACAACCTTGCCGCAGCCGGCTGTCCGAACATCGATACGCTTGGTCCATGCGGCGGCGGGCTTCATAGCGACGAGGAATTTGCGGTCATCTCGAGCTTTGCAGAACGCGCCAAGCTTTCGTTCCTATTGCTCGCTGGCGTCGAACGCGGCGTGTTCGATGTGCGGAGCCTTCGCTCGTGAGCGCGCCAGGCTATGTCATGCGCGCTGCGGGTCCCGCCGACCTCGAAGGCTTCAAACAATTGCGCGAGATCGCAGGCGCTGGCTTCACCAGCCTGATGCTCGACGACAAGGCGATGGCGGCAAAGCTCGCGCTCTCCGAGCAGAGCTTTGCGTCAACAACGAACACAGCTGGTTCGGAGCGCTACTTCATGGCGCTTGAGCACATCGAGAGTGGCGCGCTCGCCGGTTGCTGTGGCGTGAAATCGACGATTGGCGAGGTGCCGCCGTTCTTCAATTTCCGTATGTTCACTGAGGCGCAATCGTCGAACGTCGTGAACCGTCGCTTTGACATGCGCGTGTTGATCGGCGTCAACGATTTTACTGGCTGCAGCGAAGTCGGATCGCTCTTCGTGCGTCCCGAGCATCGCGCTGCTGGCATCGGTCGCGCGTTGGCGCAAAACCGCTACATGCTGATGGCCACCGCGCCGCAGCGCTTCCGCAGCCAAGTCGTCTCCGAATTGCGCGGCGTGGTTTATCCCGACGGAACGTCTCCGTTCTGGGAAGCCGTCGGGCGCCATTTCTTCAAGATGGATTTCGCCGAGGCCGATAAGCTCAGCGCGACCACGGACAATCAGTTCATCCTCGATCTCATGCCGCAACATCCGATCTATGTGGATCTGCTCGCACAGGAGGCGCGCGACGTCGTCGGCAAGTGCCACAAGGACGGTGAAGGCGCGCAGCGTCTGCTGGAATGGGAGGGCTTCGCGTTCTCCAACGTCGTCGACATATTCGACGGTGGCCCGCTGATGAGCGTCCAGCGCGATCACATCCGTACCTTGCGGGAATCCAGGCGCTACAAGATTGAGGCAGCCGCGCAGCTTACAAATGCAAAGCGAGCCTTGATCGCGGTGCCGAACATCCAAACCTATCGCTGTGTCTCGGCGCATGCGGCCGTCGCGAACGGCGTGGCGCAAGTCGATGCCGCAGTGCTGGCGGCGCTCAAGCTCGAAGCCGGCGCCGAAGTTTTGGTCTGGATGGACGATGCACACTGAACTCTACATCGGCGGCGCTTGGCACAAGGGCCACGGCGAGCGCTTCGCGTCCTACGATCCCGCTACCGGCGATAAAGTCTGGGAAGGCGCAGCCGCCAGCGAAGACGATGTCGCTGAAGCGATGGCCGCAGCGCGGCTCGCGTTTCCCGCATGGTCGCGCCGCACACCCGAGGAACGCATTGCTATCGCGCGCGCGTACGCCAAAGAGATCGAGAAGCGCAGTGACGAGATCGCGCGCACGATCAGCCGCGAAATGGGCAAGGTGACGTGGGACGCCAAAGGCGAAGTCGCGGCCATGATCGGCAAGATCGAAATCTCGATCCGCGCCCAAGCCGAACGCGCTGGAGCGCGCGAAGAGAAGGCCGCCTTCGGCGCGATGACGCTCTCGCACCACGCGCACGGGGTGCTCGCTGTTTTCGGCCCGTTCAATTTCCCCGGCCACTTGCCGAACGGCCACATCGTCCCGGCATTGCTCGCAGGGAATTGCGTGCTGTTTAAACCGAGTGAAGTGACGCCCGGCGTGGCCGCGTTGATGATGGAAGCATGGGAGGCGGCGGGGTTGCCGGCTGGCGTGCTCAACCTATTGCAAGGCGCGCGAGAGACGGGCGCGGCATTGCTGGATTCGCACGGTCTCAACGGCGTGCTGTTCACCGGCTCGGCCCACACCGGCGCGCTGATCCACAAAAAGTTCGCTGGCCGCCCTGACGTGATCCTTGCGCTCGAGCTTGGCGGCAATAATCCGCTGATCGTTTGGCCGCCAGTCGATGCGAAAGCAGCCGCAAATCTCATCGTGCATTCCGCGTTTGCGACCAGCGGCCAGCGTTGCTCGTGCGCGCGCCGCTTGATCGTGCCGCAGGGCTTGGACGGCGATGCGATTATCACCGCACTCGCCGAGCTGACACCGCAGATCAGCGTCGGTCCTGCGACCCAAACGCCAGAGCCATTCCTCGGCCCACTCGTGAACGCGCATTCGGCCGAACGCGCGGTGAAGTTCGAGCAAGGGCTTGTTGCGATGGGCGCCAAGCCGATTGTGCCGGTGAAACGCGACGGCGCATTTGTGCATCCGGCGATTATTGATGTGACTGGCCTCACGCCGCCGGACGAAGAACTCTTTGGGCCGGTGCTTCAAGTCTATCGCGCGCCGGATTTCGAACACGCGCTCGATCTTGCGAACGCCACTAAATTCGGCCTCGCTGGCGGTCTCATCAGCGATGATCCGGCGCTTTGGGCGCGCGTGAAGAACGAGATGCGCGCGGGTATTCTAAATTGGAATCGTCCGACGACGGGCGCTTCCGGCGCGATGCCGTTCGGTGGCCCGGGGCTGTCTGGTTCGCTGCGTCCTAGCGCGTACTACGCAGCGGACTACGTGGCGTATCCGGTTGCGACGCAGCTATCTGAGAAAGCCACGGCCATCGCGGCGCCAGGTCTTCCGACGTGAGCGGCGCCGAGGAGATCAACTTCGACGGTCTCGTCGGCCTGACGCACAATTACGCTGGCCTCTCGGAAGGCAATCTCGCGTCGGCGCGCAACGCCAACATGACCGCGCGCCCGCGCGAAGCGGCGCTGCAGGGGCTCGCGAAGATGCAGCGTCTGCGCGCGCTAGGTTTGAGCCAGGGCGTACTGCCGCCGCACGAGCGGCCGAACATCAAGTGGCTGCGTTCGCTCGGCTTTACGGGCTCTGACGGCGAAGTTTGGGAGCGCGCATGGCGCACCGAGCCCACCGTTGCGCGCGCTGCGCTGGCGGCGTCCGCGATGTGGGCCGCCAACGCCGCGACGATCTCGCCGAGCGCCGATTGCGGAGATGGTCGCTTGCACGCGACTGTCGCCAACTTGCAGACGATGCTCCATCGCATCCTCGAAGGTGAGCAAACCGAACGCACGCTGCGGCGCTTGATGCCAGATGAAACGCGTTTCGCAGTCCACCCAGCCTTGCTGGCGCACGACGCGCTCTCTGACGAGGGCGCCGCGAACCATATGCGCATGGCTGCAGACGCTGGCGCGCCAGGCGTTGAGGTGTTCGTCTATGGGCGCAAGGCGAGCGAAACCAAGGCCGGTTTTCCCGCACGCCAAACACTCGAAGCCTGCCAAGCCATCGCGCGCAGCCATACGCTCGATGCGTCGCGCGCGGTGTTCGCCAGGCAAGCGCCAGAGGCGATCAATGCCGGCGCGTTCCACAACGACGTGGTCGCCGTCGCGCACGAGCACGTGCTCTTCCACCACGAGGAAGCATTCGCTGACAAAGCCGCGCTCTACGCCGATATCCGCGCCAAAGCGCAAGGCTTCGAGCCAGTTTTCGTGGAAGTGCCAAGTGCGCGCGTGGGCCTTGACGATGCTGTCACGTCCTACCTGTTCAACTCGCAACTCCTGCGTCTACCTGGCGCCCAATCGCTGACACTGATCGCGCCATCGGAAGTTCGCGAGAACAACAAGACGGCTTCTGTTGTCGAGGAAGTGATCGCAGCGTCAAACGCAGTAATCGGGCAGGTGGAGTACGTCGAGGTGCGCGAAAGCATGCGCAACGGCGGCGGTCCTGCGTGTCTGCGCTTGCGCATCGTGATGACGCCACAAGAGCGCGCGGCTGCCGCCGGTGGTTTCTTTTTGACCGACGCGCTAACGGCGCAACTCGAATCTTGGATCAAAAAGCACTACCGCGAACAGCTCGCGCCAGATGACCTTGGCGATCCCGCGCTGGTGGGCGAGACGCAAGGGGCGCTGGATGAACTGACGCGTATCTTGCCGCTTGGCGCCGATTTTTACCCGTTTCAACAATGAAGCAGCGTGAGGTCATCGCGCGCTATGCGATCGTGCGCGCCGTTCTTGTGGTTTTTAGCGCGCTGATCTTGATCGGATTATTGGCGGTCAACGGAGTGGGTTCGCGTTGGCCTGAACAACCGCTTACGGCCACAGCGATCGTGTTGCTGATACTGCTGTCGGCGGGAATGGCGATCCCCGTGGCTTGGCAGGTAGTTGCGCGTGACAGAGCTGCACTTTGGATTGAAGGCAACAAATTGCGGACTGCATTTTGGTCCTGCGAGTTGGGCGAGGTTATCGTCGCTGAGCTGCAGCGAGCTGAAGAAATGTCGGAAGTCGTTGTGCGCTTTGGCGTCAGCAAGTCGAAGCGGATCGACGTGAGCCTTTTGGAGGGACCGTCAGGTCAAATTGCCGTGCGCCTCAATCAGGCTCTTGAGCGTCGTAGGCGCGTCTAAACGAAAATCGGCGGCCGCATTGCTGCGACCGCCGATCATGTCATCACTCAGCCTCGGCGCTTTAGTTCAACGCTTCCGGGCGGAGCTTATATTCGCCGTCGTCCGTTTCATCGAAAAGCAAATCGATTGACGGGTGTTCAACGGGTTCGCCGCTGTCGTCGGGGACAAGGTTCTGCTCGCTGACATAGGCGACGTAGTGACTGTCAGAATTCTCTGCGAAGAGGTGATAGAAGGGTTGCTTCGGATCCGGGCGCACGGGCTCTGGGATCGCTTGCATCCATTCCTCGGTGTTCGCGAACTCCGGGTCGACGTCGAATACGACGCCGCGGAACGGAAACAGCTTGTGCTTCACAACCTGGCCGATGGAGAATTTGGCTTCCTGCATTTTCTCCTCCTCTTCCTCCTTCTTTCCTCTCGCAGAGGTAAGGTATGTAGCGATAACGCCAGTCACAAGGATTGGTCCCATCGCCCGCCCATGTGGACACGAATATGTGTCTATTGGACCGCGCTTTCACCCGAACAGGGCTAAAACCCGGCGAATCGAGGCTGCACCGGCGGCGCAAAATCGCTAGCATCGCGGCGAACTGGCAATTTTGCAGAGCGGCGACGCACTGCTGGATGAATTGAAAATGAACCATGATGGGCGGACGCCCGCGTCGCGAGGCGACGCGCGTCCCGGCCCGCGGCAGCGACCGCCGACGTTTGCGGCGCTGGACCTGGGCACAAACAATTGTCGCCTGTTGATGGCGCAGCGGAACGCTGACGGCAGCTTGAAAGTTGTCGACGGATTTTCACGCATCGTGCGGCTCGGCGAAGGCTTGGCGCACACCGGCCGCTTGAGCGAAGGCGCGATGGGGCGCGCGTACCAAGCGCTCGCGGCGTGCGCGCAACGTATTGAAGCGCGTGAGCCGATCGCCGTTGGCTGCGTCGCCACCCAAGCGTGCCGCGCGGCGTCGAACGGTCAGATGTTTCTCAATCGCGTCGAGAAGGATCTTGGGCTCAAGTTCGATATCATAGCGGCAGAAGATGAGGCGCGGCTTTCGGTGCTGGGATGTGCCAGCCTCTTTGAGCGCGAAGCCGAGCACGCGATGATCGTCGACATCGGCGGCGGCTCGACAGAAATTTCCTGGATATCGCCGGGCGCTGTTTTGGATGCCGGGCTCGAGCCGCCGATCATTTCGTGGGGCACATGCCCGATCGGCGTTGTCACTTTGTCCGAGGACGATGTCGAACCAGAAGGTGACGCCAAATACGCGTGGTATGAAGCGCTGGTGACGCGTGTTGCCGAGACGATCTCGCAAGTTGGCGATGCGCAGCACCTTCGCGAGAGCTTCTCTCAAGGTCGCGGCCATATCATCGGCACCTCGGGCACTGTGACATCGCTTGCGGGCGTCTTCCTCGATTTGCCGCGCTATAATCGAGCCCGCGTCGACGGCATGTGGTTCGACGTCAGCGATTGCCGGGCCACCATCGCTAGGCTGCTCTCGCAGACGCGCGAGCAACGAGCGGAGAACGCCTGCATAGGCAAAGATCGCGCCGATCTTGTCGTCATCGGCGGGGCCATTTTGGATGCGGTGCTGCGTGTGTGGCCGGCCGATCGCATTCGGGTCGCCGATCGCGGGTTGCGCGAGGGCGTGCTTATGCGTCTGATGGCGCAACACGGTGCGCGACCATGAGCGATGAACCACCTGAAGCCCCGAAGCGGCGCTGGACTGGAAAGCCCAAGAACGGCGCCGGCGGCGAACGTCAAATGTTCAAGCGCGTGAAGAACAAGAAGTTCGACGAAAGCTCGCGCAATTGGATGAAGCGCCACTTGAACGACCCTTACGTCGCGCGTGCTCGTGCTGACGGCTATCGGGCGCGCGCGGCCTACAAGCTGACTGAACTGAACGATGAGTTTCATTTCCTCAATCGCGGGATGCGCGTGATCGATCTGGGCGCGGCGCCGGGTGGTTGGGCGCAAGTCGCGGTGCAACGCGGTGCGAGCGCAGTGGTCGGTGTGGATCTGTTGCCGATCGAGCCACTAACAGGCGCGACGTTCTTTGAGCTTGATTTGCTCGACGAGGATACGCCCGCAGTGTTGATGGCAGCACTTGGCGGCGCGCCGGACCTCGTGCTCTCCGACATGGCGGCCAACACCACCGGCCACGCACGCACCGATCAAATCCGCACCGGCGCGCTCGCCGACGCCGCAGCCGATTTCGCGATCGAACATCTCGCGCCCGGGGGCACGTTCGTCACCAAGGCGTTCCAAGGCGGGCTCGACAACACGTTGCTAACACGCCTGAAGCAGAGCTTTGCGACGGTGAAGCACGCCAAGCCGAAAGCGAGCCGTGCTGAGAGCTCTGAGGTCTACGTCGTGGCGATGGGGCGGAAGAGCTAAGGTTGAGAATTCGTCGCCGCCTTCTGCTGACCTTCGCGCTTCTTGCGCTGATAGGGGCATGGCCGGCGTATCGCGCCTTTTGGGGCGAGCCTCAGGAATTCACCGTCCGCCGCTTTGACGTTCAGTCACCTTCTTGGCCGGCTGCCGCTCGGCCGCTCCGCATTGCGCTTCTTTCCGACATTCACGTCGATGAATTTCATACGCCGCCCGAACGTGTGCGCCGCGTCGCAGCGATGGTTGCGACGTTGGAGCCGGACATTGTCCTTCTCGCGGGCGATTACGTTGGCGGACATGGCATTCGCTCCGATCCGCATTTCGGAGCGCGTTCGCGTCGCGGGGCGAAGGAGAATGCAGTCGACGAGGAGGGGCTGCGCGCGGTCGGCGCATTCAGCGCGCCACTTGGGGTCTACGCAGTCATGGGCAACCACGATTGTTGGTGGGAGTGTGCGCGCGTACGAGAGATTATTGGCGAAACCGGGGTCACGTTTCTTGAGAACCGCGCCGTTGAAGTTCGGCATGGCGAAACCAGCTTTTGGATTGCCGGCGCTGAAGACGGCCTGACACAACCCCCGGATTTCGTGGCTGCGCTCGCCGCAGTGCCTCCAGGTGCGCCCAGTATTGTTGCGGTCCACAATCCCGGGCTCTTTGATTGGAACGGCAATACGGCGTTCCTACAGCTCTCGGGTCATAGTCATGCCGGGCAAGTGCGCTTTCCGTTGATCGGCGCGCCCGTTCGTATGTCGCGCTATACCGAAGAGACCGCGAATGGCGGCATGATCCGCGGCGAACGCATCCTGATGGTCACGCATGGTGTCGGGGAGATTGGATTGCCAGTTCGCTTCGGCGCGCCGCCTGAGGTGATGCTGATCACAGTTCTACCCGGCGGTGCGCCGAACATCGTCTTCACGGGATCGCAGATCCTGCGCGACCGAGGCGCCTAGCGCAGCAGATAGAAAATCTCCGTCTCCAGCTTGCTCTCGTCTGCGTTCCAATCGCCATAGAGCTCCCACGAGTGTCCGCCGATCAGTTTGCTGTTCTGCTCGCACCATTGATGCACCGCCTGGTGCGCTTGTCGTAGCCCACTATAGGGACCAACGTGCAGCGTCTTTGCGACTTGCCCGGCAGGCGTCTCGACATATCGCACCGCGCCGCCATCATCGAAGTAGCGCGCAACTTGAACGCCAAAGTCGATGTCCATCAGCTGATCGCGATCGGGCGGGTGGTGATAGAAGAATAGGTTGTGACCGCCGATCGCCCGAACGCCCGCATGCGAGTTCAGGTATGCCCATACTTGATCGAGAGCAGGTTTGAAGGTTGCCGGAATGTCTTTGATGGCCGAGGCCGCACGCACTGCCGCAATCGGCTGCGCCGCGACAGTGCTGAGTGTAACCGCGTAATCCATCACGATTTAATCCAGCGCGTAGCGAACGATCGTCCGGATCGGGTTGGGGCCGTCGCCCCATTCATAGGTCTCCCAGGAGAAACCACCGATCTTGTGGCCGTTAGCGGCGCACCATTGATGGATGCCCATGTGGGTTTGCGGCAGGCCGTTGAGCGAACCCGGATGGATGGATGTCGCCACTTGCCCGCCCGGCGTCGAGACGCATTTCACCGAACCTTCTTCCGCAAAGGGCTTGGCGACCTCGATGCCAAAATCGATGTCCATCGCAGTCTGACGCTGGCCCGGGTGATGGTAGAGAAACACCTGCCGCGCGCCTGCCAGATCGGGGCGTTCAGCGAGGAAGGCCTTCACGGCGTAAATCCCGGGTTGCCAGGCGTTCGGAATGTCCTTGATTTCAACGCTGGCGCGGACTGCCGCCAGCAGCTGTGGCTCGACCGTTTCGAGGGTGACTTCCGGCATGGCATGGCTCCTATCGGCGGGGCACTCTGGACAAGTCGGGCTCGAATCTCTACCAGCCGAACATGGAAATCCGTGAAGCTTTGACCTTTGATGACGTGCTCCTTGAACCGGGCCCGTCGGATGTGCTGCCGGCTGACGTGAACACCGCGACCCGGCTTACGCGCGACATCACTCTCAACATCCCGCTCATCTCCGCCGCCATGGATACGGTGACCGAAGCACGCCTCGCCATCGCCATGGCGCAAGCCGGCGGCCTCGGCGTCATTCACCGCAATATGACGCCGGCCGAACAGGCCGACCAAGTGAAGATGGTCAAGAAGTTCGAGAGCGGCATGGTGATCGATCCGATCACCATCCATCCGGATCAGACCGTTGGTGAGATCGTATTGATCAAGGAAGCGCGTCGCATTTCGGGCTTTCCGGTTGTCGATCGCGCCAGCGGCAAGCTGGTCGGCATTCTCACCAACCGCGACATGCGCTTCTCCGACATGAACGAGCGTGTCGCCGATTTGATGACGAAGGACAATCTCATCACCGTGCTCGACGGCGTGAATGAAGGTGAGGCCAAGAAGCTCCTGCACAAGCACCGCATCGAGCGCGTGATCGTGGTCGACGGCGCCAACAAGGTGACGGGTCTCATCACGGTAAAGGATTTCGAAAAGGCGCAGGCCTTCCCGAACCGGGCTAAGGACGAGCGGGGGCGCTTGCTCGTCGGCGCGGCCTCGACGATTGGCGATGCGGGCTACGAGCGCTCGATGGCGCTCATCGAAGCCGGTGTCGATGTTGTCGTGATCGATACCGCGCACGGCCATTCGAGCTCGGTGCTGGCGGCGGTGAGCCGGGTGAAGCGCGAATCCAACAAGACGCAAATCATTGCCGGCAATGTCGCCACGGCCGATGGCGCCAAAGCGCTGATCGATGCGGGCGCGGACTCGGTGAAGGTCGGCATCGGCCCAGGCTCGATTTGCACGACGCGGATCGTTGCGGGCGTTGGCGTTCCGCAGTTGACAGCGGTGATGGATGCGGCAAGCGCTGCTCGCAAAGCCAACGTGCCGGTGATCGCCGATGGCGGCATCAAGTTCTCGGGCGATCTTGCGAAGGCGCTCGCTGGCGGCGCGGAAGTGGCGATGATCGGCTCGCTGCTCGCTGGCTCGGAAGAGGCGCCGGGCGAAGTGATGCTCTACCAAGGGCGCTCTTATAAGAGCTATCGCGGCATGGGCTCGCTTGGCGCGATGGCGCGCGGCTCGGCTGATCGCTACTTCCAGAAGGAAGTTACGGACCAGATGAAGTTGGTGCCGGAAGGCATTGAGGGGCGTGTGCCGTTCAAAGGGCCGGTTGCGAACATAATTCACCAGCTGATTGGCGGCCTGCGCGCGTCGATGGGCTATGTCGGCGCTGCGAACTTGAAAGAGATGCGCGAGAAGGCGCGGTTCGTGAAAATCACGAGCGCTGGCCTGCGCGAAAGCCATGTGCACGACGTGTCGATCACACGCGAGGCGCCGAACTATCCGCTCGGAGGCTAGGTGATGGAGAAGGGCCAGTTCATCCGGATCACGCCCTTCATTCACGTGCCTGATATCGACGCGGCGGCGACTTTCTTCGAGAGCCTCGGCTTCACGACGTACTTTAAGTTCAACGACTATGCCTACGTGCAGCGTGAGTGCGCTGGTGTGCGCTTGCTGCAGAACCGTGGCGACGATGGCGCGCCGCCAGGGAACCGGCGGTTCGCATATTATATCGACGTCGAGGACATCGAGGCGCTCTACCAGGAGCTGAAACCGGTGTTGGACGCCATGCCGCAAGGCGACGTCCACGGTCCCGCCGACAAGCCTTACAACCAGCGTGAGTTGTGCGTGCTTGCGCCGGACGGCAATTTGCTCGTATTCGGCCAGTCCATCGGAGGCTGAGGCCTCCGCAACACCTTTTGTGGGGACCTCCCGATGCGCAACGGCGCCCGCCAGCAGGCGGCAATTGAAATTCTGACATCGCTCGAAACCCAGCGCCAACCCGCGGCTGACGCCGTGAAGGCATGGATGCTGACCCATCGCTTTGCCGGCTCGAAAGACCGCGCCGAGATCGGCGATCTGGTTTTTGGCGCGCTGCGCTGGAAGCAATCGAGCGCGTGGCGCATGGGCGAGGATACGCCGCGCGCTTGGGTGTGGGGCGCGCTGCGCTGGGGCTTTGGCCAGAGCGCGCAATGGATCGAGCAGAGCTTGGTCGATGATCCGCATGCGCCATCGCCGATGACCGATGCGGAGCGCGCTGCTCTGAATGGCGACAACATCGCTGATGCGCCTGCGCATGTGCGCGGTGATTTTCCGGAGTGGCTGTCGACAAGTTTCGCGCGCGCGTTCGGCGATGCGGCCGCCGAAGAGGGGGCAGCGCTGGCCGTTCCCGCTTCGCTCGATCTGCGCGCCAACACACTGAAGGCCGATCGCGAGAAGCTCGTCGAGGCTTTGGCGGAGAGTGTGAAGTTGAAGGGCGCCCCGCCGTTTACCCCGTATGCGCCGGATGGCGTGCGGATTCCGTGGTCGCTGGGGCGGACGTTTCCTTGGGCGACGGAGCAGGCTTTCGTCAAAGGCTGGTTCGAGGTTCAGGACGAGGGTTCGCAACTCGCGGCGCGCTTTGCTGGCGTGAAGCCGGGGATGCAGGTGGCGGACATCTGCGCGGGCGCTGGTGGGAAGACTCTCGCGCTAGCGGCGCTGATGGAAAACAAGGGCCAGATCTTTGCGCACGACGTTGAGGGGCGCCGGCTGGCGCCGATGAAAGAGCGGCTTGATCGCGCTGGTGTGCGCAACGTGCAGATCCGTGCGCCGATGCGGACGAAGGATGCGCTCGCGGATTTGCGGGACAGGATGGATGTTGTGTTCGTCGATGCTCCGTGTTCGGGGTCGGGGACGTGGCGGCGTAGTCCGGATTCGAAGTGGCGTTTGCGGCCGAATGCGTTGGCAAAGCGGTTGGAAGAGCAGCAGCAGGCGTTGGCACTAGCGGCGCCGCTGGTGAAATCGGGTGGGCGGTTAATCTACGTCACGTGTTCGGTGCTGCCGGAAGAGAACGAGGACGCGGTGGCGACATTCCTCGGATCATATACCGACTTCACGCCTGTAGGATTGGCGCTCGATGGTTTGCCCGCGTACGAGCACGACATCGGCGTGCAGATGACGCCGCTCAAAACCGGCTGCGACGGCTTCTACGTTGCGGTGCTGCAGCGCGCTTAAACTTCGACATCGACGTGCTGGCCGCGATGATCGGCGCGCTCGGGATCGTTGCGCCGGTTCTCGGGTAGGGCGCGCTTCTTGTGCATGATGGCGTTGGGATCAACGCGCAGCTTCTCGCGCACAAGATCGCGATGCGTGACCGCTGCGCCGTACTCGACGGGCGCGCGCTGGGTTTGGTCCTGCGTCGTATTAGGCGCAGGCACCGCGGGGATCGGTGATAGCGTCGTCATGTTGCGCATCTTGTCACATCGCGGTTAGCGCGCCGTTCGGTTGTGTTGCTAATCTTCGCTAAGGATAATCGGCGCGAAACCATATGAAGCGGCTCAATATCGCCATTGCCGGATGCGGCGTCGCCGGCCTTGCGTGTGCGACGTTGCTGCGCCGACAGGGCGCGAACGTTGTGCTGTTCGACAAGCTCGAAACACCGCAGCCGTTGGGTTCCGGGATCATTCTGCAACCTGTCGGGTTGCGCGTGCTCGACGAAATCGGCGCGGGCGATGCGATCTGTGCATTGGGCGCGCCGATCAAACGGCTGTTCGGCAAAGCGGAGCCGCGCGGGAATGTTGTGCTCGATGTGCGTTATGCGGCGCGCGGGAAAAATGCGCCGTGTGGCTTGGGCGTGCATCGCGGGGCGCTGTTTCAGGTTTTGTATGATGCGGCGCTTGGAGCTGGCGCGGAGATTGAGAGCGGGCGCGACGTGGTCGCGGTGCGTGACGGGCGCTTGGTGTTTGCCGATGGCGTGAGTGCGTCGTTCGATTTGGTGATCGATGCGCTCGGAATGCGCTCGCCGCTTTCCGGCGGTGCGCCAAAGCCGCTGCCGTTTGGCGCGTTGTGGGCGAGTTTGGATTGGGCCGGTGGATTCGATGAGACGGCGCTGGAGCAGAGGTATCGCCAGGCGCGGAAGATGGTTGGGGTTTTGCCGATTGGGCGCTTGAAGGGTGCAACGCAGCGGCAGGCGGCGTTCTTTTGGAGTTTGAAGCACACGGATCGCGCGGCTTGGTTGGCGACGCCGATTGAAGTCTGGAAAGACGAAGTGCGCGCGCTTTGGCCGGAGACTGAGCCGCTCCTGGCGCAGCTTGGCGAGCATGATGATCTCGTCTTTGCGACCTATGCGCATCGCACGATCGGAGATCCGGTGTCGCGTGAGTGCATGCATGTTGGCGACGGTTGGCA
The DNA here is from genome assembly GCA_026400735.1 of Alphaproteobacteria bacterium. Taxonomy (GTDB): domain Bacteria; phylum Pseudomonadota; class Alphaproteobacteria; order Caulobacterales; family Aquidulcibacteraceae; genus Vitreimonas. Next base: position 3,395 of record JAPLOL010000024.1, on the reverse strand, counting down.
TTGCGCGAGCCCGCAGCTTGGACAGGGCGCGAACATGGCGTTGCTCGATGCGTTGGCTTTGGCGCGCGCGTTGGACACGCAGAGCAATCTCGATACGGCGCTTGGTGAATATGCGCGGATGCGGGCGTTGCACATCAAGCTCTATCAGCTGGCCTCCTGGATGTTCACGCCGGCGTATCAATCCGACAGCGACACGTTTGCGTTTGTGCGCGACTGGATCATGTCGCCGCTCTCGCGCGCGCCGCCTGCGCCGGCGGTGCTGGCGGCGCTTGTTGCGGGTGAGATTGGTGCGCCGCTCAAGACGATAGACGCGCGGCCGCGCCGTCGTTCCGCGTAGCGCGAAACGAGAGATAGTCCGCCTTCGCTCTGCGAGCTTCGGCGAGACACTTTCGCTTACGCGAAAGTGGGAGCAGGGCGCGTGGAGACGCGCTGGATTAGTGCCTGTGATGCGATGCTTGCGCATCGCCGCGTGTCGCCACGCGCCCTTTGCGGTTGTTATTCGTCAGGCCGTCACCGGGAGGTTTTCTCTCCCATGGATTGGTCCCCGACGGCGTGGAGATCTCCGCATCAGAGATCCCGTATCCTCCCGCGGTTAGGGCCTTGCGCGGCTCTCCCGCGAGCTTCGGTGTGCTCTGTCGCCTTCATTGCTGAAGGAATTGCCGCGCCGGTTTGAGGGCGCCCCTCGCACTTCGCGCAGCCGCTTCCGGGTAGCCGGACGCGGACGGACAGCACTTACACGCTCAATCGCGACCCTCGCGCTCGCTTGGCTCGGCTAGCCTAATGAACCTCCCGTGCGAGGGATGTGCGCAGTATCACTTGGCTTTGGAGGTGTAGGATAGATTTTGTGCGCGGCGTTGATGGCGCTGGGATTTTGCGGCGCGGAGTGTGGGATAGATTGGGTTACGCTATTGGCTGCTCGCGGTCGACGACGGCTTGTGCGTATTCTTTGACACCGCCAGCCTGATCATATTTCGCAGCTTGTTCGAACGCGGCCCGCACTCTCTGATTGCCCTGCAGTTGCCGCTCAAGAGTTTCAAGCGCGAGTTTTCTCGTTGGCCAAGTCGGCTCTCGGGCATCTCCGACGGCAGCTGATAGAAGCGCGTCGGTGCGCGCTCTGAAAATATCTGGCCGAATGAGCTCCGGATCGAGCGCGATGATCAAATCAAGAATCCGGCGGCGGATTTCGGGCAGGCGATATCGCTTGGCGAGCCGCTTGCGCGCGGTATCGAGGAGGAAAACATTCGGAGTCTTGCTCAGCTCAACCTCATTCATCAGCGCCTTAATCTCTTCGTCGTTGTGATCTTCGTCCGTGCGCTCTGCGAGTTTGTGAACGGGGCTGTTCTTATTAATGCCATCCCGTCCAATTAGAGCGTTGGCTGCAGCGCGAATGCGCTCATCTTTATCAGTAGACAGTTCAACGAGACGGTTGGGGTCGTACGGCGGGAACTCGGTGAATTGAGGTTGTCTTGGTGTCCAACTGTTGCTGTCTCTGTCGCGTTGGACAAGCGCCCTGAAGGCTTCCGGTTCTGTGAAGGGATCGAGCCGATCAAGCTGTTTGTTCTGGAATAACTCGCGCTGTTGAGAGTCTCGAGCCGAGTTGGAGATTGCTTGCAGCAGCGCCGCGAGGAACACCAAGTCGATTAGGACCCTGACCGCGAAAAGCACGTGTTGGCCCATCGGCGAAGCGATGTGCACAGGGGCATCACCCTCCACATGATAAACCTCGGCCCAATCTACGAAAGGGACCGATTTCGCTAGCTCTGTGCCGTAGAATGCAATCCAATCCAGCATAGAGTCCGCATTTCCGTTGTCGGAAAATGAGAACAACTCAATCCCGTAGTATCCGGCGGACATCTGGAGTTGACGGAGCGCCAGAGGAACCAGAGCAAAGATGGAGAGGAAGCTGACCAGTGCTTCGTCACGAAGGTTTTGCTCGAAGCCGACGTTGATGTATCCATCGGGCAGATGGGGGTTGAGCATCCAGAGTTCTCGATCGTTTTCGATCCAAACCCATCGGCGCGAGATTGCGAAGGCGATCACAAACGCGCAGCCCAGTGGCAGCAATCCCAATGGAGCATCCCAGCAATAGCCGAGGACCGCGCAGCACGAGAGGGTTGCTAGAAGCACGCCGTAGCGCAAGGAGACTCGTTGGCGGTCGGCGGCCGCCGCTTTCGCGACCGCGAACACGAGAACACTGTCGACTGCACTGAGCCAGTGGCCAAGTGCATGAACAGGTCCTTCAAGTACCTGCCCGATGCTCTTGAGTCTGGATGTCAGCCCCGTGAGGCGGCTTGCGCGTGCGAGCAGAGGTGCTGTTGCTACCAAGATGAACGCGGCTATGAGACCGCCAAATACCGCGAGGCCCCACATGGAATGAATTTTTGGCGCGCCGTCAGCGGTGTTCGCAGCCCAAAGCACAAGCCAAACGATGAGCGCAATGATGGCCAGTAGAAATACAGCGCCCCAACCGCTGATGTGTTGGTACTTTGGCGGTTGCGTTTTCTTTGCGGGAAGTTCGCCGTCACGGATTGCCCTTCGCCAAGACAGAATGATCGGTGCGAGAACCGCAACTACAAAGCCGCCTAGTTGCAGCCAGTTCTGCTGAATCTCTGTTATGGCGAGCGTCGTGAATTTGCCCGCAAGCGTCAGCGCAGTGACGGCCACGAGTACAACTGTCCCGAGCGCAATGCCGGCGAGTGGCCAGTCGAACGGCTGTTTTTCTTGTTGCTCGTCAGAGATTTGGTTGGTGCGGCCGTCCATTGCTCTCCCCCGAGATCGTTACAGGACCTTAACCCACCAGGAAGGTCATTCAATCCGGGGTCGGAACGTGATTTTGCGCACTCCGCTTGGCGTCGATGCGGCTCCAGATGCGGTCGTGGATGAGGAAGGCGACGGTTTGGACGGCGGGTTCGATGAGGCCCACGGCTAGGGCGGCGCGCCAGTCGCGGGGGATCGTGTAGGTCACGGCGATCGCGACCGTGAGGTGCATCAGGGAATAGGTGCCGGTCTTTAGGGCGAGACGCATTTCAGGAAGATATTCGTGTTGCGAATTGTTCGCAAATGGGCGTCCTGCGAAGGGGCTGAGCTTGTCGAAGGCCGGGAGGTGAACACGGCTTTGCCGCCCTTCGACGGGCTCAGGGCTCGAATGAGGGAAGTGTTGCGTGTTTCGCTTGCGGCTTATGCATTCCTGCGAATTGACGCTTGGCGCGGCGCACTCCATTTCAGGCCATGGCGCAGAACAAAGAGACACAAGCGGCTCCTGAGCACATCACGGACTCCGCTGCTCATCACGAACACGCTCTCATCATCGATTTCGGCAGTCAGGTAACGCAGCTCATCGCGCGGCGCGTGCGTGAGAATGGCGTCTATTGCGAGATCCATCCGTTCAACAAAGT
>JAPLOL010000099.1 GCA_026400735.1 Alphaproteobacteria bacterium | reverse complement strand
GAATGCGCCAACAATCTCAAAGCGAACTGACCCGCACAGGCACGAGCCTGAATGTTTCTCTGTCATGATGAGTTCTCCAGCAGCAGCAGAGACATGATGCAAAAAGGGCCACCCTTTCGGGCGGCCCTTTGTAGGTGTTGTCGTCGCTTCGCTTAAGCGCGGAGCTTCGCCAGGACTTCGGCGCTGACCGCCTTGGGGACTTCTTCGTAATGGTCGAATTCCATCACGTAGGAAGCGCGGCCCTGCGAAAACGAACGCAGCGTGTTCACGTAGCCGAACATGTTCGCCAGCGGGACCATCGCATTGATGATCGTCGCGTTGCCGCGCATGTCTTGGCCTTGGATCATGCCACGACGTGAGTTCAGATCGCCGATGACCGAGCCGACATATTCTTCCGGGCTCGTGACTTCGACCTTCATGATCGGCTCGAGCAGACGCGCATCGCCCTTTTCCTTCAGTTCGCGGAACGCAGCTTGAGCCGCGATCTGGAACGTCAGGACGTTCGAGTCGACGTCGTGGTACTTGCCGTCGATCAAGCGCGCCGTCACGTCGATCACAGGGAAGCCGGCGAGCAAGCCGTTTTCCTTGGCCATGTTGAGGCCCTTTTCGACGCCCGGAACGTATTCGCGCGGCACGTTACCGCCGACGATCTTGTTCTCGAACTTGAAGCCAGAACCTGGTTCGCCCGGCTCGAACTCGATCTTCACTTCGGCGAACTGGCCTGAACCGCCAGTTTGCTTCTTGTGCGTGTAGGTGATGGTCGCGGCGCGGCCGAGCTTTTCGCGATACGCGACTTGCGGCGCGCCCACGGTGGCTTCGACTTTGTACGTCCGACGCAGGATGTCGATTTTGATGTCGAGGTGGAGTTCGCCCATCCCCTTCAGGATGGTCTGACCCGACTCTTGATCGGTCGACACGCGGAAAGACGGATCTTCCGCAGCGAGCTTCGCCAAAGCGACGCCGAGCTTTTCTTGGTCGGCCTTCGTCTTCGGCTCAACGGCCACTTCGATAACCGGCTCCGGGAAGATCATGCGCTCGAGGATGACCGGCTTCTGCGGATCGCAGAGCGTGTCACCAGTGCGCACTTCCTTCAGGCCCGCGAGCGCGACGATGTCGCCAGCGTAGGCTTCCTTGATGTCTTCGCGGTTGTTGGCGTGCATGAGCAGCATGCGGCCCGCACGCTCCTTCTTGTCACGCGTCGAGTTCAGCAGCGCGTCGCCAGCATTGAGAACGCCGGAATAGATACGGCAGAACGTGATCGTGCCGACGAACGGGTCGTCCATGATCTTGAACGCCAGCAGAGCCATCGGCTCCGTGTCGCTCGACGGACGCGTCAGTTCTTTTTCCGGATCGTCCATGTCGACGCCCTTGATCGCCGGGCGATCGAGCGGGTTCGGCAGATAGTCGACGACGGCGTCGAGCAGCGGTTGCACGCCCTTGTTCTTGAACGCCGAGCCCAGAAGCATCGGGTACCAAGCAGCCTTCAGAACCGCGAGACGGATCAGACGCTTCAGCGTGTCCTTGTCCGGCTCGTTGCCGTCCAAGTACGCAGCCATAACGTCGTCGTCCATTTCGACGGCGGCTTCGACCAGAGCAGCGCGATACTCAGCCGCCTTTTCTTTCAGGTCGTCCGGAATTTCGATGATGTCGAACTTCGCGCCGAGGCTCTCATCTTTCCAGATGATCGCGTTCATCTCGACGAGATCGACCAGGCCCTTGAAGCCAGACTCAATACCGATCGGCAATTGCAGCGGCACCGGACGCGCGCCCAAGCGCTTCTTGATGTCTTCCACGCACATGTAGAAGTCAGCGCCGGTCTTATCCATTTTGTTCGCGAAGATGATCCGCGGAACCTTGTACTTGTCGCCTTGGCGCCAAACGGTTTCGGTCTGCGGCTCAACGCCTTGGTTGCCGTCAAGCACGACGACGGCGCCGTCGAGCACGCGCAGCGAACGCTCAACTTCGATCGTGAAGTCGACGTGGCCGGGAGTGTCGATGATGTTCAGGCGCTTACCGTTCCAGAACGTCGTCGTAGCAGCCGACGTAATGGTGATGCCGCGCTCTTGCTCTTGTTCCATCCAGTCCATGGTGGCCGCGCCATCGTGGACTTCGCCGATCTTGTGCGACTTGCCGCTGTAGAACAGAATCCGCTCAGTCGTCGTGGTCTTGCC
>JAPLOL010000108.1 GCA_026400735.1 Alphaproteobacteria bacterium | reverse complement strand
GCCTTGTAGTCGAAGCCGAGTGCAGCTTTGAACGGCGAGATCATGTCGCCGATCACGTACTCCGGCGCGTCGTGCAGCAGTGCCAGCAAGCGGCGCTGCTTGTCCCATTCGGGCGCCAACTTGCGGCAAATGTCCTCAACGATGAGTGAGTGTTGCGCGACGGAGAAGGCGTGCGCGCCGATCGTTTGTCCGTTCCAGCGCGCGACGCGCGCTAGGCCGTGCGCGATATCTTCGATCTCGATGTCCAGCGGTGAGGGGTCGAGGAGATCGAGCCGCCTGCCGGATAGCATACGTTGCCACGCCCGAGGTTTCTCGGCGGATTTTGGTGTGGCGGGGAGTGTGGGGCGGACCATGTGATTCCAGTTTGCCGCGAATGTAGGGAAACGCGCGGCATCACATAAGCGACTTCGCGCGTCCGGGAACATTTCGGAAGCGCTAGCGCCGCCGCGAAACTCGCCTAAGGTCGAGGAAAACAAAAACCGGGAGGTATCGGCTTGAGCGAGGCGACAACGCAACCTGCCGTGCGCGCCGTAGGGGCGGGCTATCGCAAGTATGCGATGGGCTTGCTGCTGCTCATCTACGTGATGAACTTCGTCGATCGTCAAGTCGTGAACATTCTTGCCGAACCGATCAAGCGCGAGCTTGGGCTGCTGGATTGGCAGGTCGGCGCGATGAGCGGGCTTGCGTTTGCATTGTTTTATACTGTGCTTGGTTTGCCGATTGCGCGCGCCGCGGAGCGCGGACATCGGCCGTTCATCATCGCTGGCGCGTTGGCGCTATGGTCGCTGTTCACGACGCTCTGTGGATTTGCACAGACGTTCACGCAATTGCTGTTGGCGCGCATCGGCGTCGGTGTTGGCGAAGCGGGATGTACGCCGCCGGCGCATTCGCTGATCGTGGATTATGTGCCCAAGGAAAAGCGCGCCTCGGCGTTGGCGTTCTACGCGATGGGCACGCCGCTCGGCGGCTTGGTTGGCATGGCGCTTGGTGGCTTGATTGCTGACGCGTATGGCTGGCGCATGGCGTTCATCGTCTGCGGGCTACCTGGCTTGCTGCTTGCCATGGTTGCTGGGCTCACGCTCATCGAGCCGCGCATTCGCGCCAGCGCCGAAGAAATCAAGGCGCGCGCGCAACAGATGCGCGATGCAAAACCGTTTCGCGATGCGCTGGCGACGCTGCGCAAAAAGCGCACCTTCTGGCTTGTGGCGTTCGCCGCGGCGATCAAAGCGTTTATCGGGTACGGGCAGGCGCCGTTCGCGGCGTCGTTCTTTTATCGCAACCACTTGGAGGAAGTGACAGCGCTCGGCGCTATGTTCGGCTTGGCGCCTGGTGGGTTTTTGGGGCTGTCGCTTGGATTGATGGCCGGCATCGGCGGCGCCATTGGTTCGTTTGCGGGCGGTGCGATCGCCGATAGGTATGGCAGCCGCGACTATCGCGCCTATGTCAGCGTACCCGCGATCGCGTCGGTTGTGGTTATGCCGATTTTTCTGTTCGGCGTGCTGTCGCCTTCGGCTGTTGTGGCGCTGTCGAGTTTGTTCTTTGGCTCGGTGATCGGCACACTTTGGTACGGGCCGGTTTACGCGACGGCGCAAACAATCGTGCCGCCGCATATGCGTGCAACCGCATCGGCTATTCTGCTCTTCATAATCAACCTAGTCGGCCTCGGCCTTGGGCCGCTGGCGGTCGGGGCGCTCTCGGACATGTTCGCGATCTATTTTGGCATGGGCGAGGGCGAAGGCGTCCGCTGGGCGCTGATTGTAGCCTCGCTAACTGGATTTATTGCGGCTGGCCTCTTCTGGCTCGCGCGCAAATCCATTCGCGATGAGATGGAAGGCTAGAGCGCCGGCGCTTGGCGATAGTCGGCTTCCGCCAAATCCCTCATGTGGTTCAGCACACGAAAGTGCACTTGGCGGGTGATGTCAGCCGTCCACCAATCGAAGTAGACGGCAGGGCGCACAAAGAGGCGATACCAGCTCGTTGCCGTTAACGTGGTTGTGCCGTCCGCGTTGCGCGTGAGCCGGATTTGGCCGCGATCGAACTGGAAGTGGCCAGTGACTTCTGGGTGATCCGGCTGCGCAGTGACTTCGAATGTCATCACTTCGTTTGGCCGCAGCTCGGTGATGCGTTCCTCGAAGGCGATGCCGGTGTTGAAGGCGCAGATGCGCTTGGCGCCAACTTGCGGCGCATCGGCGATCGATTGCGTCGGATAGGGCAAGCCTGCTTGCCACAACCAATATTCCGGAGGGGCGCGGTTCTCCGGATAACTCGTCACATAGCGCCAGACGTATTCGGGTGGCGCGTTGACGACGACGCTATCGGTGACTTCGGCCATGTAATTTGGCGTTGGCCCACGCGCTTCGGCGAACACCGCGAGCACAACGAGAGGAATGAGGCTCACTTGTACTTTGCGTCCGATGCGCACCACTACGAGGCGCGCAAGCTCTTCGCCAATCCAGATCATCAAGAACAGCAGCGGCGACATGATGATGAGACAGATCGCGCCCTCGTGGATGACGATGATCGCTAGGACAACGTCCACAACCACCATAGCCAGCGCGAGTAATGCAGTTGTGCCTAACCCGTAGTGAGAGCGGCCGAGCGCAACGCCCATGCCGGCGCCTTGAATGGCTGGGAAGAGGAGTGTCAGGCTGGCATTGAAACCGACGACGGCTGTCATCGAGGCGCTAGGGTCTGCTCCGCCGGTTGCGATAGCGTAGAGCCAAGGCGCCAAATACGGCAGGCCGACAATCACCAAAGATGCCGCGAGACCTGCAGCGATCACGATGATCGCACGTTTCGGAGTCAGTCGAACGTCGTCCGCCATGCGTCGTCCTTACTTCGCGCAGACGCTAGCGTGCGCCGCGACGAAGTCCGCATGCTATCTTGTCGCTGCGACAAGCGCGTCACGCTGCGGGCCCGCTTGCAAGCACCGCGCGATAGCGGCGGCTTCCGAGAACGGTGCGGCCTTCGCCGAGGGTGATCTCCATGTCGCCTGACGGCGTTGGCTTCAGCGCAGTGATCTTGGCGCGGTTTACGAGACGCGAGCGGTGGACGCGGATGAAGCCGCGCGCCGTCAGTCGCGCCTCCCACGCTGAAAGCGTGCCGCGTACGAGATGCGTCCGCGTGGCAGTGTGGAATTCGATGTAGTTGCCGGCGGCTTCGACGAAGAAGATATCGGCGGGCGCGAGAAACACAGCGGAGCCGCCGTCGCGGATCTCGATGCGTGGGTCTGCTGGTTCTGCAGACGCGCGCTGGTCGAGGCGGCGTTGGAAAATCGCGTAGGTCGCAGCGAAGGCGGCGTAGACCAGAGCGTCCTTGCGCCATTCGTAGAGCATCGTGATCGCGACGCCGTCGTCGAAGAACCCGTAGCGGGCGCCGACCGACCAATAGGCGGCCTCGCGCGTCACGAAGATGATCATGATGTGGATAAGCGCGAAGGGGATGGTCAGGCCGAAATGGATGAGCGCTGCCTTCGCGATGGTCTCGCGCCGGAATGGCCAACGTTGCACGGCCCAGCCCACAGCCGGCGCCATCGCGACGACCGAGAGGAAGCTGGTGCCTTCCCAGAGGACTGGTGCGGCCCAGTGGCCGCCCGCGTGTTCGATGATGCCCGAGGTCGCATTCACGAACGCCACCACGATACCAACGAGCGCAATCGTGGCCCAGGGGCCGATCATCCACTCGCCCCGGGGCGTGCCGTTGGTCCCGTTTTCGTCGCCGGTGGTCACCGGAGGCTCCCCGTTCGTCCCGGCAGGCCACCGAGCGTGGCGCCAGCGTAGCGGGGCAGGATGAAGCGGGAAAGAAGCGGGCGCTCGAAGGAGACGTGACCCGAATGACTGACCGCCGCTATGATCTAGATTGGCTCCGCATCATCGCGTTCGGGCTGCTCATCCTCTACCATTGCGGCATGTTTTACGTGACCTGGGATTGGCACGTGAAATCGAGCCGCGCCAGCGACGCCATCGAGCCGCTGATGATGCTGACCAACCCGTGGCGGCTGACGCTCCTGTTCCTGATCTCGGGCGCGGCGACCCGGTTCATGGCCGACAAGATGAACCCGTGGAAGCTGACGACCTCCCGCATGGGCCGGCTCTGGCCGCCTTTGCTTCTGGCCGTGTTCGTGATCGTTCCGCCGCAGAGCTATTTTGAGATCGTCGAAGCGCTGCAAGCGCTGCCCGCCGCGCTCGTGGCGCAGTATCCGCTGGTGCTCGACAATTTCTACGTCAAGTACGCCACCGCCTCCGGCAATTGGTGCGACAATGACGGGTGCCTCTCGACGCCGACGTACAACCACATGTGGTTCGTCGCGTATCTGATCCTCTACACGCTCGCGCTTGTGCCGTTGCTGCCGCTGCTGCGCCGCATTCCAAAAGCGGTGAGCGTGCTGATCGCTGGGCCATTTCTCATCATCACGCCGTGGCTGATCATGGCGGCGCTACGCGTAACGCTCTTTCCAATCTTCCATGAAAGCCACGATTTCCGCGAAGATTGGTATCTGCATCCGCTCTACTTCAGCATCTTTCTATTCGGCTTTGCTGTCGCCAAGAGCGACGTTTTCTTCCAGGGTTGCGCGAACTGGCGTTGGCCTGCGCTCGCGATTGCGGTCTGTTCTTGGGCGGCGATGGTGACGTACTTCGGCGCGTACCCTGATGGCGTCACACCCCCAGATTGGCTGCGCTTCATTATGCGCTGCGTGCACGAACTCGACGCGTGGTGCGCGATCATCGCCGCGCTTGGTTTCGCGCATCGCTATCTGAAGGCGGCAGATGGCCCGATCCGGCAGATGCTCACGCGGGCAATCTTCCCGTTTTACCTGATCCACCAAACGCTCATCGTCGTCACCGGCCATTATCTCGATGAACTTCGGCTGCCACTCGCGGTCGAAGCGCCTTTGCTGATTGGCGCAACTGCTTTGGGGTGCTGGCTTTTCTACGATCTGGGGCGCCGAGTTCCCATTCTGCGCGTTTGGATAGGCCTGCCCTCGAAAAGCCAACCGAACGCAGCTACATTATCCACACGGCCCGTTGGGGAGGCGTTGTAGTCTCTTGCGAGCGAGCCGAACCGTGGAGCGGTTATGTTCTTCTGGTTTCTTGTCGCGGTTGGCGTTGTGGTGGGTCTGACCCTCCTTGGCGCCTTCATGACCCGCCGCTCGGGCGGCTGGGATCACGATGACGGTGGCCCGATGGGGCCCTGGGTCGATCACTGATCGCCTAAGCGTCGCAAACCGCTGGCAACGTTTCGCTTTTGCTTGCGTCTGAGCTGCTTCCGCGCCTTACATGAGCGCGCAAAATGGAGCTGCCACTCACCATCCGCCGCGCGGTCCCGCGCGACGCTGACGCGATCGCCAAACTCTCCGCGCTAGCGGCGAGTGAGGAAGGCGCGCTGACGAGCCTGGAAGCGGATCGGATCAAGTCGCACGCCTTCGGTTCCAGCGCATTGTTTGAGGCGTGGATAGCCCAGGAGCGCAGCAATGCGCCGATCGTTGCGCATGCCATCATCACGAAGGGCTATGACGTACGCCGGGGGGCGCCCAACGTGGTGCTGTGCGAACTTTATGTTGCGCCGGAACTGCGCCGCAGTGGCCTGGCGCGCAAAATGATGAGTGCGGTCGCGCGTCGCGCACGTGAACTCGGTGCGCGCGAATTGGCGATCACCACCGGCGTCGAAAACGAAGTGGCGCAGAAATTCTTCAACGCTGTCGGTGCGAAGCGGCGCGAGGCGGCGGTGTTCATGATGTCAGCGGACGGCATCGAATGGCTTGCTGCGGAAGGCAATTAGGGGAGCGCGCGAAGACGCGCTGAGCTGGAACAGGGAGAGACCATGATCGCGAGACCATTGCTCAGGACAGCTGTGTCCTGGATCGCCATTGCGGCGTTTGCCGTCGCGTGCGCAACACCGCCCGGCGGGCCCGTTGCTTCACCCAACACCGATGCACCGCTGACGGCGGAATCGGCGGCGGCGTTCGTACAAGCGGCGGAAGAAGAGCTGATGCGCCGCTCTGAATACGAGGGCCGCGTTGCGTGGGTTTATAACACCAACATTACCTACGACACCGAATGGCTGCTCCAGCGCTCCGACGCTGAAGGCACGGAAGCGCGTGTGCGTCTGGCATCGGAAGCGGGCCGTTACGCCAATATTGAAATGCCAGCTGATACGCGCCGCAAAATCGATCTGCTGCGCCTGAGTCTGACGCTGCCCGCACCGCAACGCGAAGGCGCTGCAGGCCAACTCTCGGAAATCACCACGCGCTTGGCGTCGATCTACTCAACGGGCCGCATTGATTACCAAGGCCGCCAAGTCACGCTCGATGAGCTCGAAACCCTGATGGGCACCGAGCACAACCCGGCACGCCTAGAAGAAATGTGGACCCGCTGGCACGCGGTCGCCGCGCCAATGCGCCAAGACTATGCGCGCATGGTCGAAATCTCGAACGAAGGCGCGCGCGATCTTGGCTTCGAAGATGTCGGCAATATGTGGCTGTCGAACTACGATATGCCAGCCGCCGACATGGAGCGCGAAGTTGAGCGCCTCTGGGGTCAACTTTCGCCGTTCTATGAACAGCTTCATTGCTACGTCCGCGCGCGTCTGAACGATCGCTACGGCGATGCGGTCGTACCGATGGATCAACCGATCCGCGCTGACCTGCTCGGCAACATGTGGGCGCAGGATTGGTCGACGTTGATGCCGCTTGTCAGGCCAGCCGGCGGCAACGCAACTTACGACACCACCCAATTGCTCACACGTGCCCGCTACACGCCGGTGCAAATGGCCGAGACGGCTGAGCGCTTCTACACCTCTCTCGGTTTCCCAGAATTGCCGGATACGTTCTGGGAACGCTCGCTGCTCACGCGCCCGCGTGATCGCGATGTCGTTTGCCACGCTTCAGCCTGGGATATCGACAACGTCGACGATCTCCGCGTGAAGCAGTGCATACAGGTCAACGCCGAGCACTTCCAAACCATCCACCACGAACTCGGCCACAACTTCTATCAGCGCGCCTACAATCAGCAGCCGTTCCTTTATCGGAATGGCGCGCACGATGGTTTCCATGAAGCTATCGGTGATTTCATTGCGCTGAACATCACGCCGCAATATCTGGTCGACATCAACCTGCTGCGTCGCAACCAGATCCCGCCGGCTGCTGCTGACACGAACTTGCTGCTCGAGCGCGCGTTGGAGAAGATCTCCTTCTTGCCGTTCGCGCTGACGGTTGATCAGTGGCGCTGGCAGGTGTTTGACGGCCGCATCACGCCGGATCGCTACAACGCCGCGTGGTGGGAGCTTCGCGAACGCTATCAGGGCATTCGTCCGCCGAACGCGCGCGGCGAAGAATTCTTCGATCCGGGCGCGAAGTATCATATCGCCAACAACGTCCCGTACTTGCGCTACTTCCTCTCATACGTGCTGCAATTCCAATTCTATGAAGCGGCTTGCCGCCAAGCCGGCTGGCAAGGCCCGCTGCATCGCTGCACGGTCTATGGCAACCGCGAAGTCGGCGAGCGTTTTGCGCGCATGCTGGAAATGGGCGCCTCGCACCCATGGCCGGACGCGCTCGAAGCCTTTACGGGCACGCGTCAAATGGATGGTGGTGCGATGGTGCGCTACTTCCAGCCATTGATGGACGACCTGCGCACGCGCAATCGCGGCCGCACCTGCGGCTGGTAAGCTAAGCTAGACGCTAAACGGAGACGCCGCCTCGAAAGGGGCGGCGTTTTTGTTACGCGCTTTTTTGCACGAAGATCGAACCCGCACTGTAGCCTGCGCCGAATGAGCAGATGAGGCCCTTGTCGCCGGCTTTGAGGTCGTCGCTGTGATTGTGGAAGGCGATGATCGAGCCGGCGCCGGCGGTGTTGCCGTAGACGTCGAGCACGGTTGGCGCTTCGTCTTGTGACGCTTCGTGGCCCAGCACGCGCTCAGCAATGAGGCGGTTCATGTTTGAGTTGGCTTGATGCAGCCAGAGGCGGCGCATGTCGGACGCCTTCAAATTCATCGCCGCCATCTGCTCGAGGATCATCTCTGAAACCAGCGGCACGACTTCCTTGAAGACCTTACGGCCTTGTTGGGTGATCAGCTTGTCTGGGTCGTCGCGATGCGCTTCGTCGCCGCGATTGAGGAAGCCGAAATTGTTGCGGATGTTGTTCGAGAACACCGTCTTCAGCTTTGAGCCGAGGACGGTCCAGGCGCCCTTCGGCGCAATCTCAGCGCGCTCGACGAGGATCGCCACCGCCGCGTCGCCGAAGATGAAGTGCGAGTCGCGGTCGCGGAAGTTGAGGTGGCCTGTCGTCAATTCGGGATTCACCACCAGCACGGATTGCGCGTGCCCAGCGTTCACGATGTCGATCGCGTTCTGGATCGCGAACGTCGCCGACGAGCAGGCGACATTCATGTCGTAGCCGAAGCCGCCGGCGCCCAGGGCGTTTTGAACTTCGATCGCGAGCGCCGGATAGGGGCGCTGCAGCGACGAGCACGAGCAGATGACAGCGCCGATGTCGCGTGCATCTCGGGCCGCCCGCTCCAAAGCTTGCTTGGCAGCGTTCACGGCGACTTCGGCCATGAGCGAAATTTCGGTGTTTGGACGCTCGGGTATGCGCGGCACCATGCGGTCGACATCAAGCGAGCCGGCCTTGTCCATCACGAAGCGATGCTTGATGCCCGAGGCTTTTTCGATGAACTCGACGCTCGACGGCTGCAGCGCCGCCTTCGTGCCAGCCGCGATCTCCGCCGCGTGCTCGGCGTTAAATCGCTCCACATACGTGTTGTATGACGCGACGAGTTCGGCGTTGGTGATGGAATCCGACGGCGTCCAAAGGCCGGTCGCGGAAATGGCGACAGTCAATGCTTAGTCCCCGTTTGCTGCGCTGCAACGAGCGTGCGGAACGGCGTTAGACCCGCGAGGGCGAAGGCGTCAATCCGCCTCCCCATACCGCAGGCGATTACACATCGTCCTCGCGCTGCGGCAGGATCAGCCAGGGCGGTGGATCGAGGCGGATTTCGCGGCCCGCGGCGGTAAGCGGCTTGCCGGCGGCGACAGCGTCGAGTGCGCGATCCAATCGCAACAGCGAGATGGCGCGGCCCGCGACGCCCGTGCGCACCGAGCCGATTTCCGCTTCGCCAGCGAGCAACGGCGTTCCGAACACCATCGGCTCGCCATCGAACACGACGGGGCAAAACTTCTTCCGTGTGGTCGCGCGGCGCTTCATGCGGCTGACGTTCTCCTGGCCAACGAAGCAGCCTTTGTCGAACGCAACGCCGTTCAGTTCCTCAAGAAGCGCTTCGCCTGCGAATACCTCTTCGGGCTGCGCATCGCGCGTGAGGTCGGGAACGCCCGCGGCGATACGGTTCTCATCTGTCGAGGCAAGCACTGCGTCGCTCTTCGGTGCGATCGCGCGAAAGCCGAGCGCCGCCAAACGAGGGTCGCTAACGGCGCCACCGAAGAGCGCTGTGCTCACAAGAACACCGACCTCGCCGCTCACATCCGCGAGCGTCACATTCGCGCGCAACTTGTACATCGAGAACCGTCGCATCAGATCGGCGCCGCGAGACGGATCGACATCCAGCAGCAGGCCTTCCTCACGCGCCCACACGAACATATCGGCGCTGACCTTGCCTTGTGGAGAAAGTAGAGCGGCGTAAACGACGCCCGACGCGTCCAATTTGTCTAAATCCTGCGTCAGCAGGTTCTGTAGAAAATCCCGCGCATCTGGCCCGGTTACGGCGATCAAACTGCGCTCAACTCGTCCCGGGCGTGTCATGGCGACCACTTGGGCCGCGCCGTGATGCCGCGCAACCCCGCCGCACTGGCTTTGTTGACTTCACATTTACCCGGCCTGCGCCTTTAACCGGCGCTAGATGTCCGTGCTTTTCCTCGCTCCCGCCGATCTTGGCGAAACCGTGCTGGCCACGGGCGCCTTGGCGCATGTGCTGGGCGAGGGGCGCGACCTTACCGTTTTGACCAGCGCCGATGCTCGTCCGCTGTTTCGCGCCGTGCCTGGTCTCAGAGCGCAGTACACAGTCGAAGGCATCGGCGACGTTGGCCGCTTCATCGAGCTTGCCTGGAGCCGCCGCGCCAGACGTTTCGATTTGTTGCTCGATGCGCGGCGCACGCCGGCGGCGCTGGTGTTGCCGGCGAAGCATAAGCTCATTTTGCCTGTCCCCGAAGTGCTACGTCATTTCAGTGAAGATGTGAGCGCGCTGGTTGGCAGTGAGCGGACGCTGGCGCCAACGATCTGGCTCGATGATCGCGCGCGCTCGGCCGCAGCAGCGATCACGCCAGATGCGGCGCCAGTGCTGCTGATTGCACCGGGTGGCAACAACGCTGCCAAGCGCTGGCCGCACGAGCGGTTTGCTGCAGTCGCGCGGCGGCTTGCGACCGGCGCGCTTGGTGTCGCGCGCATTGTGGTGCTGAGCGCTGCGACGCGGGACGATGAAATCGCGGCGCGGATTGTTTCGAGTCTCGATGCAGATGGCGTTCCTGCAAGTGGCGCTGGTCTTGATCTGCTCGCGGCAGCTGCGCTCGCTGAGCGCGCGACGCTTTGCATCGGCAACGATAATGCGGTGACCCACATCGCCGCGGCAATGGGCACGCCGACCCTGACGCTCTTCGGGCCGACGGATGAACGTGTTCGGGCGCCGCGTGGTCCGCGCACCCGCACGTTGCGCGGCAAGAGCTTCGAGGAGGCGACCCTGGACGAGGGCGCGGCAATGGACGACATCAGCATCGACGCTGTGGAAGCCGCAGCGCTCGAATTGCTGAACGCCGGAGGCTTGAGATGAGTACGTTCACGATGCGCCGGCCAGACGATTGGCACGTCCATCTCAGAGACGGACCGATGCTCGCGGGCGTGGTCAACTTCACGGCGCGGCAGTTCGCGCGCGCGATCGTCATGCCGAACCTCAATCCGCCGGTCACGACGGTTGCGGCGGCGGAGGCCTATAG
This sequence comes from Alphaproteobacteria bacterium, assembly GCA_026400735.1. Classification (GTDB taxonomy): domain Bacteria; phylum Pseudomonadota; class Alphaproteobacteria; order Caulobacterales; family Aquidulcibacteraceae; genus Vitreimonas. The sequence goes on along the minus strand of JAPLOL010000108.1, from coordinate 33,434 downwards.
ATCACGCATATTGGCGGCGCTGGAGCCTGGGCTTTCGTTCACGCCGCTCATGACGTGCTATCTGACCGATGGCATCGACGCCGGCGAGATCGAGCGCGGGTTTGCGGCTGGAGTGTTCGCCGCATGCAAGCTCTATCCCGCGCACGCGACAACCAATTCCAGTCATGGCGTAACGGATATCAAAAATATCCGCGCGGCGCTGGAGACGATGCAACGCATCGGGATGCCGTTGCTGTTGCATGGTGAGGTGACTGACAAGCACGTCGATATCTTCGACCGCGAAGCCGTATTCATCGATACGATCTTGGCAAAACTCGTTCGCGACTTTCCCGCGCTGAAAATCGTGCTTGAACACATCACGACGGAAGAGGCGGCGAATTTTGTCGCGGATGGCCCTGCGACGCTCGCGGCGACGATCACGCCGCATCACCTCGACTACAACCGCAACGCCATGTTCGAAGGCGGCATCCGTCCGCACTTTTATTGCCTGCCTGTCGCCAAGCGTGAGCACCATCGCTTGGCGCTGCGTAAAGCCGCAACGTCGGGCTCGCCGAAGTTCTTCCTGGGCACGGATTCAGCGCCGCACGCGGTCAGCGCCAAGGAAACGGCTTGCGGTTGCGCAGGTGTTTTCTGTGCGCCGCACGCGATCGAGAGCTACGCGAAGGTGTTCGACGAAGAGAAGGCGATGGATCGCTTTGAGGCGTTCGCATCGGAGAATGGCCCACGCTTTTATGGACTGCCGCTCAACGAAGAGCGGATAACGCTTGAACGCGAGGGGCAGTCCGTGCCCGCACGCGTGAGCGCGGGCGGGACAGAGATCGTGCCTTTCCACGCTGGCGCCACGCTCGGTTGGCGCGTGGCAGCGTCATAGGCTGAAGGCTCAGTTCGTTAGCGCGGTAACCGCCGCGCAGCCGCATCAATCGCATCCGCCACCGCGTCCGGCTGCGACACATACACGGCATGGCTGCCGCGCACTTCGGTGATCGTCGCGTTCGCGCGCGTCGCCATTTGGCGTTGCGCTGCTGGGGGGATGACGCGGTCTTCGGTGGCGAGCACGTAGGCGCTGGGCTTCGTGCGCCATGCGGCTTGCGTGATCGGCGTGCCGAAGCATGCGCCTGCCGTTGGGATTTGCGAGGCGGCCATGAACGCGCCGCGCTCGGCAGGTAGATCTTGAGCGAAGGCTTGCGGGAAGACGGCAGGATCGAAGAACAGGAAGCCGTCCGCGGTAGGTTGCAGCGGTGGAGGTGGGCCGCCTCCGGCTTCAAGCAGGGACGAAACAGACTCACCCGCGTCCGGCGCAAACGCCGTCACAAACACTAAGCCCGCAACGCTTGCGGCGTTGCCAGCCTGCGTGATCACGGCGCCGCCGTAGGAGTGGCCGACCAGCAGCACCGGGCCATCCTGGCGCGCGAGCACGCGGTTCGTCGCGGCAACGTCGTCGTTGAGCGAGGTCAGCGGATTTTGCACGATGCTGACCTTGTGGCCCTTAGCCGTCAGGGAGCGGTACACGCCTTCCCAACCCGCACCATCAGCCCAAGCGCCATGAACTAGAACGATGTTGGTCACGTGGTTCTCCTGAGCTTGGGTTGTGGCGCACGCCGCGACTGTGGCGGTGAGGCCAACAGCGAATGTGCGACGGGTTTGATGCGAGCGCATGACAGTCCCTCCAGCCCGGGCAGCCTAGCTCACTCCGAGACCGTCGCGATAGATTTTCGCGTCTTCTTCAGTGAAACAGCAAAACACGATGCGCTTCAGCTTTGGTGCGTTGACCAGTTCCTGTTCGCACGCCGCTACGGCAATGCCGCATGCAAAGCCGCGCGGCCACGCGTAGACGCCAGTGCCTAGACATGGAAATGCGATGGACTCAAAACCTCGCGACGCGGCCATCTTGATCGACGACGTGTAGCATTTGGCGAGCCCGGCAACCTTTGCGCTCTGAGGTCCTTCATCGGTCCACACTGGCGCCGCGGTGTGGATGATGAACCTCATCGGTGCGTCGAAGCCTGGCGTGATCGTCGCTTCGCCGGTGAGGATTGGCGGAATGCGGTTTGTCGCTTCGGTCAGCTTCGGGCCGGCTGCTGCGCGCAAGGCGCCGTCGACGCCGCTGCCGGGCATAAGTTGGCGGTTGGCGGCGTTCACGACGGCATCGAGCGCCAGCGTCTCGATCCGCCCCACCATGATTTCAAACGGCGTGCTCATGCCGGGCTTTTCTAGGCATCCGAGCGGCAATTGTCCCCCCGGCAATTCGCGCCCACATTGTCTTGCGTGGAGAAGCAGGACCGCATGAAACCCGGCCAAAGCCGCGGGCTTACCGCCGGCGAGATCGTGCTCGGCCGCTCCGTGTTTGGCGATGAGATCGCGTGGCTGAAAATCCGCATCTATCAAGGTCCGCGATTAGGCTTCGGCGCTATGGTCCCGGTCGGGCGCACGATCGTTTTCTCGAAATGGCGCGCCGCGCACGATTTCGGCGCTGCGTCATTGTGGGACCAAGGCTGGTTCGTTCACGAGCTGACGCACGTCTGGCAAGCCGCGCGCGGCGTGGTGCTTGCCGCCGCAAAGCTCAGTGCGCTTGGCAAGGGCGCGTACGCCTACACGCCTCGAACGCCAAAGCTGAACGCCTACAACATTGAGCGCCAAGCGGAGATCGTCCGCCATCTCTTCCTCGCGCGTGCAAATGCGCCAGAAGCAGGCGCGCCGACGAAGGAGTGGCTGGAGGAAGCTTGGGCTAGCCGTTAGGGCTCGTTGGCGCGCAGCGTGAATTCACCGCGCCGTGTGCGTTCCGGCAGGCTTGAGCAGAACTCCGCTACCGCGTCTTCGCCGTAGCGATCGACCATATCTGCAAGCGCCGCGTAGATGGCGACCGAGGCAACCACCTCAGCCTCAGCGCCTTCCTGCAAAGCTGTGTCCCACGCATCGAGAATGAGTTGCAGCGCGCGGCCCTTCTTCTCCGGATCGTCAGTGGGCATTCGGTGCGCCGGCATGCCGGGCGCGCAGCGCTTGCGAAATGCGCAGGCCGCGTGCGCGGAGCTCAGCTTCCATCTGACGCGTGGTGGCGTCGCACACCGGGAAGCGTGCTTCCTCTTGGCGATAGCCGCGGTTGAAGCCTTCGACGAGCAGGGCGTTGTAGGTCGGCTCGCGCTCGATCACACCGCGCATGTACGTGCGCCAGCGTTGGTCGCCGCGGCCGTCGCAGACGATGCGGAGATAGTGCGCGCCGCCGAGCACTTCAGAGAGTTCGACTAGCTGACCGCGATACCATTCTTCGCCGCGCGCAGGCGCTTGTTCGGTCTGCGCTGGTTGTTGTGGTTGCGGCTGACGGCGCGGCTGTTGCGCCGCCGCCGGAAGGGCGACGGTCGCGATCAGCACAGCGCAAAACAAAGTACGCAATTTCATGGTCGTGCCGGTAGCTCCCAAACAGGGCGGGAGTGTGGAACGGGCCGCTTAGCCCGCATTCACTCCCGGCTCGCGATCGGCCCATGGCTGCGCCTGTTCAAGCTCGTAGGCAAGTTCCAACAGGGTCTTTTCCGCGCCCTTGGCCGCGGAGAAGTGGATGCCAATCGGCAGCCCGCCAGCTGACATCGCGAGCGGCACGCTCATCGCCGGCGCGCCCGCGACGTTCTGCAGCGGCGTGTAGCCGACATAGTCAGAGAGCGTTGCGAACACGGCCATGCCTTTGCCGCCGTCGATGGTGCCGAGCGGCACTGGCGGCTTAGCCAACACCGGCGTCAGATAGACGTCCGCGGTGCTGGCGAAGAACGCCGCGTAGGCGGCCTCAACTGCGCGCAAGCGGGCGATCGCCGCCACTAGTGCGGGCGTGCCTTGCTGACGTGCGTGCGCCGCAAGTTCCAATGTAAGCGGCTCAAGTAGTTGATCGAGTGGGGCGTCGGGGCCGGCTTGGCTGCGCACCAATTGTTCGACTTCGTTTGCGCCTGTCGCCCAGAGCAGAATGAAGTCCGCGCTAAATTGCGGACCATCAATCGTTGGTTTGCCTTCGGTGACAGTGTGGCCAAGTGAGCGGCAAAGCTCCGCCGCCGCTTCGACAGCGGCGCGCACTTCAGCGTCTGGCTCGTGACCAAGTGCATTCGGGATATCGAGTGCAATGCGCAGACGTTGTGTGTTGGGACCGCTGACAACGCCAACCGGCGGGAAGGCTGCGCCATCGCCGCTGGCTTCGGTCGCGGCAAGCCACGCCGCGGTGTCACGCACGCTGCGGCTGAGGCAGCCGCTCACGGAGATGTCGAGACCATTGTCGGGCCGGCCCTGCGGCACGCCGCGTCCGCGCGAGGGCTTCAGGCCGAACAATCCATTGCACGAGGCCGGGATGCGGATCGAGCCGCCGCCGTCACTCGCATGCGCGATCGGCACAACGCGTGAGGCCACGGCGACGGCGGCGCCGCCTGACGAGCCGCCGCTTGAGTGCGCGACGTTCCATGGATTCTTGGTTTGCCCGGTCAGCAGTGGCTCAGTCGTCGCTGTCAGGCCAAACTCCGGCGTCGTGGATTTGCCGAACGGCACCAGGCCCGCCGCGAGTATGGCGTCCATGTAGGGCGGCTGTTCTTGCGCGACGTTGTTGGCGAACGCGCGGCTGCCGTACTTGGTCAGTTGGCCGGTCATGGGCAGCAGATCTTTGATCAAGGTCGGCACGCCTGCGAACGGACCGCTCAGCGTTTCGGCGGCGCGTGTGCGACCGTACTCATAGAGCGGCGTTGCGATGAAATTCAGTTCGCCGTTGACGCGCTCGCTGCGCGCAATTGCGGCTTCCAGCGCTTCAGCAGCGGTGATCGTTCGGTCGCGGACGGCGGCGGCGACGCCGGTCGCGTCTAGGTCGCCCAGCGCGTCGGATGAGGTGCGGTTCAGTCCCAATTGATCACAAGCTCCTGCAGCGGTGAGTGCGCTGAGCGCGGCGGCGTTGGCCATCAGGCCGCGACGTGAAACGGACATCGGATTTCCCCCTTGGCCTTGTACGCGGCCTTGGAGGGAACTTGGCGCAAGCCGAGCCTCACTCGCAAGCGGGGAAAGAGGCTTGCCTTGGCGTCAAGCGCGGGCGAGGAGGCGCGATGCCCCGGTTGCGCGCCGATTTGCTGATTGTCGCACGCGGTCTCGCCGAGAGCCGCGCCAAGGCGCGCGCGGCGATCGCCGCTGGCGGCGTGTCGGCCAATGGCGTTGTTGTCACCAAGCCGTCTGACTTGATCCATGAAGACGCCGTTCTCGATGTCGTGGCGCCGCATCCGTGGGTGTCGCGCGGGGGCGTTAAGCTGGCGGCCGCGCTGGATGCGTTTGGCATTGATCCCGTCAACCGCATTTGCCTCGATGTTGGCTCGTCCACCGGTGGCTTCACGCATGTACTGCTGTCGCGCGGGGCCGCGCGTATCTATGCCGTCGACGTTGGCCGCGATCAGTTGCACGCATCGCTGCGGAGCGATCCGCGCGTCGTCAGCCTCGAACAAACCGATGCGCGCACGCTTGCGAGCGCGCAAATCGCTGACGCGCCGTCGCTGATTGTCTGCGACGCGAGCTTCATTGGCTCAGCCAAAGTACTCGCCACGCCATTCGCGCTCGCCACCGAAAGCGCCGACGCTGTTGTGCTCATCAAACCGCAATTTGAAGCCGGCCCTAAAGCTGGCCGCGCCGGCGTGCTTGACGAGGAAACTGCGCGCGCCGCCGCACAATCGGCGATCGATGCGCTTGATGGCATCGAACGCTTTCGCGTGATTGCGAGCATCGACTCACCAATCCTCGGCGGCGACGGCAATCTTGAGCGCCTGGTGCATCTCAAACGCTAGCGCATAAAGAAAGACCCCGGCTTCTTGCGAAGCCGGGGTTTCAGTCACTGCGTACTAGGTTGGGTTCAACCTATGGAGATTGCTTAGCGCTGGTATTCCGGGCGCCACTCACCGTCGTCGCCACGGCACATCAAAACGTCTTCGCGATATTCGCGGCCGTTCGGGGCGCGCGTGATTTGTTGACCCATGCGGCAGTCGCGATCGTCGCCGCGATAGTAACCGTCATCGTTCGGGCCGCCGTAGAGATCGTCGTCGCGATAGCCGCCTTCGTTGCCGTAATACGGTTGCTGACCGTAGGCGACTGGGCGACCGTATTGGTCGTACTGGCCTTGAACCTGATCGCAGCGGGCGGTCGAGCGGCCAACGGCGCCACCGGCAACTGCGCCGACAACCGCACCAAGGCCTGCGCCTTCGCCACGAACGCCGCGGTCCGCGACTTCGCGACCCAGCAGAGCGCCGATGACGCCGCCGATCACAGCGCCGCCAGCCGTGCGGTTATTCCGCGAAGTCTGACATTGTTGCTGCGTCGAGACATGCTCGTCGTGATAGCTGCGGTATTGCTGAGCCGACGCCGGTTGGGCAAACGCCACCAGGGCGGTCGCAACAGCGGCAGCGGTGAGAAGGTGACGGCGCATTTGGGTAGCTCCTTTAACTTGAGCTAGAGATAAGCAAATCCAGTCTGAACGGCACATGAAGCGTATGAACCGCCTTTCCCGGTCCCGGCCCCAACAGGCCCGGAAGGCCGATATTCCGGCCGCAGAGGAGCGGGTGCTGGAGATTTCGGCTGTCGGATCGCGCGGTGATTCAACCGCTGAGGGAGAAGCGGGACCCATCTACACGCCGTACGCATTGCCTGGCGAACAGGTGCGCGCCCGCGTCGCAGGCGGCCGGGCTGAGTTGCTGGAGGTGCTTCGCGCTAGCTCCGAGCGTCAGGAGCCCGCGTGCCGGCATTTCGGCCGATGCGGCGGTTGCCAGCTGCAGCACTGGGCGGATGAACCTTACCTCGCGTGGAAGCGCGAGCAGGTGATTGAGGCGCTGACTAAGCGCGGCTTCGGTGGCGTCCATGTTGAGCCAACCATCGCGGCCTGGGGCGAGGGCCGTCGCCGCGCCGCGCTCCACGCCGCGCGCCAGAACAACCAAGTTCGCATCGGTTTCATTGAACGCGGCGGCGCGCGTCTGACCCCGATCACGCAATGCCCGGTGCTGGCGCCGCAACTTGAGGCGACGGTGTTGAAGCTCGCGCCTTTGGCTGAACTCGCGCTGCCGGCGCGCGGCGAAATCACGATGCAATGTCTGCTGACCGATAGCGGCGTTGATATTTCCATCAAGGGCGCGGGCCGGGTCGATCTGCTCAATCGTGCGCAGTTGGAAAAGCTGATCGCGGAGGCGAACGCGTTGAACCTCGCGCGGCTTTCGTTTGATGGCGATCCGATCGTTGAGCGGGCCAAGCCGACATTGCGCATGGGCAAAGCCGTTGTCAGTCCGCCGCCTGGCGCGTTTTTGCAGCCGACCGCGCTCGGCGAAGAGACGTTGGCGCGGCTCACGCTTGAAGCGGTGCAGGGCGCCAAGCGCGTCGTTGACCTGTTTTCCGGCATTGGCACTTTTGCGCTGCGGATCGCTGAGCACGCCGAAGTTCTCGCTGCCGAGGGCGACAGCGAAATGCTGACGGCGTTGAAGAAGGCGTCAGATGGCGCTGGCGGCGCATTGAAGGAAATCAGCATCTTGCGCCGTGATTTGTTGCGCACGCCGCTCTCCACGCTCGAGATGAAAAAGTTTGACGCCGCTGTGATCGATCCGCCGCGCTCGGGCGCTCGCCAACAGGCCGAACAGATTGCCCGCGCACCGATCCGCAAGCTCGCCTACGTGTCCTGCGATCCGGCCAGTTTTGCACGCGACATCAAAGTTCTGATCGAACACGGCTTCACGTTGACCAAACTCACGCCTGTCGATCAATTTCGCTGGAGCCCGCACATCGAACTCGTTGGAGCTTTCGAGCGATGAGCACCAAAACCACGCTCCTCGACTATGAGCGCTCGCGCCGCAAGCGCGATCCGGTTGCGGACGCCGCTCCGCTCGAAGACGGCTACTGGCGGCGCAAAAAGCTGACCGAGATGTCGGAGCGCGAATGGGAAGCGCTGTGCGATCGGTGCAGCAAGTGCTGCGTTATCTCGATCGAAGACGCCGACACCAACGAACTCTATCTCACGGACGTCTCGTGTAAGCTCTTCGACACCAAGACTTGCGGGTGCAGCGATTACGCCAACCGCAAACAATACGTGCCCGATTGCGTCAAACTCACGCCGAAGAATGTGCCGAAGCTCGACTGGCTGCCGCGCACGTGCGCGTATCGTCTGGTGTCCGAGGGCAAGGATCTCTTCTGGTGGCACCCGCTGATTTCCGGTAGCGAAGACAGCGTTCACGATTCCAAAGCTTCGGTACGCAACAAAACGCGGCCGGAAGGTCGGCTGAAAATGCCGGGCCTCATCAAGCGCATCACACGCTGGCCGACACCGTTGGAAAAACCGCCTGCCAAGTATCGCCGGCGCAGGCGCGTGAGGGCTTAGGTCGGCATGGTGCAGACGTTGACCGGCAAGCCCATCGCGATCGCGGCCGACCATCGCGGTGTCGCTTTGAAGGCGCGGCTCACGCAGTGGTTGGTCGCCAATGGCTATGGCGTCAAAGATTGCGGGACCGACAGCGCCACCGAGCGCGTCGATGCGATGGACTATGCGCTGCGATTGGCGGCTGAACTCAGGGCGAAGCGCTCGGATTTCGCTATCGGCATATGCGGTAGCGGCCAGATGATGGCGATGACGGCCAACCGCTTTCCTTTCATCAGGGCGACGCTCGTCCATACCGAAGACGAGGCCGGTTGGGCCCGCCAGCACGGCGATGCCAACATCTTGGTTCTCGGCGCGGACGTGACCGACTATGCTACGGCCGAGCGAATTCTAGGGATATTCCTCGGTACGGCCGCTCTTGGTGAACGCTACGCAGAGCGTCGCGAACGGCTGGCAAATCTGGACATTTCTAAGTTGTAAAAATGCGCGCTGATTGCTAACAGCGCTCCGTTCTGTGTTGCCGCGGCTGCTGACCCCGCAAACACAGGAAAAATATCATGTCGTCCCAACGTACGTTGGCTTGGCGTCGCTTGCAGCGCGCAGGCACGCAAGGCATTGCTTGCAGACGCCATCTGCGAAGCGCGAGAAATCGTGGAAGCTGCTCTATACCAGGAGCGTCAAACTACGTCGCGCGCAACAGCTCGGCATGGTTTGGCCGAACACTGAGTGGGCCAAGCTCTTGACTGAAACGAACGCATTGAACGTCCTTTTCATCTGCAGCCGCAATCAGTGGCGCAGCCCGACAGGAGAGCAAGTCTGGCGCGGACAGGCCGGCGTCCATGTGCGCTCCGCCGGGACGAGCCGCAGCGCGCGTCGGCGCGTGACGGTTGCTGATCTGCGCTGGGCTGATCTGATTTTCGTCATGGAGGAAAAGCATAAGTCGCGGATCAAAGCGGAGTTTCGCGAAGAGACACGGTTCAAGGACCTGCATGTGCTCGACGTGCCAGACGAGTACCAGTTCATGGATCCGGAATTGGTTGAACTGCTACGTGAGAGGTGCGCTCCTCTGATCCAGGCAAAGCTCGGGGCCTGAGGCGAAAGTCACAGAAATGCCCCGCGTGCGACGCTGGTGCGGGTGGAGAGGCGGGCGCAGGCGCGCTACATTCGGCCCATGAGCTTGTTGCGCGATATCGGCCGCGCCCGTTACGCCGCCGCCCAGGGCGCGCGCGTCGCTTGGTATATGAGCCAGTATCTGCTTGCGCGTCGCATATCTGGCCCGTTCAACCGGCCGGGTGAGCCAAAGTTTGAGCCACAAGCGCCGGAGGGCGATGCCCAGAGCATTCGCACTGCTTTCTTGGATTTGTTCGCGAAAGATCGCGCCAATATTGAAGCAGGCTACTATCCGGCGCCCGACGATATCCGCCTCACGCGCGCCATCGAAGCCCTGCGCAGCTCCGCGAATTTCTTCCGCGATTTGCCCAACGTCGATCAACGCCGCATGGAGCGCGATGGCACAGAAGTGCGTGAGCAAGCCAAGGGCGACGGCCGCTACCCCACGTACTATCTGCAGAACTTCCACTACCAGACGGGCGGCTGGCTGAGCCAAGACAGCGCCAAGCTCTACGACACACAGGTGGAGATCCTGTTCGGCGGCGCCGCCGACGCGATGCGCCGCATTACGCTTGGCTCACTTGCGCGCGCTATTCGCGGCACCGATCAGCGTAAAGTGCAATTGCTGGATGTGGCGTCAGGCAACGGCCGCTTCTTAAGTCAAGTGCTCGCCGCGTATCCGCGCATTCCCGCGACAGGTCTCGATCTTTCGCCGGCGTACTGCGAAGAAGCGCGCAAGCGTCTGGTCGCTTGGCCACACGTCGAAATCGTCAACGGCGCTATTGAGCAGGCGCCGTTCGAAGACGCGAGCTTCGACGCCGCTACGTGTGTGTATCTCTTTCACGAACTACCGCCGCGCGTGCGTCGTGATGCGGCGCGAGAAATTGCTCGGGTGCTAAAGCCCGGCGCAACACTCGTGCTAGCGGATTCAATTCAGACCGGCGACGCGGCTGATCTCGATCGGATGTTGGAATACTTCCCAGTCGGTTTTCACGAACCGTATTTCACGTCTTACTTGAAAGAAGATTTCAAGGTGCTGTTCGGCGAGCATGGCTTCACCGTCGAAGAAACTGAACTCGCTTTCCTCACCAAGGTGACGCGTTTTCGGAAGCGCTAGCGAGCTTCTCGTCTTCCGCTGGATAATCATCCGCGTACGCCTCGTTGGAATACGCTTCGGCGGAATGTGCCTGATCGGCGGATGCTTCGTCCTCAGCGGGCCGTCCCGCGTAGAGCGCAGCGACGGCCTGCAGAAGCTCATCATCTGACGTTTGCGAGACTTCAGGTGTCGGCGAACCGTCGTTCTCGCCGACGAGATCTTCGGTCGTCGCCGCTTGCGCCTCGCCGATCGAGAATGTGTCGTTCCATGAGATGCGCTGAACCTGATCGCTGACATACTCGGCCGCGTCGACCACTTGCACGTAGGCGCTAGGCTGCGCGCGGTCATACGGGGCGCGCTCGTCTGCAAAGTCGAATCCGCCGGTTACCAGCACGTCCACAGCACCCAGCGCGAACATGGCAATGCCGGCGAACGCGCCAACGCCCATCAGGCGCTCTTTCAGAACCGGATTGTCATCGAACATGCCGTCGGCCTCCGCGCGACAAACGCGAGGCCTGGGCCTTCGTTCCAGCTAGGCGCTTACGAACGCAGTTAGAGAATGGTGTCGTCTGTCTCGGCGGCGGCGGCTGGATCGGAATGCCCGCTCTTCAGGTCTTCGAACGAAAACTCCGCAACCGCCGCAGGCTCCTCCACGGCGGCCAAGGCGGCTGGTTCTGGACCGCCCAGCAATTCTTCGCTTGTGAAGCTGTAGTCGACCTCACCGGCCGACTTCAGCGTCTCGGTCGAAGCCACTTCTTCCTCTACCGCCAGCGTATCAGCCACGGGCTGGGCGACAGGCGCCACGCGAGTAGGGCGATACTCCGAGGCATAGGCCGAACCGGGCGCAAAATCGGCGCCGCCGGTGATGATCGCGTCGACGCTGCCGATCGCGAAAAGTCCAATGAAAGCAAATGTCGCGACCATTGCTGCGCGATCTTGTTGCCCGGGGCTGCGCTTGAAGCGCCACAGTGCGACGCGCGCTTTACGGAATGCCGTGTGCAGGCGCGGGCCGATCTCGGTCATGCGTTGCTTGAACGAAACGCGCCGGCGACGTCGAGATTGTTTTCGTGTCCGTAACATTTCCCGATCCCCACAGGAACGCTTCTCCTTTTACGCGCGTTCGCTCGCCAATGCCAGACAAAGACGATCCGCTCGCCGCCCTTCGCACACGCGCCTACGAACTCGCCGAGACCGGCAATTACGACACTTGGGCCTCGTTGGGCGCGGCGCTTGTCGAAGAAGGATCGCCGGATGTGATCGTCCGGAAACTGACGAATGACGCGTTCTTCCAGATCATGCTGAAGGACCGCATGACCGCCGCGCGTGGCGGCTGACCTAGCGGCTGTGATTGCCCCGAACCTCTCAGCGCCGTAACCTCGGCCCTAAGGGGAGTGGGACATGTCAGAAGGCAAGGTCGCCATCGTCACCGTGCACGGCACCGGAGACACGGCAGAAAGCGCGGACGGCGCGAAGTGGTTTCAGCGCGGCTCGGAGTTTAGTCAGCGCTTGCTCCAGCATCTGAGCAGCCAGGGCATCAGCGGCGAAATCGTCCCGCATCTGTGGACGGGTGCGAACAGCGCGTTCGAGCGCGAACGGGGCGCCGACAAGCTCGCTGACCGCATTCGTGGGCTCTACAACAAGTACGACACCATCCACGTCGTCGGCCATAGCCACGGCGGCAACGTCGCCAACGATGCTGCGGTGTTGTTGAAGTGGGGTCTTCGGCGCAACGCTGCGCGAGAGAAGTTCGATAGCCTGACGACGGTCGGCACGCCGTTTTTCAATGTGCGCACGGGCGCGCTGCAACGCATTGCCGGCATTTTGTTTTTGGTCATCGCGTGGGCGAGCGCGGTGGTGTTCCCGTTGATCGCCGCGCTCCTGCTGTGGGGCGCGTTGAGCGGTGAAAACTTGATGGGGATGGAGAGCCAGCAGGCCGAACTCATGGCCGCAGGGATCTACGTTCTGATCGTTGGGCCATGCACGTTGTTCATGCTTCACATGTCGCGACAAGGCATCCGCCGCATCCTTCGACCCAAGACAGGCGGCAGAACGCGCACCTCGATCTTTAGTCTTTGGCACCAGAACGACGAGGCTATCGCGTTTCTGCAGCGGGTCGAAGAATTGAAGCTTGAACCTTTCCCGCGTGGGGCCCTGTTTCGAGGATCGCGTGGCGCTGCGATTGCATTCGGCGTGCTTGCTGTGCTGATTATCGGCCTGTTCAATCCGCTGGCCTACAGCTTTGGCCGCGGCGATTTGTTGGGCATGATGGATGGGATCGCTGACGAAGACATCACGAGCAACATCGTTGTGATGACCATGATGAGCCTGCTGCTCGCGCCGGCGATCTTCACCGTGGTGTATCTTGTGTACCGCTTCTTTGTCGGTGGCATGGTGCAGGAAGTTGGCACGCGCGGCTCGATGAACCGTTTCGTCGGCGGCGTTATGCGCGGCGTCGCCATGGGCCGCGACGGCGACCAGGTGCTCTATGGGGTCTCACCGCGCTCGCATACGCACACGACGCAGGAGCTGGTGCTGGGCGGCGAGTGCGCGACGCGTATGCAGGAGGGCGCCAACGGCGCTGCTGGCAATCTGATCGACAAGTATCGCTGGGCGCTGTTCACCGTAGGTGGCGATACCAGTGCGTCGCTGACTGCGCTGACCACCGATGCAATGACGTGGGATAGCCTCATCCACACGACGTATTTCGATCAACCCGAAGTGGCCGTAGCTGTGGGAGATCATATTGCGCGGACGGTGCGTGAGAGCGCGCACGCGGCGGCGCCGGCGCCGGCGCCTAGCTCAACGGCCAGTTTGCCCGCGATGGCGTAGCATCGCGTCGGCGAGGACGCAGGCGAGCATGGCTTCCGCGACCGGTGCGCCGCGAATGCCAACGCAGGGATCGTGACGGCCCGTGGTGGAAATATCGGCGTTCCGGCCGTCACGAGTGACGGTCTGGCGTGGGGTGAGGATTGATGAAGTCGGCTTGATCGCAAGGCGCGCGATGATTGGCTGGCCCGTCGAAATGCCTCCGAGCACGCCGCCTGCGGCGTTCGAGAGAAACACCGGCTTGCCGTCATTGCCGGCGCGCATTTCGTCGGCGTTCTCGATGCCCGTGAGTTCGGCCGCGCCGAAGCCAGCGCCAATCTCGACACCTTTGACGGCGTTGATGCTCATGAGCGCGCCGGCGATTTCGGCGTCGAGCTTGCCGTAAACTGGCGCGCCCCAGCCTGCGGGCGCCCCCGTTGCTTCCACTTCAACGATGGCGCCGACTGAGTTGCCGTCTTTGCGCGTGGCGTCGAGCAGCTCTTCCCAGCGCTTTGCGGTCTCGGCGTCTGGGCACCAGAAGGGGTTGTTCTCCGTCTCGGCCCAATCCCAGCGCGAACGATCAATCGCGATTTTGCCGATTTGCACGACGGCGGCGCGGATCTGAATGTCGCCAAGAATGCGCCGCGCCACTGCGCCAGCGGCGACGCGCGCTGCGGTTTCGCGCGCGGATGAACGCCCGCCGCCGCGATAATCGCGAAAGCCGTATTTTGCGTCGTAGACGTAGTCGGCGTGGCCGGGGCGATAGAGGTCGCGGATGTCGTCGTAGTCTTTGCCGCGTTGATCGACGTTTTCGATCATCAGCGAGATCGGCGTGCCGGTGGTGACTTGGCCGTCGGTGCGATCGTCTTCGAACACACCGGAGAGAATTTTCACTTCATCGGGTTCGCGCCGCTGCGTGACGAAGCGGCTCGTACCCGGCGCGCGGCGATTCAGCCAGTACTGAATGTCGGCAACCGTCAGCGGCAGGCCCGGAGGGCAGCCGTCGACAACGCAGCCGAGCGCCGGCCCGTGGCTTTCGCCCCAAGTGGTGACGCGGAAAAGGTGGCCGAACGTATTGTGCGACATGGGCCGGGCCTAACTGACATAAGCCACGAGTCCCGGCAAATCAGTTCACGTGCAGCGCGCCAGTCTCGCCAAAGACGCTTCAACGATCGGGCGTGCGGCGGCCTGATCAAGCTGCGCAAGTTCCTGAATGCTGCGCGTGCGACCGGCCTCACGCGCGACGAGGTAGCCGACATAGTACGCAAAGCGCGGCGGCAGGTGCGGATTAAGGCGATCCGAGCTGAACAGCGCGCCGATGTCGCGCGAGGTGTTGAAGCGCTCGCGCACGGCGCAGACCGCCTCGCGCAGGTTAGGATCGACGGCGGCGGGAATATCTTCCGGCACGGTCAGCAACAATTGCTCTTCCGTGGCGTCGGGGTTCAGCGTCTTGGCGACGTAAACCGCGAGCCCTTCGGTCCAGAGGCTGCACCATACTTGCTCGCAACCGCCGAACCTGCGCGCGTGATAAACGTGGAAGAGTTCGTGATGGAAGAACGGCTCTTCGTCTGCGTACGAGTGCGCGCGGCCCATTACATCGGCGCCGAAGATGAGCACGTTGTTCGAGCCGGTGAAGTTGCGCGTGCCGCCGTCCATCTCGCCCATGCTGTGGATGAGATAAATCTGGCCCACGTCGCCCATGTCGGGAAATTCGCGAACGAACGAGGCGTAGGCGGGATCGAGCAGCGCGGCGAATTGTGAGGCTTTGCTGGAGAAGCGCTCGCGGATGGCGGCGAAGCCTTCGATGGTGCGGCCAATGCGGGCGTCGTAGTCGGCTTGTGACATGCTGGGGTAGCGCTGGCGGCCGTAGAATTCGGGGAATTGGTCGGCGACGTCGGTTTTGAACGCCTTGATCCGGAGCGGCATCGGCATGCCTTCCGTTCGGTCATAAGCTGCGGTGAAGGCCCCGGTGAGGTCGATCAGTTGATAGTGTTGGGCCGCTGCCGTGCCGGCGCTGAGCAAGAGCGCCGCGAGCGCCAGAACTATGTGCCTCATCACGATTCCCCGTTTGCCTCTAAGATGCGTCGGTTCGCGGGTTCGGATGCGCGCGCCAGCCGTGCTAGAAGCGATGCCATAGCCGGAGAAGCCATGTCAGGCGACGATCTCATACCGCCCTCGCCGAAATACGATCCCACGGCCACGCCGCCGCCGGACGATGCGGCGCTGTTCGTCGAGAACGAGCCGTTCGCGCTGTTCGAGCGCTGGTTCAAGGAGGCCAAAGACAAGGAGCCGAACGATCCGAACGGTATGGCGCTCGCGACCGCCGACGCATCGGGTTTCCCCGATGTGCGTATGGTGCTGATGAAGAGCTTCGAAGATGGCGGCTTCGTTTTCTACACCAACGCGGAAAGCGCGAAGGGGACGCAGCTTGGCGAGAACCAGCGCGCGGCAATCGTGTTTCATTGGAAGTCGCTTCGCCGCCAGGTGCGCGCGCGGGGCGTGATTTCGTTCGTCTCGGATGCGGAGGCGGACGCCTATTTCAAAAGCCGCGATCGTGGCGCGCGGTTGGGCGCGTGGGCCAGCGCGCAGTCTCGTCCGCTTGAAGATCGATTGGCGCTGGAGAAGCGCATCGCCGAGTATGCGCTGAAGTACGGGGTCGGGGAGGTGCCGCGACCGGATTATTGGCGCGGCTACAAGCTGACGCCGCTCAGCTTCGAGTTTTGGCGCGATCGCCCGTTTCGCCTGCACGATCGGCTGACCTTCATGCGAGATGATCCGAGCCAGCCTTGGCGGACCTCGCGCCTTTACCCCTGACGGGCGCGTAAACTTCGATTCAGGTGTTCAGGATTTGACACCGAGCCGCCCGGCGCCGCTTTAATTGCCACAACGAAAAACAAACGGGAGACGTTCGCGATGCTCGGGCTCATGCAGAATTGGCCGTTGACGGTCGATAGAATTCTCGAGCACGCCAACAACGCCTTCCCGAACCGCGAGGTGGTGACCCGCAGCGTCGAGGACGGCACGCTCCGGCGTACGACCTACGCAAACATCACGCGCCGCGCCAAGCAGGTTACTAATGCGCTGCGCGAGCGCTCGATTGCGATGGGCGATCGCATTGCCACGCTCGCGTGGAACACCGACCGCCATTTGGAAGCCTGGTACGGCACCATGTGCATGGGCGCGGTGCTGCACACCGTAAACCCGCGCCTCTTCCCCGAGCAGATCGCGTGGATCATCAATCACGCCGAGGACAAGATCCTTTTCTTCGACACGACGTTCACGCCGATCGTCGAGAAGATCGCGCCGCTGCTGAAGACGGTCCAGCTCTACGTAGCGCTGACCGATAGCGGGAAGGCGCCGAAGGCTTCCGTTCCGGTGATTGCGTACGAAGACTTCATTGCCGGCCAATCCGAAGAAGCCCAGTGGGGCGGCTTCGATGAGAACACTGCGTGCGGGCTTTGCTATACGTCCGGCACGACGGGTGATCCAAAGGGTGTGCTCTACTCGCACCGCTCGAACGTGCTTCACGCCATGGCCGCCAATCAGACAGACGTGTTCGGCTGTGGCGCGCGCGACGTTGTGCTTCCGATCGTGCCGATGTTCCACGCTAATGCCTGGGCCATCGCTTTCGTCGCGCCGATGTGTGGTGCGAAGTTTGTCATGCCTGGCGCAAAGCTGGATGGGCAAAGTGTCTATGAATTGCTGGAAGGCGAGAAGGTCACGTTCACCGCGGCCGTGCCGACAGTTTGGCAGGGGCTCTTGGGATTCCTACGTGAGAACAATCTGAAGCCCACGACGCTGAAGCGAGTCGCCATCGGTGGCTCAGCCATTCCTGAGGTCGTGCTGCGCGCGTTCGAAGAAGATTATGGCGTCGAGGTCATCCACGCTTGGGGGATGACCGAGATGAGCCCGATCGGCACCACCGGCAAATTGCTGCCCGATCACTATGAGCAAGACCATGAGAGCCAGATCAAAGCCAAGATGAAGCAGGGGCGGGTGCCGTTCACGGTCGAGATGAAAATCGTCGACGATGACGGCAAGCGCATTCCGCATGACGGCAAGGCCTTCGGCCGGCTCATGGTGCGCGGGCCGTCGGTGGCGCGTGCTTACTTCAAGAATGCGGGCGCCAAGAACGACCGCGGCGAGTGTCTCGAAACTTGCGGCTACTTTGATACGGGCGACGTCGCGACCATCGATCCGCTTGGCATCATGCAGATCACTGACCGCGCCAAAGACGTCATCAAGTCCGGTGGCGAGTGGATCAGCTCGATCGACATCGAGAACATCGCCATGGGGGCAGACGGCGTCGCCAACGCAGCGGTGATCGGCGTCGCGCATCCGAAGTGGGATGAGCGGCCATTGCTGATCATTCAGCCCAAGCCGGGCGCTACTCCGACCAAAGAGGGAGTGCTCCGGTTTCTCGAAGGCAAGATCGCCAAGTGGTGGACGCCGGACGATGTTCAGTTCGTCGAGGCGATCCCGCTCGGAGCGACCGGCAAGATCAACAAGCTGGCGCTACGGGAGCAGTTCAAGGACTACAAACTGCCGAGTACCCAAGCCGCCGAGTAGGAACGGCCGTCAACGTACTGGGGTCTGCGGAGATCCGCGCGAGCCATGCATTCAACGAGCGGCGCGTTGCGAATGCCTGTGTTGTCAATGCCGGCTACTCGCGTTCAATGGAGCGCGGAGGGTGTTGGATGTTTCCGAGACGCGCAGCGACCGCACTCATGTTCGCTGCGCTCCTTTCGCTGCAAGCATGCCAGCCTGCTGTCAGAATCTTCTTACTCAACAACACAGGCGGAACAATAGAACTGCTTAGGTCTGCCTCCCGTTGGGAGGAGAATGACGGAAAAATTCATACGGAAACATGGCGCCGCGGGTGGTTGGCCTGGCCGTTTCTAATCGAAGACGGGTCCGGAAGAGAGATCAAGCCGACGCCAGGACAGCTTTGGCTATTCGACATTCAACTAGGGCGCTGCCGCGCGCACTACGAAGCGCCGTTGCGGGACGTGAATTTTATATACAGCATGCTGCAGATTGAACCCGATGGTCGCTTGTATCTCGTGCAATCCGAGCTCCCCCGGTTCTCGGCGCCACGCGCGACCACCGAAGTCGTGGCGTACTTTTCCCGCATTCAGCCTGAAGGTTTTCCAGTCGAGCCGGTCTCGCGAACGTGCCGCTAATTACGGTGGAACCGGGGGCGGGGTTCGGCGTTCTTCCGCCAGACCGCGCTGAAGGCACGACCCCACGACCGCCCCCTTTGGACCAGGTTATTCGACGCCATTGAAACGGCTCCGGGACCACCGGGGCCGTTTCTGTGTGTGGCGGCATAGGTCAAACGGCATAGGCCACCTGCCTGAATTCGCAGGCGCAGCGCCCAGGCGTAGCATTTGCCCTCCGACGACTGGGGCAGCCACGATGCGCTATCGGATAGAATTCCTGAAAGAGACGACGGAAGAGAACGCCGTCTGCCAGATCCGCGATCCCTTGGATGTCGAACTCGCCACTGCGCGCCTGCAGGCGATCCTGTGGGGCGCTACCGTCCGCGAAGATTTGGGCGCTACCGGCTTTCAAATCCGCGACCTGCGCCACGAAGGCTGCATCGTCACGCTCGAGGATTTCAGCGAGCCATCGCCGACGGTTCACTAAGGGCGCGCCCAATTCGCTAACGCGTCGCTAACTGTGAAAAGCGGCGCGCGTAGCCAATTCCTATACCAAAGCTCCCTATATTGGAGCAATGAACAGAACCGCTCTCACCAAAGTGCTGTGGCGCACGCTTGGCGGCGTGTTTGGGGTCGCCCTGTTGCTCGGTGTGGCTGTCGCGCTGCATCGCTTCGTGGACGTCGCGGGCATCAATCTCGCTTAAGCGAGCCGGTATTCCGTATCGACGCAGGGCGGGTCCATGCTGACCACACGCCCAAGCTGAACAAGCCTAATCATGTGCGCGAGCACCGAGTGGCACGCTGCCGGGTGCAGACGCTTGTCCACGTCGGCGTAGATCACCGAAACCATGTCTTTGATGTTGGTTTTGCCAGCCCTCATCTGCGCGAGGATCTGCGCTTCGCGCTCAAGGCGGTGATCGATGAACGCTTGCACGAAATTTGAAGCATCGTGCACCTGCGGGCCGTGCGTCGGCCACAGGCTCGCGTAGTTGCGATCGCGCACTTTCTCGAGGCTGTTGAAGTAGTCGGTCATGTCGCCATCGGGCGGGCCGATGACGGTGGTTGACCAGCCCATGATGTGATCGCCGGGGAAGAGGGCGTTCTCTTCGATCAGCGCGTACGCCATGTGGTTGGTCGTATGGCCTGGCGTGAACACGGCTTCGATCGTCCAGCCTGGCCCACTGAAACGCTGGCCGTCTTCGACGTTGATGTCTGGCGTGAAGTAGTGGTCGTCGCTGGCTTCGAGGCGCAGCGCATCGCAATCGCTCGGCTTCGGCGGCAGCGTGCTTGCGTACACTTTCGCGCCGGTACGCTCCGCCAACGGATGCGCGGCGGGCGAGTGATCCATGTGCCGGTGCGTGACGAGAATGTGCGTGACCGTCTCGCCTTCGACGGCCTTCAACAACGCGTCGATGTGGGCTTGATCGTCCGGACCTGGGTCGATAATCGCCACTTCGCCGTGGCCGATGATGTAGACGCCAGTGCCTCTGAACGTGAACGGTCCAGGATTATTGGCGACGAGTCGGCGTATCAGCGGGGAGACCTGCTGAGCCTTCTCATACTCAAAGTCCATGTCACGGACGAAGGGGATTTTCGCCGCCATTAGCGGATCTCAGCCGAGGACGAACTTACGGAAGCCATCCCGCAACATATAGGTGGCCTTGATCTTGTCCGGCAGGTTGAGCCCGATTGGCGGTCCCATGTCGGTCTTGTTGGCGTCGACGATGTAGAGTTTACCGTCATTGCGATCACGCAGAACATCCACACCGCCCCAATCCAGGCCGATCTCGCGCGTGAAGGCGCTGATCTGGTCCATCTCTTCGCGGCTGAAGACTTCTTCCGGCGTCCGCAGCAGCACTTCCGTATTCGTATTCAAGAAGCGCTTGGTTACTTCGCGCCGTTTGATGAATACGCACACCGGCTTGCCGCCGATCGTGCAGGTGCGGAGGTCTTCCACAAGATTGAGGTCGGCGTGCATACGGTTATCGACGACGCGTTGATAAACGCGTCCGGGAACCGGCGTTGTCGGGCACTGCACGATGTGACCGTCGTGCGCGGCGTTAATCTCTGACTTCTCGACGGCAAGCCCGGTAAACGTCGCGGGATCGACCGCCAGAGGATTGCCAAATGCCGCTGCACAGGCGCGCGAGACGTTTGATTTCGAAACATCGCGGCAATTGAAGTTCACCAACTTTGCGCCGGGCTTTACCTTCGCGGGCGGATCGTTCGGGCTGTAGGTTGCATCCTCGAATTGCATGACGACGTCTGCCTGTGAGGCGTCCTTCGCCAGCTTGGCGCCGGCAGCGCGCGACACGGAGAAGATGAGATACCAAGGCCGCGCGCGCTCGGGCGTGAAGAAGATCGTGAAACGCGGCTCAAGCGGCGTGATCGCTTTGGCGGCGAAGAAATAGCGGAACCAAGCCGTCACTTGGCTGATGATGGTTGGTGAATAGGGGACGCGCGCGCCGGTCTTGCGCACGGTGAGTCCCGTCAGCCCGAACTCGAAGTCCTTAAGCCAGACAGACCCAGAGGTCTGAAACACACGAGGCGTCGCATCTGTCACGAGGTTAAAGGCTCCGCGGCGCCGCGCTTGCAGCGAGGCGCGCCATGCAAAGCGCAGTCGCCGTCTGTGTGTTTACCTTGGATCGCGTGCGCACTGTGCTGCTCGCCCTGTCCCTGATCGTCTTGTTAAAGACGGCGTGGATACTCTTGCTGCCAACGTTCGGCGGTTAAGCCTTGGGCGCCAGCGTCTCAAGCGCCCCCCGCGCCCCCGATAAGTCGTACCCTGCCTTTTGAGCCAAGGCGATAATTTCGTCAGGCGTATGGCTCCCCGCCAGCGCCTGCGCCAGAGCCCAGGCTGTTATTGAGCGGGTGCCGCTTCGGCAATAGGCAAGGACAGGGCCCTTTGCCTCATCCAGGGCCTCGGCCGTCTCCATAACCACCGCTGGGGCAGGTGGGAGCCCAGAAAAGGGTATCGACCTGAATTCGAGCCCCGCGGCGTCCGCGGCCGACTTGATTTCGTCTGCGGAAGGCTGGCCAGGCGTTTCGTTGTCGGGGCGGTTGACGATGATGGTCTTAAAACCCTCAGCCGCAGCACGCGCGATATCGTCAGTTCCCAGCTGCGCCGCGACGGCGAAGTCTGGCGTCACGCGTTTGAATTCGCTCATCGCACCACCCTACATCGCCACGTTGACACGGCTTGCCGGGGAAGCAAGGTTTCGCACGCCTCGCCACTGCTTCGGCGCCACAGGACGGACCTGAGAATGCTAGCTCAAGCCGTACGGCGTCTGCTGCTCGCGATACCAACATTGCTTGCAATTATCGCTGCCGCGTTCGTGCTGATGTACTTGGCGCCTGGCGGCCCGTTCACCAGCGAACGCCAAGTACCGCACGAAATTGAACGGCGTCTTGAAGCAGAGTACGGGCTCAATCTGCCGGTCGAGCAGCAATTGCTGCGCTATCTCATCGGGACGCCCGAACGCGGCGGCGGCCTCATTCGCGGCGATCTCGGTCCGTCGATGACTTACAAGGATAAGAACGTCGGCGACATCATCGCGGAAGGCGCGCCGACGAGCGCTATTCTTGGCCTCAGCGCAATGGCTTTGGCACTGGTGATCGGAACTTTTCTCGGTGTGATTGCAGCGCTGCGGCAGAACAAGTCGCAAGACTATCTCATCATGGCGCTGGCCATCGCAGGCGTATGTCTGCCGCCTCTGGTGGTCGGACCGATCATGCAGCTTTTCTTCGGCATGGAATGGAAGGTGTTGCCGACGGCGGGGCTCTATCGAGATGAATACGGCCTGCGTTATTTGATTTTGCCGATTTTCACGCTGTCGCTGCCGATTATCGCTGTGGTGTCGCGTCTGATGCGGGCGTCTATGATCGAAACCTTGCGCTCCAATGCAATTCGCACCGCGCGCGCGAAGGGGTTGCCCGAGAGGCAGGTGATCTGGCGTCACGCGTTGCCGATCGCGATGCTGCCGATCGTTTCATATGCCGGGCCTGCGCTCGCTGGAGTGATGGCCGGCTCGTTTGTAATTGAGACGGTGTTCGCCTTGCCAGGCATCGGCAAGCAATTCGTGCTCGCGGCGCAGCAGCGTGACTACACGCTCGTGATGGGCGTGGTGCTGATCTATTCGTTCCTGATCATCCTTCTCAATCTCGCAGCGGACCTCACATACCGCGCGCTCGATCCGCGGAGCCGCACGGCATGAGCGACATCCTGATCGACGACGCGCCGCAGCCGCAGGCTGTGAAGGGACGGTCGCTCTGGGAAGACGCGCGCCGACGCTTGATGCGCAATCCCGCAGCGGTGACGAGCCTCTATGTCGTCGCCATCCTCGTGCTGATCGCCGTGTTCGGCCCGGTTCTTTGGATACACAAGTACGACACCATTTTCCGCGACAGCGTTGCCATCGCGCCGACCTGGACCGATTGGCACATCCTCGGCACGGACACTGAAGGGCGCGATATGGTCGCGCGGCTCATCCTCGGGCTCGGCATTTCGATGCTCGTGGGTCTGGCGGCTACGATCGTCGCGCTGACCATCGGCGTGCTCTGGGGCGCCATTGCTGGTTTCATCGGCGGCTGGGTGGACGATGCGATGATGCGCTTCGTCGACGTGCTCTACGCCATTCCGTTCGTGTTCTTCGTCATCGTGCTGATGACGGTCGTGCAGTTCGACGATCCGGTGCTCAACTTAGTGCTGATCTTCTGCGCCATCGGCGCGGTGGAGTGGCTCACGATGGCGCGGATCGTCCGCGGGCAAACGCTCTCCTTGCGGCAGAAGGAATTCGTTGAGGCGGCGCGCGCGGCTGGCGCAAAACCGCTTCAAATCGTGCTCCGTCACATTGTGCCCAATGTCGTGGGTCCGGTCGTCGTGTTTGCGACCTTGAATATTCCGGTGATCATCCTCGCCGAGAGCTTCCTCTCGTTCATCGGCCTCGGCGTCCAAGAGCCGCTGACTTCGCTGGGCAGCTTGCTTTCAGCCGGCAAGGATCAAATGACGACGGCGCCTTGGATGCTCATTGCGCCAGCCGTGACCATGCTGATCACACTGCTGGCGCTGAACTTCCTAGGCGACGGCTTGCGAGACGCGCTCGATCCGAAAGAGCGCTAGCGCCAGCTTATTGCTGGCGCCGTACGCGGATCGCTGGACCGCCCGCTTCGACGTGCATCAGGTAGCTGCCCATCGATGCGCGTTCGATGGTGATCGTGCCGCCTTCACGCGCGTTGCGTGCGTTCTCGTCGTCGATCTGCACCCAGACCTGACCGTTGGTCATGCGGAAGGTGGCAGGTAGGTTGCGTCGCAAGGTGACGCTAGCCAGTTGCATTTCGATGTTATCGATGCGCTCGAACTGCGGCGCACTTGGGTTGCTCGCGGAGCTGTTGTTGCTGCCGAAAATCCGTGAGAGCGATGGAAGCGAGAAGCCAAACGCTTCGCGATCCACTTCCTGCGCTCGCTGCCGGTCGACGGCGACGAGATTGCCGGCATTCTGCGCCGATTGGAGATTGCCGACGGCGCCGTCGTAGCAGGCGAGGCGTTGGGCTTCGTCTGTGATGTTGCGGCACGCGTAAACTTGATTGAGTACGTCAGGCGTCGGTTGTTGTTCCTGCGCCGCAACCGAGCCAGTCAAAGCGATAAAGGCCAAGCTGGCCAAGATGATGCGCATAAAGTCCCCTCCCGTCGGAAGCCGGATCATCCTAGACTTTGCGGGCGAACTTTGTCAGCCCGCGCAAGCAGGTTGAGGCGGAGACGATTATGGCGGCGTTTTGGACCGATCGGAGGCGGCTTCTGCTTGGAGCAGGGGGGCTGACGGCGGCCGCAACGCTCGGCGCCTGCGCCAACGGCCAGATTGTAGGCTTCGACAAGGCCAATCGCTCGCTCGACATCTGCAACCAGGGCGAGCCGCTGTCGCTCGATCCTCACAAAGCCACCGGCACGTGGGAAAATAATATTATCGGCAACATGTTCGTCGGGCTGACGACGGAGGACGCTAAGGGAGAGCCGATCCCTGGCATGGCCGAGCGCTGGGAAACCAGCGAAGACGGTCGCGTCTGGACGTTTTACCTGCGACGCGCGCAATGGTCCGACGGCGAAGCATGCGATGCGCACGATTTTGAGTTTGCGATCCGACGCATTCTCGATCCGATCAATCTGTCGGTTTACGCGTCGCTTCTTTATCCCATAAAAAATGCCGAAGCGATCGTGGCGGGGCGCATGACGCCTGACACCGCCGGCGTCACGGCGCTCGATGATCTCACGCTCGAAATTCAGCTTGAGCACCCTGCGGCGTACTTGCCGCAACTCCTCATGCACTACACGGCGTATCCGGTGCCGAAGCATGTCGTTGAGCGCCATGGAGACGATTGGGTTCACCCCGACAACATCGTCGTCAACGGCGCCTTCACGCTGATCAAGTGGTGGTCGAACTACATCGTTCACCTGCAACGTAATCCGCATTTCTTCGACGCGGCCAACGTTGTCATGGAGAATTTGTATTTCTATCCGTCGAACGATGTGAACGCTTCCGCGCGCCGGGTGCAAAGTGGGGAAGCGGGTTGGTCGACGCGCTTTCCGTCAAACCAGGTTGAGCAGCTTCGGGAAGCGATGCCGGGCTATGTGCGCGTGGCGCCATATCTCACGTGCAATTATTTCTCGTTCAACACCACCAAAGCGCCGTTCAACGATGTGCGTGTGCGCCAAGCGCTCGCCATGGCCTATGATCGCGATTGGGTGGCAGCCAACATTTATCGCACCGGTGAGCACCCGGCGTATTCCCTCGTGCCGCCCGGCATTTTGAATTATCCCGGAACTGCGCGGTATAGCTGGGCTGACTGGCCGATGGAGCGGCGCCTGCAGGAAGCCCAGCGGCTTCTGGGTGCGGCTGGCTTCGGCCCCAACAATCCACTGCGCTTTGAATTCTCGCATCGCAATTCCAGCGATAACCCACGCGTTGCGGTCATCGTGCAGAACAATTGGCGCCAGATCGCGCCGTGGGTGACGGTGGAATTGCGCGGTGTCGAGGCGCAGGTTCACTACGCCAATTTGCAAGCGAAGAATTTCGATGTTGGCGATGGCGCGTGGTCCGCCGATTTCAACGACGCCAAGAATTATCTCTATTTGTTGGAGACACGCTCTGGCGAACAGAATTATCCGGGCTACTCAAACCCAGAGTTCGATCGCATGGTACGCGAGAGCGATTTCGAGCTCGATGTTGTGCGCCGTGGCGCGATGATGGCGCGTGCGGAGCAATTGGCGCTTGATGAAGCGCCGATTTGCACGAGCGTTTACATCAACTCGACCAACCTCGTGCACCCCGATCTCACAGGCTACGAAGACAACATCAGCGACTTTCACCGCGCCCGCTGGTTCGGGATCAGAAACGCCTAGCGCTCTTTGACCGCCGTCTTCAGACGCGCATGCGGGCTTGAAGGCCCGCGGTCCAAGTTAGAACGGCCCGCCAGCTTCCTCCGCGCCAATCGCTTTGATCGCGAATGCGTAGTCGTGCGCGAGTTCGCGCAGATACTCGAAGCGACCCGCGCTGCCAGCATGGCCCGCGCCCATGTTCATTTTCAGCAAGATCGGTTTGCCGCTTGTCGTGTGCGGACGAAGTTTCGCCACCCACTTTGCCGGCTCCCAATACGTGACACGCGGATCGGTGAGGCCGCCCGTTGAAAGCACAGCGGGATAAGCCTTCGCCGTCACATTCGTGTAGGGGCAGTACGAGGCCATGTAATCGTACGCAGCGACGTCCTCGAGCGGGTTGCCCCATTCGGGCCATTCTGGTGGGGTCAGCGGCAGTGAGGTGTCGCTCATCGTGTTGATCACATCGATGAACGGCACGCCGCCGATCACGCCAGCCCAAAGATCAGGCCGCATGTTGTTGATCGCGCCCATCAGCAAGCCGCCAGCGGAGCGTCCTTCGCAAACGATATTGCCCGGCCGGCCATAGCCTGCGCCGATCAGTTCTTCGGCAACGGTGACGAAGTCCGTGAATGTGTTGCGCTTGTTGAAGCGGCGGCCGTCCTGGAACCAGCTGAAACCCATCTCTGAACCGCCGCGCACGTGCGCGAGGGCGTAGATCCAGCCGCGATCGACAAGACTGAAACGGCGGATCGAGAAGTCCGCATCCATCGAGATGCCGTACGAGCCGTAACCGTAAAGATAGAGCGGCGCAGTGCCGTTGAGCGGTGTGCCGCGGCGGTAGAGCACTGTGATCGGGATGCGCTTGCCGTCGCTCGACGTCGCGAAGAAGCGGCCGGTGAGATAGTCGTCCGGATTGTGCCCTGATGGGATTTCTTGCGTTTTTCGCAGCACCTGCGTCTTCGCGCCCATGTCGTAGTCGAACCACTTCAGCGGCGTGGTCGGCGACTCGTAGACGTAACGCAGAGTCGCGGTGTCGAACTCGTACCCGCCCGCAACTTCGATATTGTAGGCCTGCTCAAGCAGTGAGATGTCGTGCTCGGCGCCGTCGCCGCGATGGCGGATCACGATGCGCGGCAACGCGTTCACGCGCTCGGAGCGAATGAGATAATCCTTCGTGGCGGTTAGGCCGAGAATGTAACGGCCCGCTTCGTGCGCCGTGAACTCGCGCCAGTGCGCGCGCGCCGTGCGACCTGGCTCCGCTGTTGCGATCTTGAAGTCGACCGCACCGTCAGCGTTAGTGACGATGTACCAGCGGCCATCCCAGTGCGTCGGGGTGTAGAGCATGTCCGGCTCGCGCACGCTGAAGAGCGTCGGCGTTGCGGTGGGGTTGGCGGCGGGAATGGTATAGTATTCTGACTGGCTGCCGTTGCCCGCGCTGATCAGAATGAATTCCTCGCTCTCGGTCGGGCCGACGCTGAGGAAAAAGCCATCATCGGGCTCGTCGTACACGAGCACATCTTCGCCGCCGCGCGCGGGACGGCGATAGATTTTGGCCGGCCGGCCATTGTTGTCTCGGAAAGTCCAGAAGATGTGACGCGAATCCGGCGACCAGCAAAAATCGCCGGTGCAATCGCTGACGTGCGAGGCCAACGTTTGTCCCGTCGCGAGGTCTTTGACGTAAACCGTGTAGATCTCTGAGCCTTGCTCATCGACGGCGTACGCAAACAGCGCGTGGTCCGGCGAGTGCTGGGCGGCGATGACTTTGTAGAACGTCTTGCCGTGCGCTTGCGCGTCGACATCGATCAGCACTTGTTCGACGCCGCCGCCGCGCGGCCGACGCGCGAACTTCGGATGCTGCGCGCCGGTTTCGAAGCGGCGATAATATTCCCACGGCCCATCCGGCGACGGCACCGATGAATCGTCTTCCTTCGTGCGCCCGCGCATCTCTTGATAAATGCGCTCCTGCAGGGCCGCGGTCGAAGCCATCTGCTGTTCGCGGTAGGCGTTCTCTTCATCGAGATAGGCGCGGATGTCAGCTTTCAGCAGCGACGGATCGCGCATCACTTCTTGCCAATTGTCGTCTTTCAACCAGGCATAATTATCGACGCGCGTGCGGCCGATCTGCGTGATGGTCTTCGGTTCGATGCGCGCGACAGGCGGCGCGAGTGGCGGCGTAGCTTCAGGCATGGGAGCATCCATTGAGGCGCAAGCGGGAAGAAGGGCGGCGACCGGCAGAGCAGCGCTGACCTGGAGAATTTCACGACGGTTCATGGATCGCCTTCTGCGAGGAATGATTGGGTCGGGTCAATCGGCTTAGGTCAGGCGGAGCAAAATCGCCGTCGCGTCGTCGCTCTGTTTGAAGCGCGGATGGCGTGATCCTGAAGCGTCGGCCATCTCGATCGCCCTCAGTTCGCGCCCCAACTCCTGCAAACCGACATTGATGACCGCCTTCACCAGCGCCGCCGGTTCGTAGGCCTTGTAGCGGTCAGTGAGCGCGGCGAAGCCATCCGTCATGAGCAACAGGTGCGCTGGACGTTTAAGCGTCAGCGTCCAGCTGCGAGCATGATCGGCGCACGCCGGTTGGAGCCCAAACGTCCAACGCTGTCCGCCTTCTTGGTTCATCGCAGCGCGGTTGCTCTTCAACGTCGTCAGCGCCGCCTTGCGCTTCAACAGCGGCTTGTCGGCGTCCGGCTGCGAGGCCGCGAGCTTCATCTCGTCGTCGACGCCGCCTTCGTGACCACCGGCCGTCTGCACGCCGTTGGCGTCGAGCGCGAACACGCGGCAATCGCCAAGGTCAATTCCCTCGATGGCGCCGCGCTCATTTTCCGCCAACATCAGCATCGACGCGATCGGCAACTGCCAACGCTCGACGTTCTGTCCGCGCGTTAGATACGAAAACGCGCTCGCCGCTGTTTCACTCGCCGCGCGGATCGCCTCGCGGAGATCGCCGTACGTCCACGCGTTCAGACTAGTGTTCGCAACTTGCGCGATCCAGCTTGCGTCCGAGGCAGTGCGGGCCAGCGGCGTTTCCGAAAGATCGGTCGCGCCGTCGATTACCCACGCGGACTTTTGTTGAAAGCCCAGCGTGTCGTCGTTTTGCTTTGCACGATCGCCGGCGAGGGAGATCGCCTCAACGAAGGTTAGCATCAGCCCGGGAAAACCAGCGACACGACTTCAGCCACGCACGCCGGGCGCTCTTGGCCATCGATCTCGATGGTGAACTCGTTCGTCACCTGGTAGCCGCCGCCGCGCGGCTCGCAGCTAAGCATCTTGGCGCGCATCCGCAGACGCGAACCGACCGGCACCATGTTGGTGAAGCGCACTTTATTCGAGCCGTAATTGATGCCGCGCGAGACGCCCGTATAGCTCACGATGTTCTTCGCCAGGAAGGGGATCAGCGAGAGCACCAGGTAGCCGTGCGCGATCGGCGCGCCGAGTTCCTTGGTCGCCCGCTCGACGTCGACATGGATCCATTGATGGTCGCCCGTCGCGTCCGCGAAACGATTGACCCGGTCCTGGGTGATCTCCAGCCAATCGGACACGCCGATCTCCTGGCCAACCAGGGTCTGGATTTCAGAAATCGGAATTTCGCGCATGAGTAGTCTCCTGAGATCGGGAGTAATCCTGGCCCCGCCGCTTGTCGAGTTGCCGCCACGTTCTGCACCGGGCAGGAGCCCTGCGCCGATGCGCCAGGACGGCCAATTGCCGCCCCAAGCGACACACGCTATCTCGCGGCCATGTCCTTAGACCCGCTCGCGCCAGGAACCCTGGCCCTCGCCGAAGAATTCAGCCTCTCTCGCGACGAATACGACCTCGTCCTGGAAAAGCTCGGCCGCACGCCGAACACCACCGAGTTGGGCATCTTCTCGGTCATGTGGAGCGAGCACTGCTCGTACAAATCCACCCGCGCCCATCTCGCGAAATTCCCGACCAAGGCGCCGCACGTGATTTACGGGCCGGGCGAGAACGCGGGCGCAATCGATATCGGCGAGGGGCTCGCCGCCATCTTCAAGATGGAAAGCCACAACCACCCAAGTTTCATCGAACCGTTCCAAGGCGCCGCGACTGGCGTCGGCGGCATCCTGCGTGACGTGTTCACGATGGGCGCGCGACCTGTCGCGATCATGAACGCGCTGCGCTTCGGCGAGCCTGATCACCCGAAGACGCGCAAGCTCGTCGACGGCGTTGTGTCGGGCATCAGTTTTTATGGCAATTGCGTAGGTGTGCCGACGGTTGGCGGCGAGACGAACTTTGACGCCCGCTACAACGGCAACATCCTGGTCAACGTGTTCTGCCTCGGCATCGCCGATAAGAACAAAATCTTCACCAGCGCCGCTAAGGGCGCGAACAATCCTGTCGTGTACGTCGGCGCCAAAACCGGCCGCGACGGCATCCACGGCGCGACGATGGCATCTGCTGAGTTCGTTGAAGGCGAAGACGGCCTGCGCCCGACCGTGCAGGTCGGCGATCCCTTTCTCGAAAAGCTCCTCATTGAAGCGTGCCTCGAACTCATGGCCACTGACGCCATAATCGGCATCCAAGACATGGGTGCTGCTGGTCTCACGTCGTCGTCTGTTGAGATGGCCTCGAAGGGTGAAGCGGGCATCTTACTCGATCTCGACGCCGTGCCCGCACGCGAAGAGGGTATGACGCCGTACGAATTCATGCTCTCGGAAAGCCAAGAGCGCATGTTGATGACGCTGAAGCCCGGCCGCGAAGCCGAAGCCAAAGCGATCTTCGAAAAGTGGGGCCTCGACGCTGCCGTCATCGGTCAAACCACCGACACCGGCAATCTCACGCTCCGCTGGCACGGCCAGATCGTGTGTGACATCCCACTCGGCCCGCTTGCCGATGAAGCGCCGAAGTACGAGCGCCCGTACGTGCAGCCGCTGAAGGCGATCCCGCTGACAGACGGTGAGCAGAAGCGCCTGACAGATGAGTATCCGGGCTTCGTCAACTCGCTCACGACTTTGCTCTCGCAACCAGACCAAGCCTCTAAGCGCTGGATCTGGGAGCAATACGATCGCCACGTCATGGGCGACACGCTGGCCGATAGCGGCAGCGACGCGGCAATCGTGCGCCTCTACGGCTCACAACGCGCGCTGGCGATGACCTGCGATGTCACGCCCCGCTATGTCGAAGCCGACGCTTACGAAGGCGGCAAGCAAGCTGTGGCCGAAGCCTGGCGCAATCTCTCCGTCACCGGCGCGCGCCCGCTCGCTGTCACCGACAACCTCAATTTCGGCAATCCGCAAAAGCCAGAGATCATGGGCCAGATCGTGTACGCGATCGACGGTATGTCAGAGGCTTGCCGCACGCTCGACTTCCCGGTGATCAGCGGCAACGTCTCGCTCTATAACGAGACCAACGGTCAAGCGATCCTGCCGACGCCCGCCATCGGCGGTGTCGGCATTCTCGATAACATGGAACGCCGCGCGACCGCCGATTGCCTCCAGCAAGGCGACACACTCGTTCTCATCGGCGACACCACCGGCCATCTCGGCCAATCCATTTACGCGCGCGATCTCTTCAAGCTCGGCGGCGCCGCGCCGAAGATCGACCTCGCGGTGGAAAAGAAGAACGGCGATTTCGTTCGCGGCCTCATCTCTGATGGCACAGTCCGCGCGGCACACGATCTGAGCGACGGCGGCCTCGGTCTTGCCGCAGCTGAGATGGCGCTCGGCTCAAACGTTGGCGTCACGCTCGGCTACCAAGGCGATCTCACCGACGCTCAATTCCTCTACGCCGAAGATCAAGCCCGCTACCTAATCGCCGTCCCCGCGAGCAAAGCAGACGATCTCGACAAGCGCGCCCGCGCCGCTGGCGTGAGCTACCTCGTCGTCGGCGAAGCTGGTGGTCGCGAGATCAGCTATCTCGGCGCCTCGGGCTCCCGCGCTCGCGTCAGCATCGAAGACCTGCGCAAAGCTCACGAAAGCTGGCTGCCCGCCTATATGAAGAAGGCGCACTAAGCGCCTGGAGGGCCAATGCCCCAACACGACTACGATC
Organism: Alphaproteobacteria bacterium; assembly: GCA_026400735.1. Lineage (GTDB taxonomy): Bacteria > Pseudomonadota > Alphaproteobacteria > Caulobacterales > Aquidulcibacteraceae > Vitreimonas. The sequence continues at coordinate 1,542 of JAPLOL010000108.1, read as the reverse complement.
TCATCGTTATTGGCGCGGGCTCGGGCGGCGTGCGTGCGGCGCGGCTAGCGGCGAAATCCGGCGCAAAGGTTGCGATCACCGAGCAAGTGCAAGTTGGCGGCACGTGTGTGCTGCGAGGCTGCGTGCCGAAGAAGCTGCTCGTGTACGCGTCGGAGTATTCGCAGGCGTTCCGCGATGCGAAGGGCTTTGGCTGGACGGTGGATTGGGCGCGCTTCGACTGGGCGACGCTTCGCGATTCCGTTCAGGCGGAAGTGAACCGGCTTTCTGGCCTCTACCTCGAAAATCTCACCAATGCCGGCGTTGAACTCTTTGAGGACCGCGCCGTCCTCACCGATCCACACACTGTTTGGCTCGTGAAGGAGGGGCGCTACCTCTCGGCGGACAAGATCCTCGTCGCGACTGGTGGCCATACGTTCCGACCCGAAGAAACGCCGGGCCAGGAGCTGGGTATCACTTCAACCGACGCTTTCTTGCTCAAGGACCTGCCGTCGCGCGTTGTCATTGCTGGCGGCGGGTTCATCGCTTGCGAGTTCGCGACGATCTTCTCCGGCCTCGGCGTTGAAACCACTATGGTCTATCGTGGTGAGCGCATTTTGCGTGGATTCGACCATGATGTGCGCTTCCACGTGCAATCGGAGCTGGCGCGTAGCGGCGTCAACATCATCTGCGGCTCGACCATCGACGAACTCACGCCACTGGCCGATGATCGCAAGCTTGTGAAGCTCTCGAACTCGATGCGCATCGAGGCGGATCAAGTTCTGTGGGCTGTTGGCCGCGTGCCGAACACGATGAACATGGGGCTCGAAGCTTCCGGCGTGCGGCTTACAGATCGCGGCGCCATCGCTGTGGACGAATATTCGCGCTCAAGCGTGCCGCACATCTCTGCGGTCGGGGACGTAACGGATCGCGTGAACCTCACGCCCGTAGCTATCCGCGAGGCCATGGCCTACGTCGCCACCGAGTTTCTGAATACGCCGACGGCGTTCGATCACGCTGACGTCGCTAGCGCCGTGTTCTCGCGCCCACCCGTCGGCGCCGTTGGCCTCACAGAAGAACGCGCCCGGGAGAAGGGTCACAAGCTCAAGATCTATCGCTCAAGCTTTCGGCCGATGAAGCACATCCTCGCCGGCAACGAGCAACGCACGCTGATGAAGATGATCGTCGACGTGAAGACGGATCAGGTGTTGGGCGTGCACATTGCTGGCGTCGATGCACCGGAGATCATCCAAGTCGCCGCTGTGGCAGTGAAGGCAAAGCTCACGAAAGCGCAGTGGGACGCGACCTGTGCGGTGCACCCAACGGCCGCCGAAGAGCTCGTCCTCATGGGCGAAGCCGTCAGCCACGACAACGAGGCGCCCGCCTAAGCGGACGCCTCGCGTCGCTCCACATTAGCGCCGTCGTTTAGCGGCGTTGTGTCGGTCCGCCTTCCAACCAATCACCGCGATCGCGGCTGTTGCGATCGTCACGGCGATCATCGAAGCGGCCGTCGCGGCCATTGCGATAATTGCGGTCATCTTCGTTATTCCAGTTGCGGTCGTCCCG
>JAPLOL010000133.1 GCA_026400735.1 Alphaproteobacteria bacterium | reverse complement strand
AAAGAGGCGGCATAAGTGGCCAGACGCAGAAGCAGCACGCGTCGCGCAGGCGCCGGCAGGCGGATCCCCGCAGGCGTTGCGCTTGCCGTGGTGCTTGTGATCGGTGCGGTGGTGCTGATCGGAACGCGCGCGGGGCGCACGCCCCAGACTGAAGCCGTTATGACAACCGGCGATGAAGGCGCGGCCACCGCGGGCCGTGTCGCCACCGGTCCTGCACGGGCAGGTGAAGGCTTCTTCGATCGCTTGTTTGGCGGCTGGAATTCAGCCGCGCGGATCGAAGAGCTGGAAGCCCAAAACCGTGAGCTGCAGGCCTGGCGCGATCTCGCCGAGCGCTTGGCTGAGCGCAACCGCCGCTACGAAGCTTTGCTCCGCATGCCGCCCGACACGTTCGGTGAAGGCGCGGACATCGAAAACTCCATCGCTGCCCAGCTCGTCCTCGATAGCGGCGGCCCGTTCATGCGGACACTCGTGGCCAACGCTGGAGAGTTGCATGGCGTGAAGGTTGGCTACATTGCCGTGAACGAGAACGGCCTCGTCGGTCGCGTCGTCTCGGTTGGCCAGCACTCCTCACGTGTGCTGATGCTTGACGATTATAACTCCCGCATCCCGGTGATGGGCGAAAGCTCGCGCGTCCGCGCGGTGCTCGCAGGGCAGGCGACACGCCGCCCCGAGCTCTCGCTCTACCCTTATCAGCTGCAAGCGCCGCGCATGGACTTCGTCGTCGGCGCGCAAAGCCTGCGCGAAGGCGAACGCGTCATCACTTCGGGTGATGGCGGCCTTTATCCGCGCGGAATCTCCGTTGGCGTCGCGCGCCGCGAAAACGATGGCGCTTGGCGCGTCTCGCTTGCGGCCTCGCAACAGCCGATCGATTTCGTTCGCATCATTCCGTTTGTGCCAATCGACGCACCAGAAGATACCGCCGATCCGAACGCAACGCCGCCGCTCGGGTCGTCGTCATCCGTCGCCGTGATCGGCCGCGAGACCATGCAGGCGCCGCCGACAGCGCCAAGTGCAGCTCCAGCCGCGCCGCGTCCGCGCCAAACCGCGCAGAACCAGCCGCCGGCGCAGACGCCGCCAGCTCAAACGCCATCACAACAGGAAACGCCGCCGCCGGCTGAGCCGCCGGCGACGCCGCCGCAATGAACGCGTTTCAAGTGCGCGCTCCGAGCCGTGGCGCGCTGCGCGCTTGGGGTTTGGTGCTCGCCGTGCTCAGCGTGATTTTGCCTGCGCTGCCGCTTGGCCCACTTTTCGCGCAACCGCCGATGCCGCTCGCTGTTTTGTGGGCTGCCTATGGTTGGGCCGCAGAAGATGAAAGTGGTTGGCGCGCGCCAGTCGCGCTCGCGCTGCTCGGTTTGTTGCACGATCAACTCGCGGGCGGCCCGTACGGTCTCTTCGCCGGTATCTATCTTTCTGCGTATCTCGCGGGCCGCATTCTCGCTGTGTTGATGTCCGCGCCGAACCTCGTTTCGCTGTGGGGCGGGTTCATCGGCACGGCGCTTTTCACGATTGCGATCGCGTACGTGCTCGCCCGCCTCGCTCTCGGGCCGAATATCTCGGTGCTGCCGTATGCTGAAGCCGCGATCATCACGGCGATCTTCTTTCCGATCGTGCGTCCGCTCTACATGAGCAGCTCGCCAAGCCTGCGCCCTGGAGCACGCCGATGAAAAAGCCGGTGACGCTCAACAAAGGCAAACGCGTCGGCTCGACGCTGCCGAAACGAGACGCGACGGTGATCTTCAATCGCCGCGCGGCTTTGATGTCTTTCGTCGGCGCCGGCGTCTTGGGTGCGATCCTCTTCCGCATGGGCCAACTTCAGGCCACCAACCTCATCAGCCGCGAATATTCCAACGCCGCTGACGACAACCGCTTCGATACGCGCATCATCGCGCCGCCGCGCGGCATCATCTACGATCGCTTCGGCACTATCCTGGCGCAGACGTCGAAGGATTACCAAGTCGCCGTCGTTCAGAACGATGCTGAGAACCTCGAAGAAGTCGTCGGCCGCGTCGCGCAGATATTGGGTCACGACGCAGAATGGACGCGTCGGGCCATCATTCGTGTCCGCGGCGGATCGCGGTACGAGCCGCAGCCGCTGAAAGACGGCCTGACGTGGGAGCAGTTCAACGCCATCAACGTGCGCTTGCCCGAACTGCGCGGCATTGTCGCGCTATCGGCCGACGTTCGCGCTTATCCGTACGATGTCGTCTACGGCCATCCGATCGGCTACGTCCAAAAGCCAACGCAACGCGATATCGATCTCGCGCTGGAAGACGGCGCAGAGGGCGAGAGCCGCGCCATGTATCTGCGCAACCCGCACGTCCGTGTCGGCAAAGCTGGCCTCGAAGCGGCGATGGAGACTGAACTCCACGGTCTCGCCGGCTATCGCAAAGTCATCGTCAACGCGCGCGGCGTAGAGCAGGGCGAGGACGAGAGCGAGCGCCACGAGCCTGTGCGCGGCTCCGGTCTCGTGCTGACGCTCGACCACGATCTACAACGCATCGCGATGCAGAATTTCGGCGAGCAGTCCGGCTCAGCTGTCGTGATGGATATTCACACCGGCGATTTGCTGGTGATGGCGTCGGCGCCAGGCTTCGATCCGAACCTATTCGTGAACGGCATCAGCCGAACAAATTTCGCCGGCTACAACGAAGACGAGAAGAAGCCTCTCTATCACAAGACGGTAACGGGCGTTTACGCGCCCGGTTCGACATTCAAGATGATGGTCGGCATCGCCGCCAAGCAAGCGGGCGTCGAAGACAATTGGGCCGTCAGCTGTGGCGGTGGCTTCGCTTACGGCGGACGCGTCTTCCACTGCTGGCGCGCTGGTGGCCACGGCCGCGTCAATCTGCACGACGCCATCAAGCATTCGTGCGACGTCTACTTCTATCAAGCCGCTCTGCGTGCAGGTCCTGAACGCATCGCTGCTGTCGCGCGTGCGTTTGGCTTGGGCGAACACTTCAACGTCAACGTCCCGAACATTCGCGATGGCCTCATCCCCGATCCAACGTGGTGGCAAGCGAACCGCCACGAGCAATGGACCGGTGGTCTCACCGTGAACTACGGCATCGGGCAGGGCGCGATGGGCATCACGCCATTGCAGCTCGCCGTTATGGCCGCACGCCTCGGTAACAATGGTCACGCCGTCGTGCCGCGCCTCATTCGCGAAGGTCCGAACGTCACCGATCCGCCCGCGGCTCCGCGCATGGAAGGCATC
>JAPLOL010000031.1 GCA_026400735.1 Alphaproteobacteria bacterium | reverse complement strand
GTCGGATTGGCGCGCTTGTTGAACGCAACCATGACCCACACCAAGAGTGCGGCCACGAATACGGAGATCGCGACAATGATCCACAGGAGGAAATCGTGAAATGCAGTGATCTCACGCATGACGTCCGTTGCCGCGGGCTGCAGGTGCATCGCACCTGGAGTCGGTTGCCCCTGGCGCAGCGGCGTCGTCGCGTGTGCAGCGCCCGCAAATGACATCGCAGCAGTGGCGACGCTTGCGATCCAAGCCCCTCGCTTCACGCAGTTCTCCTCCCTTGAGATTCAGCGCCGGTATGGCGCGCGCCGAAGCAGACGCCTATACTCGCCGGGCGCGGCATTCGACCGCGCCTTGCGGGTTTGTAAGTCTCCAACCGGGTGGGGTGCTAGCATGAGCCGCGCTTGGCTTCCAAGGCGCTTCTCGTTGGTGATTTCGGCATTCGCGGCCACGGCCGCGCTTGCGTCCGTCACCGATGTCGCCGTCGCTCAACGTAGCGACCCGAGCGCCGTTACCGTCGTGGGACGTGACGCGAATGCACGCCGGTGCAGCGATCAGGTTATGCGCGGCGATACCTCCGACGAAACGATCACTAGATGCACTGAAGCTCTGGGTTACCGGCACCTGACCCAAGCTGCTGAAATTCAGCTGCGCATCAATCGCGGCGTCACATTCATGCGGCGCCAGCAAAACGAAGAGGCGCTGGCAGACTTTGACGCTGTCGTTGAGATCGATCGCCGTCACCCTGAGGCGCAAGTCAACCGCGGCGCGGCCCTGCTCCAGCTGCACCGCTACGGACCGGCAATCGCGGCCTTCACGGAAGCGCTCGGCCTGGGCGTTCGCGAGCCCTACAAGGCATACTTCAATAGAGGGGCCGCGCGAGAGGCGCTGGGCGACGTTCGCGGCGCCTTTGAGGACTATAATACCGCTTTGGAGATCTATCCCGATTGGGGACCGGCCAATGCCGAGCTGCAACGCTTCGCCCGCCAGCGGCGCGAGCACCTCCAGGCCTCGCAGGGCAGCACTTCAAATCAGTAAAATCATGCACTTACAGTTTTGGACCGTTCCGGCTACAGCGCGAGGCGACTCCAAGACTATATAGAGCGGACCCTTTTCTCCCGGAGACGATCACCATGGCCGATGGGCTGTCCGCTACCCCCGAGCATGCAGCGGAAATGGATTGGGATGCGGCGGCGCGCATCCTCGCTGATGCCGCCAAGGGCGCGGATGACGGTGAGATTTTCGCCGAAGACACCCGCGCCGAGAGCTTCCATTGGGACGACGGCCGCCTGAAGTCAGCCTCCTTCGACGCCACCCAGGGCTTCGGCCTCCGCGTGGTCGCCGGCGAGCGCGCAGGGTACGGACACGCCAGCGTCCTCGAGACGGATGCCGTTTCGCGTGCGGCCGAAGCCGCCGCAGCTGTGAAAATGGGGCATTCTGGAACCCTCGACGTCAGCCCGGCGAAAGTGAACCGCCAGCTCTATGCCGACTTCGACCCGATCGAAGCGCCCTCTTTCACCGCCAAGACTGACCTTCTGGCCGAGATCGACGCCTATTGCCGGGCCAAGGACCCGCGCGTGGTTCAGGTCTCCGCAACGCTGGCCGGCGCGCGCCGTGGCCTCACTATTTTGCGGCCGGACGGCGCGAAACTGACCGATCACCGCCCTCTGGTGCGCGTGAATGTCGCGATCACCGTTGAGCGCGATGGTCGGCGCGAAAGCGGCTCCGCCGGCGCTGGTGGACGCGAGCCCTATGAAGTGTTCATCGCACCCCAACGCTGGAAGGCGCTCGCCGACGAAGCTTTGCGAATCGCGCTCGTCAATCTCGACGCTGAACCAGCGCCAGCTGGCGAGATGGATGTTGTGCTCGGACCAGGTTGGCCTGGCGTGTTGTTGCACGAAGCTGTCGGTCACGGTCTCGAGGGCGACTTCAATCGCAAAGGCACGAGTGCTTTTTCCGGCATGATCGGACAACGCGTCGCAGCGCCCGGTGTAACAGTTGTGGATGACGGCACGCTCGAAAATCGTCGCGGCTCGCTAACGATCGACGACGAAGGCACGCCGACTCAGCGCACCGTTTTGATCGAAGACGGCATCCTCAAAGGCTATCTCCAAGATCGATTGAACGCGCGACTCACCGGCGTTGCGCCGACAGGTTCGGGCCGCCGCGAAAGCTATGCGCACCGACCGATGCCGCGCATGACTAACACCTTCATGACTGCCGGCGACAAAGACCCAGAAGAGATCCTGCGGTCGCTGAAGCGCGGCGTTTACGCGGTTAATTTCGGAGGCGGACAAGTCGACATCACGTCTGGCAAGTTCGTTTTCCAATGCACCGAGGCGTACTTCGTCGAGGACGGTCAGATCAAATATCCGATCAAAGGCGCGACGCTGATCGGCGATGGCCCATCAGCGCTCACCCGCGTCACGATGATCGGCAACGATCTCAAGCTCGATGAAGGAGTCGGCACGTGCGGCAAAGCCGGACAGAGCGTGCCAGTCGGAGTTGGACAGCCATCACTCTACATCACTGGCTTGACCGTTGGTGGCGGCTAGTTCGTCCGCGGTCATTTACAATTTAGAGAATCGACGCAGAACTTTATGCATCCCAATGGTAGGGGAGGTTGATACTATGGCTGCGAAAAAGAAAACGGCGAAGGTTGCCAAGTCTGGCGCGAAAACCAAAGCCAAGGCGAAGAAGAAGAAGTAACTTTCTTCAACTTCCAAAACTACGGAGCGCCGCTGGGTTCACCCCCAGCGGCGTTTTCGCATTTCAGCCGTCGCTCCTGACCGGCGCTTCGTCGCAATGCAATGCTTTTGCCTAGAAAAAGTCCGCCCTAGTCGCATCCAAGAAACATGCTGCAATCATCTTGAAACATGCAGCAGCGCTATTGCGCGAAGCCGCACGCCGCGGGAGACGGCGACGGGAGGGGAGTAGAAATGCTTGGTCGTATGATGGTTTCGGCGCTGGCTTTGACCGGCGTCGCCTACGCGCAGGAAGCGCCACCAACACCGACCACCACGAGCGAACGTGTTGTCACGCCGACGTCGACGCAAGCGGATCGCGTGATCTACGAGGCGGCGCAGTTCGCCCAGTTCAATCCGCAAACCGCACTGGACATGGTCAGTCAGATCCCCGGCTTTTCGCTCGACGGCGGCGAGGACCGCCGCGGCTTTTCTGGCGCGGTCGGCAACGTCCTGATCGACGGCGTCCGACCCAGCACCAAGAGCCAAGGCGTCGGCGGCATTCTTTCGCGCATTCCGGCGAGCCAGGTCGTGCGGCTGGAAATCTTGCGCGGCGCGGCTGTCGCCGGCGATGCGTCTGGCCAATCGACGCTTCTGAATGTGGTGCGCACCGAGTCCGCCGGCAGCGGCGTCTACTCGGTCGGCTTCGAACTCACATCACGCGGCGTCCCTGCCCCGCGCGGCGAAGTCTCCTACAGCGGCCGCAGCGGCAACGTTGAATACAGCATCGCAGGCTCTGTGTTCTCGCAATATCGCGATCTGCCGGGCTGGCGCTTGTTCTTCGACGAAGTCGGCGGCGAGAGCTACGCAGGCCGCGCCGAAACACCCTCGCCGCGCGATGTTCGCGAGGGCACGATTAACGGTAGCGTCGCCTTCCCACTCTGGGGCGGACGCTTCAGCACCAATGCGCAGATCAACGCGTTTCGCTTCAACGCGGACAATGACTATTACTTCTTCGACGCACTCGATAATCCCGACAGCGCTCTTTTGCAGGATCTGCAAGAGCACAGCCGCGGCTACGAGTTCGGCGTCAATTACGATCGCGATATCGGCCCGTGGTCGCTCGCGCTCATCGGCCTCATCAACCGCAGCAATTATGAGAGCGACGAGAACGATCTCTTTTTGACTGGCGCAGGCGCGTTCGACGGCGATTTCTTCCAGGACATCCGGCAAGAAGCGAGTGAATCGATCGCCCGCGCGAGCTTGTCGCGCTCACTGGGTCCGCACCATCGCATCGAATTTGGCGGTGAAGCGGCGTTCAATTCGCTGGATCAGCGCTTGGACCTCGAAGGCTCATTCGCACCGCCCTCTTTCGACAACGCCAACGTGCTGGTCGAAGAAGAGCGCGCCGAATTTTTCGCCTCGCACACCTGGCGCCCGAACGACCAATGGTCGGTCGAAACCCGTCTCAACTGGGAAACATCGACGCTGACCTTTACTGGCGACAGCAACCAGACGGTTGATCTCGCCTTCTGGAAGCCGTCGGTGCAGATCACCCGCACGTTCGAGGGCAACAATCAGCTCCGCTTCCGCGTCTATCGCGATGTCAGCCAACTCGATTTCGGCGACTTTGTCTCGGCCGCGTCCACGGCGGATTCGATCATCTCCGGTGGAAACCCCGATCTCGTGCCGCAAACAGACTGGCAGTACGAGCTCGGCGCCGACCTGCACTTCCCCGGCGGCGCAGCGCTCGCGCTGACGCTGACGCGCCACCAAATCAGCGACGTCACTGACGTCGTCTACATCCCTGCCGCTGGTTTCGATGCGCCGGGCAATCTGGGCGACGGCGAAGCCACCAACCTCGATGTGAACTTCTCGACGCCCGTTTCCTTCATCGAAGGCGGACGCCTGACGATCGCCGGCTATCTCTGGGACACTGAAGTCACCGACCCGCTGACCAATCAGCCGCGTATCTTCTCGTTCCGGCCGGAATCGCAGATCGAAGTGAACTTCCGCCAGGATCTGCCCGACCTGCGCTTGGCCTGGAACATCAGCGTGTTCAAGCAAGGCGAGATCCAGGCCTATCGCTTCAACGAGATCGACACGAGCGAAGAAGGCCCGTGGGTCGATCTCACGGTCGAAACGACGGCGCTGCCTTACGGCATGAAGCTCACCGCGATCGCCGCGAACCTCTTGGACGGCACGATCTATCGCGACCGCCGCTTCTTTAACGAAGACCCGCCCGGCCCCGTGACCAATCTCGGCCGCAACGGCATAAATACCTCGCGTGACTATCGCCAACGCGAGTTCGCCCAAGCGCCCTGGTTCATCCTGCAACTCAGCGGCACGTTCTGAGGCCCACACGTTTCCCGGTCAAGCGGCGCATCCGCGAAGAGCCGGGACCCAGGGAGTGAAGGGGCTCAGCGTCGTGGCCCCTAGGTCCCGGATCGCACCCCGACTTGTCGCCGGG
>JAPLOL010000060.1 GCA_026400735.1 Alphaproteobacteria bacterium | reverse complement strand
GGATTTCCATCGAGCGTTCGGGGGTCAGCATATGCTTGGACCCGTCGATATGGCTGGAAAAGGCGACGCCCTCTTCGCTCATCTTCGTCAGCGCACTGAGGCTCATGACCTGATAGCCGCCGCTATCGGTCAAAATCGGCTTGTCCCAGTGCATAAACGAATGCAGCCCGCCGAGCCGCGCCATCCGCTCGCCGCCGGGACGCAGCATAAGATGATAGGTGTTTCCAAGAATGATGTCCGCGCCCGTCGACGCGACTTGATCAACCGTCAGCCCCTTCACCGTGCCAGCGGTGCCGACAGGCATAAATGCCGGCGTGCGTATGTCGCCGCGCGTTGTGCGCAGAACCCCAGTGCGCGCTGCGCCGTCGCGCGCCTTGATCTCAAACGGAAAGCTCATTCGGCCCGCCATAACAGGCTGGCGTCACCATAGGAATAGAAGCGGTACCCGTTCGCAATCGCGTGCGCATAGACCGCCTGCATGCGCCCGAGCCCGGAAAACGCCGAGACGAGCATAAACAATGTCGAGCGCGGCAAATGGAAGTTGGTCCAGAGCCCATCGACAACGCGAAAGCGATAGCCCGGGGTGATGAAGATGTCGGTGCCGCCCGCCTCCGCGCGGACGCTGCCATCTTCATTCGCGGCGGACTCCAACGACCGCAGCGCTGTCGTGCCGACTGCAATAACGCGCCGCCCTTCAGCCTTCGCGCGATTGATCGCCTCAGCAGCGTGTACGGGAATTTCCCGCCACTCCGAGTGCATGACGTGCGCGGATGTATCGTCCACCTTCATCGGCAAGAACGTGCCAGCCCCGACATGCAAGGTGACGTGGGTACGCACGACGCCGATCGCATCGAGGCGCGCCATTAGGTCATCGGTAAAATGTAACCCCGCCGTTGGCGCTGCGACGGCCCCATCCTTCGCAGCGTAGATGGTTTGGTAGTCGGCGCGATCGTCGTTGTCGGGCGCTCGCTTGCCAGCGATGTAGGGCGGCAGTGGCGGTGCGCCGATTTTGGCGATGGCTTCGTCGAGCGCGGCGCCCGCGCGATCGAACAACAGCGTGAGCTCGCCATCTTCGCTCTTGCCCTGGATCGAGGCGAACAATCCGTCGTCAAAGAACAGTCCGTCGCCTTCCTTGAGGCGTTTGCCGGGCTTACCGAGCGCGCGCCAACGTTCCGCGTCTAAGCGCTCGATCAAATTGAGCGAAACATGCACGACTGGCCCTTGAGGATCGCGCGCCGGGCGCACTGCCTTCAACGCCGCGGGAATGACGCGCGTGTCGTTGAAAACCAGCAGATCACCTGCGCGAAACAAGTTCGGCGCATCACTGACAACCCAATCTTCAAACTCGCCCGCTGCAGGCACATGCAACAGCCGCGCACTATCGCGCGGTCGCGCGGGCCGCAGCGCGATCAGCTCTTCCGGCAATTCGAAATCGAAAAGATCGACGCGCATCAGCCTCTGACCATACGTCCTTTGCGCATCTCTTCGAACTCCCAAGCCACGTTCGCGCGCGCACTTTGTCCGAGTTCGCTTTCATAAAGATCGGTACGAAAGGTTCGGGCTTGTTCAAGCTGCTTCGCCAAGAAGGCGCCGCGTCCAGCGGCGAAGGCAGGATCAGGCACGTGCGGATACTCAGCGCGAATGCCGGCGGCATAGGCGCAATACGTCTCCCAAGAGGCACCGAGGATTGCGATGTCCATATCGAGAAAGAGCGCCGCGTCGCTGCCCGCTTCACCCTCAGCGTGGTTCTTAGTCATCTCAATCACATGCGCGACGCGCGCCGCCAACTCAGGCTCATGCACCAACGACGTGCGCGCCCAGTCCGCGCTTAGCGGCTCGTTGTCCGGACGCCCCGGCTCATACACCGCGTCGTGAAACCAGATCGCATAGCCCACGAACGCGCGATCACGGATAAGCGCCGCGCGGCGATCCGCTTCATCGAGCAACCAGATGAGATGCGATTGATCGTGATAGACGCGCTGCGGCTCATCCCAAGCACGGATGAGCGCCTCGCCCAGCGCGTCGGCGCCTTCTCCAGCCAGCGAGCGCCAGCGGTGGAGAAGGCTCTCGCTCACTCCGCTTTCGCGGAGACGATCTTGCCAGGATTGCGCGGCGGCTCGCCCTTCGGCAGCGCGTCGACCGCTTCCATGCCTTCTTCGACCACACCCCAGACCGTGTATTGCTTGTCCAGAAAGCGCGCATCGTCGAGGCAGATGAAGAACTGGCTGTTGGCCGAGTTCGGATCGTTCGTCCGCGCCATCGAGCACACGCCGCGCGCGTGCGGCTCGGCATTGAACTCTTGCTTCAAGTTCGGCTTGGTCGAACCGCCGGTGCCGTTCTTGCGGCCACCGTCACCGCCTTGGGCCATGAAGCCATCGATCACGCGGTGAAACGGGACATCATTGTAGAAGCCCTCGTTCGCAAGTTCGCCGATACGCTGAACATGGTTCGGCGCCAGGTCCGGGCGGAACTTGATCTTCACCGTGCCGGTGTCGAGTTCGAGCGTCAGGGTATGAAAGGAATTATCGACCACCAGCTTCTCTCTCTGTTCGGATTGCGCGGCACGCGCGCAGGGATTTGAACGTCACAAACCGAGAAGTCGGCGCGGCGTTCGCGGCGCGTATCCTCGATCAGATCACGAAATTGCGGACCATCGGTGCGCAGAACATAAATTGGAGCGCGCTCAGTCTCGGGCAAGTCAGCCGCGATACGAACAGCGACCATCCGGTCAGGGTTAGGCGGCGGATTGCCGACGGCAATCTGCATCACCGCTTCCTGGCCCCACACAACGCGGCCAAAGATGGTGTAGCGCTTATCAAGCGCTGAGTTCGGCTGACGCATAATGAAGAACTGGCTGTTCGCCGAGTTTGGAGCGTCTGAACGCGCCATCGAGACCACGCCCTGGCAGTGCAACGCGTTCGCCGACACGCGGCCATCGCTCGTCACCGCCATCTGCGCGTCCGGCTGACTTTCGATCGGCAGCGCTTTGTAAAAACCTAAGCGCGCGCGGCTTTGCTCGGCCGCTTGAATGAACGGCATTTCCGGTCCGCGGCGGAACATGAATTCCTCGCGCAGATCCGGCAGTGACGACGCGCCCTCGCCAGTGCCGAGCGGATCGCCCGTCTGCGCCATGAAGTCGTCGATCACGCGGTGAAACATCAGCCCGTCATAGAAACCGGCGCGCGTGAGCGCTTTGATGCGCTCGACGTGACGCGGCGCGATCTCCGGATAGAGCTCGATCACGATCCGGCCGTGGACCGTATCGATATAAAGCGTGTTTTCCGGATCGACCTGACGCCAATTGCGCGGATCAGGCGTCTGGGCGGACGCCGTATCAAACATGCCCACGAGGCCAAGGGCGAGAACCGCCGCGGCCACAAAACTTCCAAAGCGCAGCATTTA
>JAPLOL010000073.1 GCA_026400735.1 Alphaproteobacteria bacterium | reverse complement strand
GTCGCGTTGCACGGCGGCCCCGGCGGCGGCCTTTCGCCGGAGATGCGCCGCTTCTTCGACCCCAAGCGCTTTCGTGTGCTGGCCATGGACCAGCGCGGATGCGGACGCTCAACGCCGCACGCTGAGCTACGCGAGAACACGACCTGGGATTTGGTCGCGGACATTGAGCGCGTGCGCGAGAAGTTCGGCATCGAAAAATGGGTCGTGTTCGGCGGCTCGTGGGGATCGACTTTGGCGCTGGCTTACGCTGCCAAGCATCCGGAGCGTGTCGCCGGCTTAGTGCTGCGCGGAATTTTCCTGCTTCGCAAAAGCGAGATCGACTGGTTCTACCAGGAAGGCGCAAGTCACGTTTATCCGGATGCGTTCGAACGCTACGCGCAAGCGATCCCGCCAAGTGAGCGCGGTGATTTCCTAACCGCCTATCACAAGCGGCTCACTTCCAACGATTGGGCGGAGCGTGTTCGGGCGGCACGGGCATGGGCGCGATGGGAAGGCGAGACGATTTCGATCGCGGGGCCAAGCGCGCTGCCATCGAGGTTCAATGAGGACCGCTTCGTTGAAGCCTTCGCACGCATCGAGAACCACTACTTCATGAATGGCGGCTTCTTCGAAACCGACGGCTGGCTGCTGGAGCAAGCGACGCGGATGCGCGGCATCCCCTGCCGCATCGCTCAAGGGCGCTATGACATGTGCACGCCGATGAAGAGCGCGTGGGATCTGAAGCAGCGTTGGCCGGAGGCGGAGCTGGAAGTCATCCACGACGCGGGCCACAGCTCATTAGAGCCGGGCATTGTCGACGCACTGATCCGCGCCACCGATTGGATGGCGGATAGAGCGAACTGGTAGGGCGTATCCCGCCATCAGCCTTCCACCCCTCCCGTCATGGAGTCAGCGGTGATTGACGACATTTTGCATGAACTTGTTGCTGACGCCGACGGCACCTATGCCTTGCGTGATAAAGTCTATCGAAAAGAGGAGTTTGACGGAAACTTCGTGCTCTCGGACAACAGCCCCTATGGCGCCGTTGCGATCGAGCGGGTTCAGTTTATCGGTTGCAACATCATCAATAGACGAATTTCCGTCTACGGGACGCCAGCGCTTGTCGACGTGTCCTTCGTCAATACGCGTTTCCACACGTACACTTTCATGGCCGACAATCTTCCGGACAATGTGAGTGTGATCGGAGGCGCGAGATCAATCCTATGGCTCCACGCGCCAATTGACCTGAAGACCAACAGAGATATCGAAGGCGTCACGCTTCGCCATCCAAATTCACCGGACGGCGTTTGTCTCGATCTTTCCGCTTACCTCGGCCAAGCCGAGATCCTGCACGCCGATCCCAGAAACATTCGCATCAATCCGAACATACATGTTGTTTGCGTGCATGAGAGGCTGGAGACAGTTGACTGGGAGAATGACCCCATCCTTTCCAAGACCTACTTTCGTGTGATGCTGGACAAGGCGGAGATGTCCGAGACCGGCTTCTATATCGGAAGTATCATCGGCAAGTCGGGAAAGATCATCCCTACCTTTGACGTGGCGCTGACTGAGTTGCGGCGGCGGGGATTAGTCGACTAAGCGCTGGAAACCAGCGCCGTTCGTCGATCACCAGAGCCAGCCGCGGGCGCCGTGTTGGTCGCGGTGCAAGTCGACACTGAGCACGATCGCGTAGCCGGCCATCAGCGTCACCATCGCGGTGCCGCCGAAGCTGATCATTGGCAGCGGAATGCCGACGACCGGCACGAGGCCAATCACCATCGCCGTGTTAATGAACACATAGCACGCAAGCGTCGCGGCGATGCCGCCGGCAGCGAGTTTGCCGAACAGCGAACGGGCTTTGTAGGCAACCTGCATCGTGAAGGCCAGAAGCGCACCGAAGAGGACGAGCACGAGCGTGCCGCCGAGCAGGCCGAACTCTTCGACAATCATCGTGAAGATGAAGTCGGTGTGTTTTTCGGGAAGGAAGTCGAGCTGAGACTGCGTGCCTTGCATCCAGCCGCGTCCCAAAAGCCCGGCAGAGCCGATGGCGATTTTGGATTGCAGCACGTGATAGCCAGCGCCGAGCGGGTCTTGGGTGATGCCGAGGAAGACGTCGACGCGTTGGCGTTGGTATTCGTGCAAGACGCCGAAATACGCAAACACCGCCCCGCCTATGGCGACGATCGCGCCGGCGGCGATGATGCGCCAGAGCAAGCCGCCCAAGAACATGACGCAAATCCCCGCGAAGAGGATCATCAGCGACGTGCCGAGGTCGGGCTGGTGCATGACCAGCGCGACAGGCGCGACGATCATCAGGAACGGCGGGATGACCCAAAGCACAGTGCCAGTTTTGCGCGGATCGAGCTGGTGATAATAGCGCGCCAGCGCGAGCACGATGCCCACTTTCATGAGCTCGGACGGCTGCAGTGAGATCGGCCCTATATCGAGCCAACGTGTAGCGCCCATGCGCGTTGCGCCGGCGACTTCAACGCCGACGAGCAGAAGCAACGACACCGCATAGAGCGGATACGCGATCGCGAGCCATACACGCGTGTCCAAGAACATCGCCGAGCCGATCATCACCACGAGCAGCACGGCGAAGCGCGTGCCGTGCTTCAGCGGCATGTCGGTCCATGCGCCGGACGAAACCGAAAAGTGCATCAGCACGCCAATGAAGGCGAGCGCGATGAGGATGGTGATGATGCCCCAATTCAGCTTGGCGAAGCGGTCAAGCAGCGTATTTGGACCGGCGGTCAGCGCGAGCGTGGTCATGCGTTCCTCGCCAGATTTTCTTCAAGCTGCGCGAGGCTCGCAGGCGGACGGCGCGACGGGTCGCGCATCAATGTGGCGCGCATGATCTCGCGCGCGATCGGGCCGGCGACGGCAGAACCGGCGCCACCGTGTTCGATGACGACTGCGCACGCATAGCGCGGCTCATGCCAAGGGCCGAAGCAGCAGAAGAGCGCGTTGTCGCGATAACGCCATTCGATGGTTGAGAAATGGCGGCCACGATTGTTGCCGAGCGCACGGACCTGCGCCGTGCCGGTTTTGCCGGCGATCTGCACGGGCTGCCAGGCGCGGTTTTCCGGTGTAAGCGGAACGGCAGCGTTGGTCTCGGGGTGACGCACGAGTTCGAGATTGCCGGCGCGCGTTGCCGTGCCGCCCGGTTCGTTACAAACGCCGAACATCCCATCGCGCACGCGCGCGAGAAAGTCCGCCTCGATGCCTTCCATGCGCGGAGCCGCGGGCGG
>JAPLOL010000157.1 GCA_026400735.1 Alphaproteobacteria bacterium | reverse complement strand
CTGGGTTGGCGATCGCCTTTTCTGGATTGGTCGGGGTCGTGTTCGGCGCGTACCCCGCATGGCGCGCAGCGAAACTCGATCCGATCGAGGCGCTGCGGCGGGAATGAGGAAGAAGTCCTTGATGCGTACGTTGATCGTTTCTCTGGCCGCTTTGAGCGCCGCAATCGGAACAGCGCAAGCTGACACGCTGGGTGAGGCCATGGTCTCGGCCCAAGAGGGCAACCCGACATTGGCTGCGCAACGCCAAAGATTGCGCGCAACGCGCGAGGCGCTGCCGCAAGCTTTGTCCGCGGCGCTTCCGCAAGTTTCGGTATCGGCCTCCGCGAGCGCCGGCGATCGTGACTCCGACAACCCCGCGCTCGATGGCGACCGCACCGAAACCTGGACGAGTTCGGCGAACATTTCTCAGCTCCTGTTCGGTTCTGGCCGCGTGCTTGCTTCAACGCGCGCCGCTCGTGCGCAGATTGCCGGCGCCACAGCCGACTTTGAGGGCGCGCGCCAGCAATTGCTGCTCGATGTGACGACCGCTTATGCAAATGTGCGTCAAGCACAGGCGGTGGTTGCCGCGCGCGAGCAAACCGTTTCCAATCTCCAACGCTTGCAAGAATACGCTCAAGCGCAGTTTGATGCTGGTGTCGTCACGCGCACTGACGTTGCGCAATCGCAAGCGCGCTACGCGCAAGCGCGTACGCAGCTCGTGCAAGCTCAGGGCGCAATGGCTGCGGCGGTTGAAGCGTATCGCCGTCTTGTTGGGCGTCCGCCGTCAGACCTGCAAGTGCCGCCAGCTGCAACCGGTTTGCCGTCCGATCTGGAAAACGCGCTTGGCACCGCCGTCGACAACAGCCCGCGCCTCATCAGTGCGCAAGCAGCAACGCGTCTCGCGGACGCGAATGTCGCCGCGGCCGCCGCGCAAGGCCGGCTAAACGTCACCGCAGAAGCCGGCTATTCGCTCGGCGCCGATTTCAACGACGACACGTCTGAGTCCTCGAACGATACGGTGGGCGTTCGTCTCGCCGTGCCGCTGTTTCAAGGCGGCGCCATTCGCTCGCGCACGCGCCAGCAGCGCGCATTGCGTTCAGCTTCAAATCTCGATCTCTCCGCGACCGAGCGCTCCGTGCAAGAGCTCGTGACCAACGCGTGGACAGGCCTCGCCAGTGCGCGCTCGGCTGTGCAATCCGCGCGTGAACAGGTGCAAGCTGCCGAGCTTGCCTATGAAGGCGTGCGCCTCGAGCAGGAGACCGGTCTTCGTTCGACCGTTGAAGTGCTCGACCAGGAAGCTGATCTGCTGACGGCCCGTATTGCGCTGGCGCAGGCCGAGCGTGACTTGGTTGTGGCCGAGCGCCAAATGTTGGCGTCCGTCGGCACGCTGGACATTCCGGCCGCGTCCGGCGGCATGATCGAAGGCAACGATCAGCTTCGCGGGCGCTGATCGTTGAAGTCCAACTAGATAGCGCATGGCGTGCGTTGCAGGCGGATGTTAGAGCCGCGCGGATGATGTCGTTTCTATCGGTCCGTTGGTTTGGCGCCCTGGCGCTTCTTAGCGCGCTCTTCGTCGCGGTTATGTTCGTCGGCTTGGCGCTGACGCCGGACGCTGTGCGCGCACGCAATGAGGCTGGGCAGTTCGATGCAGCGGCGTCGCGTGAGCGGCTTGTGCGCATCCTCGGCGATGAGACGCCCCATCCGGTTGATAGCGCCGCCGAAGACGTGGTTCGTGAGCGATTGCTTCAGGAGATCGTCGCGCTTGGCTTTAAGCCGGAGGTTCGCGACACGTTTGCGTGCCGGCCGCAACCGCGCGGTCCGCTGGTCGATTGCGCGCGCGTGCGCAACATCGTCTTCAGCGTTGGACCCGGCAATGGACCCGCCATCCTTGCCGCCGCGCACTATGACTCAGTCACTGCCGCTCCCGGCGCGAGCGACGACGGAATTGGCGTCTCGGTATGGCTCCAGATCGCGAGCATGATCTCACGAGAGCAGCTGACGCGCCGCGTTATTTTTTTGTTCAGTGACGGCGAAGAGCCGGGTCTGCTCGGGGCTTACGCATTCGGCGCTGACGATCCATTGATCGCGTCTGTTGAATCGCTGGTGAACCTCGAAGCGCGAGGCTCCCGTGGACCGGCGATCTTTTTCGAGTCCAATCAACCCAACGCCGACTCCATCGCAGCATTTTCCGACGCACCGCGCCCGATCGCGAATTCCGTGATGGCGGACGTCTATGCGTTGCTTTCGAACTCAAGTGACGTAACCGCGCTGACGCGGCCTGGTCTCGATGTGCTCAACATCGCCGTGCTTGATGGTCTCGAAGACTATCACACGCCGCAGGACAACATCGCCTCGCAGGATCTTCGCAGTGTTCAGCATATGGGCGACGTCGCGCTTAGTGTTGTTCGCCGGCTCGCAGGCGAGCGCGACGCGGATGTCGTGACACCGATGGTCTACACCGATGTCGCGTCGCGGGCCTTCATCGCTGCGCCAAGCTGGGTCGGGCAGGCTGCGTTGGCAGTTTGTGCGCTGATTGCAGGGTTTGCGTTTTGGCGCGCTGGCACAGTTGGACGCTGGTCTGCACTGGCTGCGCCGGTGCTCGCGATCGTCGTGGCCGGTATTGTCGCGTTTGGGTTCGGCTTTCTATTGAGCGCGCTGCGCCCCGGCGCTGACTACGGGTTTGCGCATCCCGAGCCGGCGCGCGCGTGGTGTATTTTCTCAGCGCTGTTCGGGGCGGTGGTGTCACTCTGCATGCTGCGTGGTGAGCGCTCGCCTGCGCAGACGCTCGCCGGCGCCATGATGTGGTTTGCCGCGCTTGGTGGCGGACTTTCGTTCTTTCTTCCCGGTATCTCAATTTTGTTCGCAATTCCGGCCGCACTGTTTGCGCTCGGCGCGCTGATTGCGCTGGCGTGGAGGCCGGCGGGCGTGGTTGGCGCTTGGCTCGCCGCGTTCGCGGCATTGGTGATCTGGGCGCCATTGTTGTCCTTGATCGAGCTGGCGCTAGGTTTCGAGATGCCGTTTGCACTCGCGCTCATTGGCGCGATGATGATCTTGCCGTGGCTCGGCCTGATTGGGCAGGTTCGTGGCGAGGGGCGTTGGCGAGAACTGGTTTCAGTGTGCGCGCTTGGACTTGTTGCCAGCTTCGCACTTTCGGCAATCACGCCGAGCATGTCGGAAGCGCGCCCGCGCTCTCTCAACATCACCTATTTTGTGAACACGAGCGACAACGAGGCGCGCGTGCTGGCGGGCTCCGCTGAGCGTGAATTGCCGCAGACGCTTGCCGGTGGATTTCGACCCGAGCTCATCCTGCCGGGCGACCGCTTCAACACATGGGCCGCAGCCGCGCCCGTGGAGCCGATTGCAGCGCCGGCGCTTGAGGACATCGTCGTGTCGCAAGAGAACGGCGAACGCGTCGTGCGTGCGCGTCTCGCTATGAACGGCGCCTATCGCGCGATCCTCAGAATACCTATGGCGGCAGAGCCTTTGCGCGCAAACGTCAACGGCGTGCTGACAGATTTCGCAGACACGGGCGGCGACAGCGCCGAGTTTATGAACCTCGCCTGCCAAGGCCGAGCTTGCGATGGCGCGACGATCGAGGTCGCACTCGGCGCGAGTGCGCAAGGGGAGTGGTATATGATCGGCCAATTCCCGGGGCGCATCTCGGCCGCGTCAGAGGTGTTGCGCGCGCGTCGCGGGTCGACGGCAACGCCCATCCAAGGCGGCGACGGCACGACAACGCTGACGCGGTTCGTTCCGAACTGACCCTAGATTTAGGTGAGCGTCAGCTGGAGCTCACGGCGCTTGCCTAACTTCGCCGGCTGCTAGCTGAAACGCGTCGACTTCCCAAGCGGCCACCGGCCGCAAGATTGAGATCGCCCAATCGCGATCCGACGCGAACGTCGTACGAAGCAGCTGCATGGCGTCGGCCGCTTCATCGCATATCACGTAGTAGCGCAGCGGTTCTGCGTGCCCGCCAACGCTCGCGACTTGGACGACATGACCTTGCATGATCCGCGTTATCGCGTGTCGCTAATTTACAACGCGTTGTGTAGCGGGAGTTTCACGAGATCGAAGCTGTGATGTAGCGAAGGTTTCACTACGATCGCCGGTCGATCTTGCGCATTTTTCGCGGTCAACGATCGCTTTTGCTGGCGCGAGATCGAACGAAGCGAGTGCTATAGTCCGAAAGGTCTATGCCCTCGGACTATAGCGTTTTAGCGGCACCGCATAATAGTCTCATAATCGTTGTAGCGCTTGCTCCACTCGAAATGAGAACGGAAGCTCGATGTCTACTTGGTGGTGGGTTCGACATCGTGGGCAGTCAGGTTAGTGGGTCGCTTGAGG
Organism: Alphaproteobacteria bacterium; assembly: GCA_026400735.1. Classification (GTDB taxonomy): domain Bacteria; phylum Pseudomonadota; class Alphaproteobacteria; order Caulobacterales; family Aquidulcibacteraceae; genus Vitreimonas. Next base: position 23,453 of record JAPLOL010000157.1, on the reverse strand, counting down.
CGTTGCCTATCAGGCAGCTGGAGCAAGTGCTCGATCATCTCAATAACGTTCCCTTCTGCTTGAAGGATTGCGAGCTGCGCCATGTCGGAGCGAACGCCGCGATGGCGGAGCTTTGCGGTGTAGCAGACCGCGCCGAAGTGCTCGGTGCAGGCGCGGCGATGTTTTTTGACGAAGCCACAAGCGAATCCTGGGAATCCCACGATCGCGCCGTTATTCGGACGCGGCGCCCCTCCCGCCAAGTCATGACGCGGGTTGTTTCGGCGCACGGCCGTCCCTTTTGGCTGCTAATCGGACGTTGGCCGATCTTCGACGACAATGGTGAACTTGCAGGAATTGCAGCGATTGCTCAGCGTTTGGAGCTTTCGGAGCGCAAAGATCAAACCTATCGCCGTGTTGCCGAGGCTTCGCAGCTCATCCGCGGAAATTTGGATGGGCTTATCGATGTCGGCGACTTAGCGGCGCGCTTCTCGGTGTCCGTGTCCCAACTCGAAAGAGACTTCGTATCGGTTTTCGGCGTGGGTCCGCGGCGACTGTTCACAAAGCTGCGTTTGGAACTGGCTGTCGACCTTTTGGCTGAAGAAGGTTCAATCGCCGATGTTGCCCACGCGTGCGGTTACAAGGACCAGAGCGCGTTTTCCCGTCAGTTCGGTGCGACGTTCGGGATGTCACCCTCGAAGTTCAGAAGCAGCAAACGCGCTTACGCGTAGCCGCAAACTTTGATCACAGAACGCTTCCATAGATCGTACAACACGTAGTGTGCGCTACACGCGCGCTGCGTCGGCGTAGTGCGCGTTACGCGCGCTTCGAAACGCGCGTTTGCAAAAATGTGACATGGAAAACAGGTTCTAACAATTAGGCGTGGTTCGGCATGTTTGGAGCTTTTTCTGGGCAAGACCGATTTCCTCGCGCGCCGTAAGCGTGAGTGAGAGGGCGCGGGACCCTGCCTTGTAAAGCGAAACTCTCCACGGCTTCGAACCCCCTGGAGCTAGTGTTCCGCGCTCTCAGAAATTTCCTTGGGTTCGAAGGGGGTAAAGATGAGCAAGATTAAGAGTCAGGGGAAGCGCAAGACCCTGCTGACGGGCGCTTCGGTGCTCGCAGCAGCGGCAGCGGCGATCGCGGCGACGCCGGCGATGGCGCAAGACCAAGAAGATGAAGAAGCAATCGTCGTCACGGGCACCCGCTTGGTGCGTCAAGACTTCGAAGCTATCAGCCCGATCACGACGGTCGGCGCCGAGCAGCTCGAACTGACGGCCACGCTGACCACGGACTCCCTGCTGAACGAACTTCCGCAGATCATCCCGGGCAACACCCGCACCTCGAACAACTCAGGCGGCGAACGCTTCGCGACTGTCGACCTTCGTGGTCTGGGTCCGAACCGTACGCTGGTTCTGGTCAACGGCGAACGCGTTCCTGCCTCGTCGACCGCCGGCACCGTCGACATCAACACGATCCCAGCCTCGCTGATCTCACGCATCGAAGTCGTGACCGGCGGCGCCTCGGCCGTGTACGGTTCTGACGCTCTCGCGGGCGTTGTGAACTTCGTGCTGAAGGACGATTACGAGGGCGGCGAAGTCACGATGACTTACGGCTCCGAACTCGAAACCGGTAACTCGGCCGAATTCGAAATCAACGGCCTCGTCGGCGGCAACTTCGCCAACGGCCGCGGCAACCTCACCACGTATGCTTCGTACTATAACCGCGAAGGCGTGCTGCAGAGCGAATACGACTACTCGCGCGTTTCCGGTGGCGTCTGCTCGACGCCGGCGCTCGGCCCGTTCATCTGCGACACCGCTGCAGAAGCGACCGGCGTAACCGTTCTCGCTTCTGGCGGTTCGGCAACGCCGCCGTGGGGCTGGATCACGAACAACCCGGCCAACCCGTTCACGGGCTTGGCGGCGCTGCTTCCAGGTCAGTTTGCTGCTGCAAACACCGACTGCAACCCGGCAACCGCCGGCGTCGCCGTCAACACCGGCAACCTGTCGTTCAACGACGCCGGCGCACTGACGCCGCGCTTTGTGGCTTCAGCTTGCCAAATTCCGGATCGTGCTGCTGGCTCGTCGCGCTATAACTTCGCGCCGGACAACTTCCTGATCATTCCGGGCGAGCGCATCGCTCTGTCGACGATTGGTCACTACGACATCTCCGACACGCTGCGTCTCAACGTGTTGATCAACTACACGAACTCGCAAAACGAAGTTCAGCTGGCGCCGACACCGGCCACCGGTCTGACCATCACGCTGACGCCTGCGATGCAGACGTTGATCTCGACGAACCACCCGGACCTGTGGTCGGCTCTTCAAAGCCGCGCCAACAAGCTCGCGCCGTTCGTCATGGACCGTCGTACGACCGAAGTTGGCACGCGTAACGGCTTGTTCGAGAACAACGCCTTCTACTTCCTGACCAGCCTCGAAGGTTCGTTGGGCGACAACTGGGATTGGGCTCTTTCGGCTTCATACGGCCAAAGCGCTTTCGCCAGCCGTTCGCTCAACAGCGTGAACGCCACGGCGCTCCGTCAGGGTCTGGCAGGCTGCCAAGACTCCTCGGGCAACCCGCTCGGCGTTGCTGCTCTGCCGGGTTGCGTCCCGCTCGATATCTTCGGCCCGGGCACGCTCAACCGCGATCCGGACGGCGCTGGTCCGCTGCAAGCTGGTGCGATGACTTCGTTCATCCGCGTCAACACCTTCACCAACATCAAGATCGAAGAAAACCGTCTCGCGGGCTATATCCGCGGCGATCTCTTCCAACTTCCTGCTGGTCCGGTGGCTGCGGTGTTCGGCTTCGAGTATCGCGACACCTTCGCGTCGCAGTACAACGATAACGAGCAACGCTCAGGCAACATCTTCGGCTTCAACGCCATCCAAGACCAAGAGGGTCAGGTTGACGTGTACGAGCTGTACACCGAAGTCGCGGTCCCGTTGATCACCGAAGCTCCGTTCGCTCACTACCTGGGCCTCGAAGGCGGCTTCCGCCGGTCGAACTACTCGACCGCTGGCAACGTCGACACCTTCAAGATCGGTGCTGAGTGGGCTCCGACCGAATGGCTGCGTTTCCGCGCCATTTACAACGAAGCAACGCGTGCTCCGAGCGTGTTCGAACTGTTCCAAGCGGGCGACCAGGGCTTCCCGTCCTACGTCGATCCTTGCCGCGATGCGACCGGTCCGCTCAGCTCTGGCCCGTCGAACGGCGTGCCGGATCAAAACGAAGACGCGAGCACGACCAACAACATCAACGTCGGTCTCTGCACCGCCGGCGGCGTTGTCTATCCGGGCTTCACGGCCAACAATAGCCAAGTGCAAGCCTTCGCGTTCGGCAACCCGAACCTCGCGCCGGAAACGGCCGAGTCGGCAACCTACGGCCTGGTGTTCCAGCCTGACTGGTTCCCGATCGGTGACTTCCGCGCGACGGTTGATTGGTACGACATCGAGATCTCGGACGTTATCGCGTCTCGTTCGGCTCAGTTCTTCTTGAACGATTGCTACCAGAACTCGAACGCTGCGAGCTGCGCTCGTATCGTCCGTACTCCGGCAACGGGTCAGGTGTTCTCGGTCAACACCACGCGTGCGAACCAAGGCCTCTACTCGACAGACGGTGTGGACATTCAACTCGAATGGTCAGTGCCGATCGGTCCTGGTGAGCTGACGATCAACGAGCTGTATTCGATCACGAACAACATCTCGTTCGGTGGTTCGAACAACGCTGGTTCTTCCAACGCGGCGGTTGGTGGCGGTCTGCCCGACTACAAGTCGGTGCTCTCGGCGACCTACAATGTTGGCGATTGGACTCTGTTCGGCCGCTGGACCTACGTGCCAGAAATGGACGACGGCACCTTCGGCACCGCCTACATCAACCCGGACGCCAGCTACTTCGACGCTGCTGTCCGTTGGAACGTGACCGACAATTTCACGGTCACGGCCAACATCGACAACCTGATGGACGAATACCCGCCGCAGACGGTGTCGGGTCAGCCGCGTCAGGCAAACACCGACGTGCAAACGTACCGCACGCTCGGCCGCAGCTTCGCAGTCTCAGGCCGTTACCGGTTCTAAGATCGACGCTACAGTCGAAAGAAATGAGGAGCGGCGGACCGAAAGGTCCGCCGCTTTTCTTTTGGACTAGCCGCAGGAACTCACCACCCTCGGTGTCGTAAAGCCGCCACGCGCGCGTCGATGGCCAAGACAGCGATTGCCTTTTTGGTTCGTGAACCCCGCATGGTCGACGATGGCGCCGGCGATTGGCCCACGATACGGGCAGGGTGGCTAAGCCGTGCCCCTCGGTTCCGGGGCCAACTGCCAGCGGCGGGGGAAGGCAGTGCGCCGGTCGCCCGCGTTCATGCCTTGATACGCGCCAGCGTCTCATCGGCTTGGCGTGCAACGGCGCCGTACCCGTTCGCGGCTGCTGCGCTGCTGGCGTCCTTCAGCAGTGTGCGGGCTGTGTCCGCGTCGCCTTCGAGACCGCGGCGAAGCATTAATTGGGCGCGCTGCAAATTGGTCCGCGCTGCGAAGTATTTCATTGCGTGGCGCGCGCAGAGTTCATCCGCCAATGAGAGATGGCGCGCGGCGTCGTCGTAACGGCCGAGCATTGTCGCAAGACCGCCTAGGTAGAGGCAAACTGGACCTTCGGCCGTCAGCCCGCCAGCAGCAGAGAAGTGGGCGGCCCACGGTAACAGCAAATCATAGAGCGAGGGCGCAGTGTTGGCGTCGCCGCAATTGATCGCGGCGTCTGCGTACTCGGTCATGCCGTTCAGCCAAGCAGCATCCTCGGGAAGCGCGTAGCCGGTGGCGGCAAATTCGCTGAGTATGCGCGCAGCGTCCTCCACGCGACCGGCCTGCGCGAAGGCCATCGCAAGCGAGGCGCGTATCGTTGGCAGCCCTGGATTTGCCTGCATCATCATCTCAAGCAACGGCGCGAGATCGCCCATGGTCCCGCGCATCCAACTGATCGCCGCAAGTTGCACACCGAAAAAAGTCTGCGCATCGGGTTGGCCGCAGCTGGCGCCGACAGAAGCGGCTTCACCTGCTAGTCGTTCGGCTTCAGCTAGATCGCCCGCCAATTGCGCGCGCTTCGACATGTGAAAACCGTACTCCCAGCGCAGGGGTGGGAGAGCAAGTTGGTGAACGAGTGCGCCCGCGATTGCATAGCAGCGGTCTGCCTCGGCGATGTCGTTCGCACGCACAGCCGCAGTCGCGCGGTACATTGCGGCAAAATAAAGCTGCATCGGATCGCCGAGCCGCTCGGCGCGTGCGAGCGCATCGGCGGTCCATTTCAAAGAAGACTCAAGCAGCGACGGCAACGTCAGCGAGAACGCCATGTGATTGAGGGTGCGTACGATGATCGCATCGTCCCCGGTGGCTTCAGCGATCGCCAACGCCTCATCGGCAAGCGCGCGCCGACGATCCAACGCGCTGCCAAATGCGAGTTCAGCGCAAAGCGTGCCGAGCACGAGGGCGCGATCGGGGACGCCGGCAGGCAGACGCCCCAACGCAAGCTCCAAGAGCGCGATTTTTTCGGCGTCAGCCGCGCCGGTGGTGCTGTGCCAGCCGCGGTCGTTGGCAAGAACTGCGCGTACAAGTCGCTCGGTGTCGCCGCTCTCGGCGGCGCGTTTGCCCGCCGCAAGCAACGTCTCGCGGGAAGCGGGATCTCCCGTCTGGCGCTGAGCCGCGCCGAGACCAATGGCGAGATCCAACTCCAGCGCACTGTCATTCACGCCCTGATCGGTGATCAGTTTCTTTGCCGTGGTGAAATAGTCGATGGCATCGCTGGGAGCGAGGGCGCTGAGCGCGGCGTTTCCTGCTTGATAGGCATACGCCGCTGCTTTGGGCGCGTCATCGCGTGTCGGTGCGTGGCACCAATGGCGAGCGAGCTCGCCGATGCGCAGCCCGGGCGCCGCACCGCAAAGTTCGTCGAGGCTCACGGCGATGGTGCGGTGTGACTTCGCACGACGCGTTGCGCTGAGGTCTTCGTAGAGCGCGTGCTGAATGAGGCCGTGCGCGAAGTGGTAGCGGCCAACGCCCTCGGATAATTCTTGGATCAGTGCTGCGTCCACCGCGCTGTCGAGCACATCGAGCAGAGCGTTCTCGTTCATCTCAGTGGCGCGCGCCAACAAATCAAAGTCGAAATCTCGACCGATGACCGCGGCTAAGCCAAGCACACGGCCGCACTCGCTACCGAGGCGGGTAACCCGCGCGCCGATGACTTCGCGCACGCTGTCTGGAAGCGCGAGCTTTTCGATGCCGCCCGCAGGCGACCATCGCCCGTTTTGCGAAAGAACGCCGGTGTCAGTCAAATGTCGCAGAAGCTCTGTCACGAAGAACGGATTGCCATCCGTTTCGCTGTGCACGGCGCGCGCGAGCGCGAGCGCGGTGTCGCTCTGCGCGCCCCTGACGATTGACTCCACGCATTGCAGCACTTCCCCGTCGTCGAGCCCCTTGAGATCAATGCGTGTTACGCCAGTTTGCCGATGCAACGCGGCGAGTGTGTCGAGAAGGGCGCCTAATTCGTTGTCGCGGTAGGTCGCGAGCACCAATAGCCGTAGCGGTCGGTCGATCGTAGCGATGTGGCGTAGTAAGATCAGGCTGCCCTTGTCCGCCCACTGAATATCATCGAGCAACAGCACCAACGGGCGCTCGTCCGCCGCCGTGGCGAGCATGCCGACAACTGCTGCAAACAACAATGAGCGCTCCGAATCGGCGTCCGTCGCCTTTGTAGGCGGCAGGTCCGGAATACGTCCCGCTAGTGCAGGAACGATCCGCACCAGTTCGGACCCGTGTTCCGCCACATGCGCGCGTAATTCATCCTCCGGCGCATGCGTCACGTAATGGCGCAACGTTTCGGCGAAGAGCTGGTAAGGCGTGACGAGGTCTTCTTCGCAGTGGCCGAACAACACGTTCGCGCCTTGCTCGAACGCGGTGCGGGCCGCGCGCGTGGTCATCGTGGTCTTGCCGAGACCTGCTTCACCGCCGACGAGAACGAATTCCCGGGCCGACGCCGCACTGACACGAGCGAATGACGCGTTGATCAAATCGAGTTCGTTGCCGCGACCAACAAACCTCTCCGCCGGACGCTCGATCCGGGCAGGCAAGGGAATGCGCGATGTCGCGGCTTTGTGCTCCAGCCGCGGCCAGAGTATCTCCATCGCCTCGACAGGGGTGTTTAAACCTTTCAGCGTGAGCGCGCCGACTGGGCGGCATTCATGGGTGTTGCGCCGACCCGCCATGAGATGGACCACCTCGGCCAGCAGGACTTGTCCGCCCGCACACTGCGCGCACAGACGTGCGGCCTCCACCACGGCGTCACCGAAATAATCGCCCTCATCATGAACGACTTCGCCGGCGCTGATGCCGACCCGAAGTCCGCCGGAGCGCTTTTGCCGGTGATTATCGAGATCCACGCGCTGTTGCATGGCGACTGCGCAGGCGAGTGCTGCGGAGGCGGCGCCAAACACAACCATGACGCCATCGCCTAGATTCTTGACCTCAGTTCCGGCGTGCTCGGTGATGGCTTGGCGCAGGATGGCGTTGTGCTGACGTCGAATTTGCTCCGCCGTGTCCGGAGCGTGCGCTTGCGACAGTTCGGTGGAGCCGACCAAGTCTGTGAACAGGACCGCGAGTTGTTCAGTGCGCATAGGTTGGATCTATCGCGCGTTTGAGGTCCTGCCGCCAGAGAGCGCGGCGAGATAACGAATCGCGCTTATGCTGGGCTGAAAGAGATAGGCGCCGCCTCTGGTATGCACAAAGCGCGAGAAGCCTCTGAACTTGACGGCATCCTCTCCGACCGGAAACGAAAATAGGCTGAATAGCGGATCATTGTTGCCAAGGACCGGGTCGTTCGAGCCCGTAATGCGTGGATCTTGAAGCCCGAGATTGGTCCAATCGTATTGAATGGCTTCAAACTGGCCGGTCAGGCTTGCGCACATGAATGACCCCAACAGGCCACGCTCTGCCTTCACTGGATTCGATGGATTGTATTGAGGGCCGTACGGAATGCCGCGTCTTATAAGACGGCGTGCGTGGTTGGTATTGCGCTGCACGGTCTTTGCGTCACGCGGATTGCTGCGGCGCATGTGGCTGCCGATCGGACAACGCTGTCCGTCGGGGTCACTAGCGTAGCCGTAATTGTTGAGGCCAGCGTCATCGATCCGCGGTTGAGGCGAGGGCGTGGTCGGGGCCAGAGCGAGCGGCACACCGTTGCGCCAGCGACCGAGCATCTTGGCGGCCACCATCTCACGCAATGCTGCGTGACGGCTCATCGGGGGATCCCACTGGTTCTCCGTCCCGGGCGGGAGCAGCGTCTCGCTCAGTGGGTTCTTGATCAATGCGTCGGCGCAAGCGCTGAGGAAGTCTTCAAACTCGGCCACTTGCTGCTCAAGCACGCGAAAGGCGTTGAAGCTGCCGTTACTGCCGAGGACGTTGGGTTGAGGCACTTCCCAACGCAGGTTCTCAATCGGCGTTGCATGACCGAGTAGCATGGCGCCGACCTCAACGAATGGTTGATCGTCGCGGCGGTCGTCAGGATCGTGCACGCCGTAAAATTGCGGCTGGGAAATGCTATCGCGGTAACCGAAATGCACGAGGCCGCCAGCGAAACCCTCGCCGTCGAGCGCGGCGCGCAATCCGAAAGCGCCACGAGTCGCCAGAATTCGATCGGCCGTCGCTGAGCGATCTGCGGCGTCATCGGCGTAGACCGAGATCATCAGGTCAACGCCTTCGCCGCGCCACTCCTCCTTCCAGTTGGAGGGATCACTTGGTCCTGTATCGCCGAGGAGCATGTTGCGCGCGGCCATGCCGGCGACGAACTCGTGCGGAAAACTATTCAACGAAGATGGTGAGACCCCAAGCGCGGCGAGACCGGTCTGCGTGATGCCAATGTTTACGCACGTGCGGCGGCGCTCGTCCCACGGTTCGGCGTTGGTGATCTGAGGCGCGGCGCCTTCATCGCCGCTGGTGGCGTCGAAGAGCCAGCGGCGCGCTGCAGCTGAACTGGCCACAGAGAGGACGAGGTGGCGAACGTATTGCTTGCCATATCCTCGCAAGATATTGCCTTGCAGGTCGGCCAAGTTGAGCGCGCTGGACACGCTCACCACCCCAATCCCGTGCCGTGGCGAATCTGAGCGACCGAGATGCCCGGATAGCCGCTGAAGCGGCCAAGCTGCACATTGGGATTTTCGTCGAGCAAGAGGACCAGATCGCGAGATAGGTTCTTGAGATTTTTCTCTTCGGGAAAGAGCGACGTGAGATCGCGAGGGATCTGAAAGGAGTCGTGCCGGTGAATCCAGTCGATGAACGCTTCCGGATGGAGCGCTGACGGCGAGGGCGGCGGATCGGCTACGAGGCCGAGCAGTGAATCGAAGACTGAACCGAACACGCAGATGAAGTCGCGAATGTAGGCGCGGAAATCGCCATCGAATACCGAGTACATGCAGAGATTGCCGCCGATGAGATCGAAGCGAGCGAAGTGCACCGTGCCGACATTGCTGAGGCCGGTGAAGAGTTCGTCGATATTGGCGGCGATGGCTTGCGCCGCGCGCGCGCGACCGACGGGAGTCTGATCCGCAAGCGGCATCACGAGGTTCATGTGCATCTGCAGATTGTCCGCCAGAGCCGTCGAGTAGGTTGGTTGCGGCGTCTTAACTGGAGCGACGCGGCGCCAAAAGGCGATCAGGAGCCGTTCGAATAGATGCCGAATGCTCGTCCAGATGTTTGCGAAAAGTTTGCTCACCACTGGTCCCCTCCCACCGGACAGCCGCTACCGCCCCGAAGCCGACAAGAGTATTCGTAGGCGCCGCGCCGCGCCGCCAGCACCGGGTCGTCCGAACACTCGATGCCAGGCGCCAGCCTTGTCGGATTGAAGCTGAGGCGCTCGCAGCCAGCACCGTTGTCATCCGCGAGGTCCGTGATCCACAATTCACCCAGCACAACACGCAAGCGTGTGGTGTCCCATACCTTGGTGGGGTCGTTGATGTCGTCACCCTGGCCGGCGACGTTCATACGCAGGACAAAGCGGATCGGCGCGCGCTGAACGCGTTCCCGCAGCTCTTCATGGAGAAATTTGTCGTGCACGCCTTTCTCGAGGAAAGGCATGACGCCAGCCACCGGCTCCCAGTCAAAGCGGGCGAAGGTAACCGCGCCGTCAGCTGCGATGAGCTTGAAGGTGTGCAGCGCGTGATAGGCCGCGCGGCCATAACTCGCTGGCGTGACGAGCATCGTCGCCGCGACCGTGCCAGGTCGTGCCGCCATATGTTTGTCAGCATAGCGCACGACGCCAACCGTGCCGTCGTCCGGGAGATCCGGCCGACGCGCGGGCGCTCGTAGCTGGAGCATGTCCAGCATGCGCTGAAACCATCCTTCGGGTCTGTCCGGCACAGGCACGCCGGCTGCCGCGAACTGAAGGAATTCTTCCGGGTTCTGCGCGAAGAAGATCGGCAACGTAATGGCGATCAGATCTGACTCGCCGCCGTCGCGGAGATGAAACTTGACCGCCATGCCGCGCACATCGAGCGCGCTGTCGTGTTCAACGGGAGAGCCCGAGCCGTTGGAAAAGCGCAGCGTGACGGGAATTGGGCCGCCCTGAAACTGTTCGGCATGCGTGTATCGGGATGCATCTTCCGACGCGACGAAGTGACCTTTCGCGCCGATGCCGACAGCGTGCACTGGGCGCGTCTCAGGCCGGTGATCGGGATAGTCTGTCAGCAGCGCATCATAGAGGCGCTTGCTCATGTTCGCGTCTCGCACGGGAGGAGCCTCGAAGTTGGGGATGTCGTCGCGGGCGCGATCGGTGAGTACGTCGCGGAAGGCGGGCGCGCGTTCCACGCGTGCGCCAAGGCGCCAGTGGCGCCGCTCTACACCCATAAGATCGAGGATGGTGGCGAGCACGGAGGTATGATCGAACGGGACGTCGCCTTCGGCGCGGAAGACCGTTCCGTCGCGAACGAACGGCGACACCAGGATCAGTGGCACGCGCACACCAAAGCGATCGAACCGAAAATCTTGCTCGCAACGCACAGGTGTCGGCGTGTCGGCGTTGCTGGTCCACGGCGCGGACGCAGTCCAAGGCGGCTTCACATGGTCATAGGTGCCGCCGTGTTCGTCAAAGTTGATGATGAACAGGAGCGAGTTCCAGATATCCGGTTTGCTTGAGAGGGCTTCGTACAATTGCTTGAGGAAGCGCTCGCCCTTTCGAATGTCTCCGGGCGGATGATAGTCCGTGCCGTTGGGCCCGAGCCCTGGACCGAAGGGCAGCGTCCACGACGGCTCGATGAAACTGAAGCGCGGCAGCGTTCCGTTGGCGATCATGCCGAATAGCGTGTTGTCGGTGCGGCTATCAGCGGACCCCACAGTGGCGAAGTGGCGGTCGAAACGGCGATCCTGAAGCTGCTGCATGATCCTGCGCGTGTATGGATAGCCTTCGGCGCCGAGCACATTCTCAAGCCAATTGCCCTTGCTGTGAAAGATCATCCAGTCGCTGGGCTGATTTTGGTGCTGCTCATCGAGCACGTTCCACAATGTGCGTTCGGAAAATTGCACGCCGCCTGGGCGCGCCAGCCAATTTGAATTGCGGTTGTTGACCCAGCCTTCGAGTTCGTTGTTTTTGTTGAGGCCGATCGAATTGCCGGCTGCGGCGAAGGCGCGGTTGCAATTGGTTTGCGTGGGAACGGAGGAAAAATAGCGATCGGAGACGGCGAAGCGGCGCGCCAGCGTGTTGAGCACCGGAAGTTCTTCCGGCGTGTAGCTCATCATGATCTCGTCGCTATTTCGGTACCATTGCGCATAGTCCTTGTAGAAACCGCCCATTGTCGGCTCAGGCGGTTTTCCCTCCGGCGCCTTGACTGGCGTGGTCTTGGTTTCGAACAGTTGGAAATTGACGTGCTCGTAAACCTCGTTGGGGTCGAAGCGCGGCGCCGCGTGGCGCCCGCCCGTGCCGCGGACGACATGATGCTCCTTGCCGTGCGCATCTAGATTGAAGAAGTCCGTGTTCAGCCCATCAAAATGCGGCGATGAGCCAGGTGGAAGGACGTGCGCGGGAGCGCCATCTTCGTACAACCAGCCGAGCACGTTATCGAGCGACCTGTTCTCCAGCATCAAGTAGACGATGTGTCGAATGCCGGCGTGTGAGCCCCTCGTCATGCCGTTTCCTTGTCGTCGCGTACCGACTGCGTCACATGGCGTACATGCATAGGGGAGCGCTGTCGAACGTGGTGAAACGCGGGGCGAGTCAGCGGGCCGCGCACTCGCCGTAATGAGTGCTTCAGCTCGGCCAAACGCGGCTTGCACTTAGAACCGAAAATTTCGGCGATTAGCGTTTGGCGCTGGGCGTGAAGCGAGTCTTGGGCCACCGAAGCGGATGACCACCATCGCAAATTCTTGTCAGTTGTGATGCGCAAACCGTCGGCGCGGAGTCTGGGCGTCGGGGGCGTCGGCGCCATTTCGAGATGAAGCGCACCGCAACCGTCGTGTGTGTCTTGGCGCCCACCGACTCTGGCGAGCGACAGACCAACGAACCACATGATGGTCGCGACGGTTGCCCGAGAGGTCGAAGGCACGACGGATTGTGACCCCAGCGTGACCCGAGGCGGGTTTTGACCGCGCACACGCTCGTCGGCGACCGTCCTTTTGCTGGAGCGGGCGGGGGGAATCGAACCCCCGACATTCAGCTTGGGAAGCTGACGTTCTACCTCTGAACTACGCCCGCGTTGGGTGACGGATACTCTGGTCCGTCGGCTGGCCGCAAGCGGGTGTGGAAGTGCCAGGAGGCCCGGACTAGATTGCCGGCAAAGGAGCCCCGATATGGCCGAGATCGTGCAGGCGCAGTTGCGCAAGTTTGTCGATGAGATCTGGAACGAAGAAGTCGTGCCGACGCTGACGACCTACATCGCCATTCCGAACAAATCGGCCTCGTTCGATCCGGATTGGGAAAAGAACGGGCATATGGAGAAGGCGGTCGAGCTCTTTGTCGGCTGGGCCAAGAGCAAGTTGCCGGACCTGCCGGGGGCGACGCTCTCGGTGGAGCGGCTGCCTGGGCGCACACCGCTGATTTTCATTGACGTGCCGGGTGCGACCAAGAGCGCTGACACGGTTCTGCTCTATGGCCACCTCGACAAGCAGCCGGAAATGACGGGGTGGGCCGAAGGCAAGGGCCCCTGGGTCCCGGTGCTTGAAGGCGACAAGCTCTTCGGCCGCGGCGGGGCCGACGATGGCTATGCGATGTTTGGCGCGCTCTCGGCGCTGCTGGCGCTCAAGGCGCAGGAGGTGCCGCACAAGCGCGCTGTTGTCGTGATTGAGGCAAGCGAGGAAAGCGGGTCGCCAGATTTGCCGTTCTACATGGACGCGCTGGCGGACAAGATCGGCAAGGTTTCGCTCGTCGTGTGTCTCGATAGCGGGTGTGGCGATTACGAGCGGCTGTGGCTGACGACGTCGCTGCGCGGCATGGTTGGCGGCACGTTGCGGGTCGATGTGCTCGAGGAGGGCGTACACTCCGGCGATGCCTCAGGGATCGTGCCGTCGAGTTTCCGTATCGCGCGGCAATTGCTGGCGCGGTTTGAAGATATTGAGACCGGCAAGATCAGCGGTGCTGATTTCAACGCCGAAGTTCCTGCAGATCGGCAGCGACAGGCTAAAGTTGCGGCCCAGGCGCTGGGTGATGAGGTCTATTCGAAATTTCCGTTCGTTGACGGGATGAAGCCTGCTGGCACAGAAGGCGACCAACTCGTGCTCAATCGCACCTGGCGGCCGGCGCTGTCTGTCACCGGCTTTGCCGGCGCGCCAGCGCCGCGCGACGCGGGCAACGTGCTGCGTCCCTTCACGGAGCTCAAGCTTTCGCTGCGTGTACCGCCGACGGCGGATGCCAAGAAGGCGAGCGCTACGCTGAAGCAAATTCTCGAGAGCGATCCGCCCTATGGCGCGCGCGTGAGCTACGAGGGCGAGAAGGAGGGGTCTGGTTGGAACGCACCCGCGACGGCCGCTTGGCTTGAGGCCGCTCTTGAAGACGCCTCGCACACTGCCTGGGGTAAACCCATGGCGATGATGGGCGAGGGTGGCTCGATCCCGTTCATGGGCATGCTGGGCGAGAAATTCCCAGAGGCGCAGTTCGTGGTGACAGGCGTGCTCGGCCCGCATTCAAATGCACACGGTCCGAACGAGTTTCTGCACATCCCGACCGGTAAGCGCGTGACGGAAACCGTCGCACGTGTGCTAGCCGCGCACGCGCAGAACTAGCCGGCCGCCTTCTGCGCTACGGGCGAAGCGGTAGCGGCGATCGCTGGCCGCTTGCGCGCGTAGCGCATGACCGTGGCGGCGAGCATGTCGCGATCGGCAGGCTTTACGATGTGCTCGGCGGCGCCGAGCGCGAGCGCGTGCGCACGATCTTCGTTCACAGACAAAACGACCACCGGAATATCCTGTGTCTTCGGGTCGTGCTTGAGGCTTTGCAGCACGCGCCAACCGGAGCGATCCGGCAAGAAGATGTCGAGTAGCACCAAAGCCGGCGCTTTGGCGCGCGCGAGCGCCAGGCCCGCCTCGCCACCGCCCACGCCTTGCACTGCAAATCCGGCGCGGGTCAGTGCGCGGGCCGCGAGTTCGCGTGCATCGGCTTCATCTTCGATAACGATCACGAGCGGCGCGTCTTCGTTTCCCTGAACTTCGTCAACCTTCGCCGCGGCGCCAAGTGCGGCGGCCGCATCAGCGAAATCGACGGGCACATGCAGCGTGAACGCTGAGCCTTCACCGAGGGCGCTCTTCACGGTTACATCACCGCCAAGCAATTGCGACAGGCGGCGCGTGATCGTGAGTCCAAGTCCAGTGCCGCCATATTGCTGGGTGATCGAGGGATCGGCTTGCACAAACGGCTGGAAGAGGCGCGAGACATGCTCCTTCGACATGCCGATGCCTGTGTCGCGAACGGTGATGAAGAGCTGCTCGACGCCGTTATGGAGTTTGCGATCGAAAGCGACGTCGATCTTGCCATTCTTTGTGAACTTGGCGGCGTTCGAGAGCAGGTTCAGTACGCACTGCCCTAACTTCAGGGAGTCTGTGTTGATGTCGCCCGCGAAAGGTGTGCCGGAGATCGTGATCTCGTTGCCGTTCGATGTTGCGATCGGGCGCACCGTCTCAATCAGTTCCTCTAACACGTCCAGCAAGTCAAACTTTGCCGGAATTGCCTCCATCCGCCCGGCTTCGATCTTGGAGAGATCAAGAATTTCGCCGATAAGCGAGAGCAAGTGTTTGGCCGCAGTGAGGATGCGATTGAGATCTTGAACCGCGCGCTCGTCACCGTTGTCTTCGGCGTCTTCCTGCAACATCTCCGTATAGCCAATGATGGCGTTGAGAGGGGTGCGCAGTTCATGACTCATGTTCGCGAGAAATTGCGATTTCGCCAAATTGGCCGCGTCGGCCTCGTGGCGCGCATGAGCAAGATCATCAACGCCGCGTTCAAGCGCGGCGCTGCGGTCGACGAGCACGCTAAGCATTTGCGCGAGAGAGGCGGTGGTTTCCGAAATGTCGACGGCGGCGGCGGCGGAAAGCTCGTTGTTGAGCGTGCGCAGTGCTTCAGTCTGGTGATTAAGCGCGTGTTGCGCATCCGCCATTACAGATGGCGCAAACGCTGCGGACATTGCCTCGGCGAGGCTCGTAACGCACGTCACCCGCACAGGAATGCCATCCGGCGTGGTGCGAACGAAGCCTTGGTGGCGGACACGGATAGGCGTGCCATCTGCGCGAACCACATCGTGTTCGAGCGCAATACGACGTACGGCTCCGGGCGCGGGCGTGAAGGCGGCATTCACCAGCGCACGATCTTGGCTCGGTGCGAAAAAGGCGCGATCGACAATGTCGGCGAACGTGATTGACCGGCCAATGAGCGCGCCGAGGCGTTGCGCGCCAGCGACTTTGCCGCGCTCGAAATCGATCTCCCAGCCAGCAGAGGCGCCATCGCCGAAGCTCATATTGAGCTGACGGACCCATTCTGCGTCTTGCGCACGCGCGTGGGCGGCGCCGTTGGTTTGATGCAGAGCGCGGCCGAAAATGTAAGCCGATGCGGCGCCGGCCATCATGGTCGCGGCAATCGCCGAAATGCTTGCGCTTTGCGCCAATATAGTGAGCCCGAGCAATGCGTAGGGTGTGCAGGCAATGAGCGCGTGGATGCGGCCGCGCTTTGCGTTGAATGCCGTATCGGTGGCCAGTGCAATCAACAGTGCAGTGCAGATCGCGCCACCCATGCCTGCGCCCGAATACCAGGCGATAGCCGGCGCGACGGCGAGGCTCGCGGTCGTTGCAACATCAAGCGCCAACGCCGCAGCCGCAGCTTGCGCTGGGGAAAGGTGCTTGAAGTGCTTTGAAAGCGTGTTGCGCGTAGCGTCGACAAGCAGCGCCAGGCCAAGCCAAATCGCAGCGAGAGCGCCGCCGGCGACGGACATCACGGCAAGCGCGACCAATCCGTAGAGATAGTATCGCGAGCGTGCGCTCGAGAAGACTTCAGCTGCAGCGCGTTCGATCGCTGCATGGTTGATGAAGTATTGCACCGCCCACCCCGATGGCTAATTTCCTGGTAACGCTAGCGCAGCTCTGTAAAGCAAGCGTTCGTAAGCGCTGGATTTTGTGCTGTTTTGAAACGAAGATTGCGCGATGTGTGGATGAGGCGTGAACGAAAAGTTGCGCAGCGCGCGTGAGGATAACAGGTCATGAATTTTCGATCCGACAACACAGCGCCTGCAGCGCCAGAAATTATCGCGGCGCTAACGTCGGTGAACGAAAGCGCAGCGCCGGCTTATGGCGAAGACCAATGGTCCAAGCGCTTGAATGAAAGGTTCAGCGCAGTGTTTGAGCGCGAAGCGCAGGTCTTCACGGTCGCAAGCGGGACGGCTGCGAACGCGATCTGTGTCGCGAGTTTGGCCCCGCCATGGGGCGCAGTTCTCTGCCATCGCGAAGCGCACATTGAATGCGATGAGTGCGGCGCGGCGGAATTTTACTCCGGCGGCGCCAAGCTCGTGCTCATCGATGGCGAAGCGGCGAAGCTCACGCCTGCAGCGTTGGAAGAGGGTATCGCTCGTAATGCGCGAGGCATTCACTCGGTGCAGCCGTCCGCCGTCTCGGTTTCACAAACGACGGAGCGCGGCGCGGTGTACAGCCCCGCTGAACTCGCGGCTCTCGGGCGCGTGGCTAAGGGCGCAGGTTTGAGCGTCCACATGGACGGCGCGCGCTTCGGCAACGCCGTTGCATCGCTCGGGTGCAAGCCAGCCGACATCACCTGGCGCGCAGGTGTGGACTTGCTGTCGTTCGGCGCGACGAAGAATGGGGCTATCGCAGCCGAGGCCATCGTTTGCTTTGACCCCCGGCGCGCTGAAGAGATTGCGCGCCGCCGCAAACGCAGCGGGCATCTTCTTTCGAAAGGGCGTTTCGTAGCCGCACAGCTCTTGGCCTATTTGGAAAATGATCTGTGGCTGAAGCTCGCGGCGCGGTCCAATGCGATGGCAATGCGCCTCGGCGAATCCGCTGGCCCACATCTGTCGCATCCTGTGGAGTCGAACCAGCTGTTCATCAAGCCGGGTCCAGATGCGATCGCTAAACTGCGTGCGGCAGGCGCGGAGTTCTACGATTGGGGCGATGCGCAGTCCGGCGAAGCACGGTTGGTCGTGTCGTGGAACCAGAGCGAGGCGGACATCAGCGCCATGTCAAAGGCGCTCGCATCGTTGCGCTAGGCGGCCCGCGCTTGATCGTCCCGAACCGGGGGCGTGGCGCAGGTCACCGCTTGAGGTTTTCGCGCTGACACGCCGTGCTTCGTCTTGGACCAATAGTGGGGCCGGAAAATGAGTTCGAAGAATGCGCGGTACGCAGCAAGCGTCGCGAGCGGCCAGTAGAGCGGCATCGTCACCGCCGCGCGCGCATGGCTGAACGTTTTGGACAAGCCGCACGCGGTCAGAGACGCAAACACCGCGACCGCATATCCAAGCACCGCGAGGATCAGATCGGCTGGCGAGAGCAAATCATACGGCGTGAGCAATGCGGTCAGCAAAACAAAAGCCAGCGGGCCGTGGACAAAGGCAGCAACGATGCCCGTCGCAAATGTCAGCTGCATCGCCGCGAACGACGCGAGCCCCATCTCGCGCGCTGTTCGAAACGGATTGCGCATCAGCACGAACCAGGTTTGCAAATGGCCTTTGATCCAGCGCGTGCGCTGATTGAACCACGCGCTGAACGTGATTGGCGCTTCTTCATACGTAGGCGGACCGATAACGCCGATGCGGAAGCCATCCCGGGCCAACCGATATCCCAGGTCCGCGTCTTCTGTGACGTTGAGTAATTTTCGGGGTTTCTGCCGCGCTTTGCGGTTTTTCCGCGCGCGCGGCGCATGGTCTTGTCGCGCTTGAGTTTTTCCAACTAGCTGAACCCTACCGAGCCCTCTCAGTCCCTACGCCTCCCTGTGCAGCGAATGGGACAGGAACGGGATTTGAGGGATGCAGTGGAGCGTATCAGTTGCCAAGACCATCAAACCACAAGCTCAAATTGACGCGACGCGCGATCGAAGAATTGCTGCCTGAAGCACGGCGTTATCGCGTTCTCGATACCGAGATCGCGGGCCTCTCTATCATGGTGA
Source organism: Alphaproteobacteria bacterium (assembly GCA_026400735.1). Taxonomy (GTDB): domain Bacteria; phylum Pseudomonadota; class Alphaproteobacteria; order Caulobacterales; family Aquidulcibacteraceae; genus Vitreimonas. The sequence goes on along the minus strand of JAPLOL010000157.1, from coordinate 4,874 downwards.
TGCCATCGGGCAGAAAGACGTGGTCGGTGCGTTATACGCCAGACGGCGCCTCACCTACCGAAGTCGTGCTCGGCGACTATCCCGGCGTGCTTCCCGAAACGGCTCGCGACTATGCCGGCAAGGTGCGCTCAGGTGCGCGGCTTGAAGGCCGAGACCTTGCCAAGGAGCGCAAGGAGGCGCGCCGCACCAATGCCATCCGCCGCGAACGGACGGTCGACAAGGTGCTGGAGACGTACATGGCCGACGCCCAGAGGCGCATGCGCGATTGCACCATCATCCGGCTGCAGTCGACGATCAGGCTCTATGTGACGCCGAAGTTCGGAAAGAAGAGCATTGGGCTCGTGACCTTGGAAGAGGTCCGCCGCTACGTCGAGGAGATCGAGGACTCGGGCCGGCCAGGGGCGGCGCGCAGCGCTTGCTCGGCCCTGAAGGGTCTCATGGCGTTCGCGCTTCAGCGCGGCCTGATCGAGCGCAATGTGCTCGCGGGCTATCCCGGCCCCAGTATCGCAAGTCGTGAGCGGGTGGCCACGCAGGACGAATTGAAGCTGGTCTGGTGGGGTCTGGTAGATATGGCCAACAACCCGCATGGCCGCTCAACCGCACAAGCATTGCAGCTGGCTCTGTTGACCCTTCAGCGGCGCGGGGAGGTGGCTGGGCTTTCAAGGTCAGAGGTCGATCTCAGCGCCAAGCGCTGGACCATCCCTGGGAGCAGAACAAAGAATAAGTCGCCGCAAGTCGTCCCACTTGCGCCTCTCGCGTTGAGGATCGTGCAAGAGGGATTTGAACACACTGGCACCGACCAAGCCTTCGCCGGACGAAAACGTCAGATCGCTTCGACCGGCCACGCTCTGACGCGAGGGTTCATCCGACTGCGAGAAGACGTGGGCGCCGGCGATCTCACCGTGCATGACCTGCGCCGCACGGGCGCGACGATGATGGCGGAGATCGGCGTTTCCGGTGACGTGATCAGCCGGATCCTAAACCACACACCGCCCGGACCGCAGGTGACGAAAATCTACAATCGCTTCGACTACGAACCTCAGAAGCGCGAAGCGCTCGAACGGTGGGAGGCGCACCTGATGTCGATCGTGCGAAAGAAGGAAACTGGAGCAGGTCGAAGCGCCGATTTGGGTTGAACGTTTGCGCCGACGCGTCATCACGTGTTCTGCCAAACCCGATTAAGCACCTGGGCCGCCAAATGAGCTTTGTTCTCGGGCAGGAACCGCCCGTAGTGTTTCGCTACAATTTCCGGAGTGTCCTGTATCGCGTAGCTCGCCTGCTCGAACGATCCTGTCTGCTTTAGAATGTGCGTTGCCAGCACGTCCCGGACGTTGTGGGGACCGTGCGGAAGGAGGCCAGCGATAGCGCCACGCTTGGTGTACGGATTGTAGACCCCGTAGCGCTGCGTGATCCAGCGCCAAGCCTCGTAAAACGTGGTCTGCGAATAGGCGGCATTCTTGCTTGTTCGTTTCACCGTCTTCACAAAGAAGGTCTCTGGATCGGTCGCTGTTGCGAGCAGTAAGGGGCGTGCCTCCGAGAGGTAGCGGTCGATGTTTTCGTAAAGCCCGCATAAGTCTGGTAGCAGCAGCCGGAACGGTTTCCCCGAGAAGAAGGACGAACCTGCATTCTTGAAGCTGACGGAGGGAATGAACACTTCCCAGCCACTGTCGCGATCAGACCAACGCAACTCTCCGCATTTCAAATCTTCCAGCCGACGCTCGCTCGACGCTTGGGCGCCGCGCGCCTTCACGAGGAGCTGGCGTAAGTTCTTTTGCCGAACGCCAAGGTGAAGACCCAACCGTACCATCAACAGCGAGCGTAACGCCTCTGCGGCGGCCTTCGGATGAACGCGCCCACAAGGCATGAGCCGCAGGATTTCATCCGCAATCTTCTTGTACTCTCCGAGGGGGCTCGCTGCCTCAAGTACAGGCAGGATGGGCTCGAAGGGATCGCGGTGTACGCGCAGCACGCGCTCTAACTCTTTGATCCGCCTGTGCGCGTGTGCCCGCACCGTCGCGCAGGTCTCTCCCCAATTGTCGCGAAGTGTTTCTATCTCGGAAGCGGTTACGATACCTTCGATCGGCGTGAGCGCATCCGCCAATGAAGGCGTTTGGCGCAGCCATCCTGTTTCTGGTGCGGTTAGGCCCATCAGCATACTGAGCATGTCGACCTCCCATGCGGTGAAGAAGCCGCGGCGGTGTTCGCGCCAGCGAATGTACCAATCCCAAATCGACGGAACGACAAGCAGGGCGAAGCACAGTTTATTTGCCGGTACGCCGCGTCCGCGAACAGGACCGTTCGGGCAGGCCGCTAGAGCGCCGAAGAAAAGACTGAGGTGTTCGATCTTCTGCGCCGCTGTCTCCGGACCCCACACGCCGCGCCGCTGGAGATTGGCGGGCGCAAGTGTCGAGGTCTTGAATTCGATCAGAGAAGCCAATTCACTGGATAACCTGGGTGGCGCCGTTAAGGGGTGCGATGGAATGCCCTCATTGTCCGGGCCTCTGGCAACGAAGCGCAGACCGTAAGGTTGTTTGATCGCTTCTGCTTGAAAGCACCGATAATCTGTCGCGCCAGATACAACGACCCTGCGGACCCATTCCAGAATTTCCGCTCGCTCACGAAATGGCCTGGAAGCGAAATCGGTTGGAAGATGCCATGCGAGGCGCCGCTGCTCAGCGGTCGTGACTGATCTCAGACCCTGAAAGCACGTGGCGCGGCTCTGATGGGGCAGTAGCGGCCGAAAGTAATCGGCGCCTAAGGCGTAACGTTGTTCAATTCGCTCCATGTAGATGAAGCTTTGAGCAAACCGCGGAGACTTCACGCCTCGCCGCCAAGCTGAGATCGTCGAAGGATCCAGGGTTTCACCGTCGCGGACAATCGCTCGCCAGAGCTTATCCGAATTCTCGTCATGCCGACGCATCTGCAGATCGAGAGCCTCTGCAAATGTTTCCGGCTTACCCGTGTCGGGCCATAGCGGTTTCGCGGGCCCGACAAGCATTAGGCGCCTGCGCGATAGTCTTGCCCCGTGCGTTGACTGCTTTGTGTTGCGGACGCGCTTGTTTCGCTTTGACGTGCTCGAATTGACGGCCATTTTCTTCCCTTCTGGCTCCCGGGGCGAGGGCGATAGAACCAAGACAACTCAGTCGCTTCGACGCGCCATCTGTTTCCAGCAAACATCCGTGAAGTCAGAGGCGACGGTCGAGCGTCTAGGGAGATCGGCGCCGACGCGATGACGATGCGCGAAGGCTCACGGCGGGATTTGCATGTGGACGAGCGTGATGCTGGGCTAAGGTCGTCGTCAGGAGATTCGCATGCGCTTTTGGCTCATTGCTATTTGCTTGGCCGCTTTGCCTGCGGCTGCTTGGGCGGATCCGTGCGAAGGCGCATTGCCCCGACGGGCAGGGGAAACATTCAGCGGCCAAGTCCGCTACATTGGCGACGGCGACAGCCTTTGCGTCGGCAACGCAGCCGATCCATCGACCTGGATCGAGGTGAGACTAGCTGATTTCAATGCACCGGAGTTGCATGCCGACGGCGGGGCTGCCGCGAGAACTGCGCTCGAACGCTTGGCGATGGGGCAGAACGCCGAATGCGTCGCCACCCGCGGGCGAAACCGCCGCGTGGTGTCGTATGATCGCGTGATCGCGACCTGCAGGATTGGTGGACATCGCATTGGCGACGCGCTGCGTGCCGCTGGCGCTCGCGAGGGCGGCAACTAGATCACTCGTTCCAATCGTATGATCCCTCAGCGCGCCGGCTCAGGTGGCGCACGACCACGCTGGCGAGAACACTCACGATGAGGGCTTCCGCTGGCGTCATTCCCTCACGCACGGCAAGCCACCCCGCGGTAGCGCCAGCGATGATGACGGGCGACCAGCGCACCAAGCTAACAGCGATCCAATAGCCAGCGTCGATCAGTACAGCAGCGACCAACGCCGCGAGGGCGACGACTAGCGCTTCCACGATGAAGCTCCGAACTGATCGCGCGACGACTGGAAAGGGCGGCTGCACAGCTGCGCACCATGCCGGCGGCGTCGTTCGTGCTGCGAAAGCACTGCGCCATTGAGGCGCTTTACCTTCCAGATTTTCTTGATGTCGCGCAGCGTTTTGATCTTGTGGCAGCTTCTGCACATGAGTTGGTCAGGCTTGGCGCGCCGCCATGTGTTCGGCGTTGAGTGCTCGCCGATCAGACCTTCGGTTTCTTCGCAATCATCGACGCAGCAGGCGCCGTTCTGCTTTTTCAGCAGCGCTTCGTACTCGCGCGCGGTCAGATAGAGACGGCTCATGTCGAGACGCGCCTTCTTCAAGCGTTGAAGAGAAGGGCGCTGATGTCTCGACGTGTTTGGCTCGCAAACGATGCGCGCCGAACGGTCCCCAGATGTTAGAACAAAACAAGCACAAACTGGTTGAGCGTGCAAGAGGTCTCTGCGACGAGGCTGACCGTTCCGATCAGCAATGCGAGCGGCCCCATGGGCTACAAAGAGAAAGTGCCGGTGAAGTTTGGCCAACTCGGACGTTTGAGTGGGCTCTATTTCGGCTGCACCGGTTGCGCGCGCGGCACGCTCCTCACGGCAATCGAATTGGTGAAGCTCTACGGGACCGAGGGGCGCGTTGCCGATCTGGCCAAGCGCCTAGCCTGCAAGTTCTGCAAGCAGCACAGGAAGCGACCGCCGCGCGTGTATGTTGAAGTCTCACGACCATTCTACACCAAGGCGGAAGTCGCAGCGCTCAGAGTGACCGGGCCCCATCTCGGCGTCCAGTTGCACGTTTAGTTCATCGGTGCCTCCATTGCTAGATTTGCGACGCGCTTCGCCGGCCATGCGGGCATCACGATGGCCTCCGGCGCTGGCGGTTTCCAGCCCAGAGATCCATGC
>JAPLOL010000093.1 GCA_026400735.1 Alphaproteobacteria bacterium | reverse complement strand
ACTTCTACATACAATTCCGGCGCCGAAGAGGCCGCCGCTGTCATTTGTCCGACAGTTTGCCCAGCTCGCACCGTCTCACCGACGCGGACGTTGATCGTGTCCACACCGGTCAGAACGAGAGCGTAACCACCATCCAGATTGAGGATCAACACGTTTCCGTAGCTTCTAAAGCTTCCGGCGTAGGCGACCTCTCCCGCAGCGGGAGAAACTATCTGAGCGCCTGAATTCGTGCGGACGGTAACGCCTTGGGCCGCAGGGCCGGCGGCTGTGCGCGCGCCGTAGTTTCGCGTGATTTGGCCCTGTACGGGCGCGACCCAGGCCGCCGGAACAACGCTGGGGCCGGTTTGCGGAGTTGTGCCTTGTTGGCGCCGTGTCGAGGCGCGCTGAACGCGTTGCGCCAGTTCCCGCAGGGAACGGGCTTCGGCGGCCAGCTGGCGGACCCGGCGCTCGGCGGCGGTAGCTTCCCGTGCAAGCCGCGTTTGGGTGGAGCGGCGCTGGGCCAGCATGTTGACGATCTCGCCGCGCTCTTGGGCGATCGAGGCCTGTGCGTCCGCAAGGACGCTTTGTTCGGTCGTGATTGTGGCTTCGTCCTGACGGGCGACGGCGAGCGCCTCGCGGCGGCGGCGCTCCTCGGTCTGATAAGCCGGTGCGAGGGATCGGGCGACGATATTGGCGCGCACCGAGCGAGGTTCGACGCGCCGCTCAGCGAAGGCAGCGGCGATCACGGAGGATTCGAAGGCGCTGCGGGCTTGAGCGCGCGCCGTGCTTTCGCTGGCGACCTGTTGCTGCACCACGCCGAGGCGTTCGCGGGCCGTCGCTGCGGCGGCTTCGGTTTCTTGGCGGCGGCGGCTGGCTTCGATGAGGCGGGTGTCCAGGGCGCGCACGTCGCGTTGGGCAGCGGTGGCTTGAGTGCGCAGCCGTTCGGCGCGCTGCGTTTCCGCGCGCCGATCGCGATCGGCTTGTGCAGCCGTGCGTTGGGTCTGGGCGTCCGCCGTCCCTAGCAGGAGCGCGAGAGCTCCTGTCGCGCATGCGATCAGGGCGCGGGCGCGTTTTGCGCCTCGTGCCAATTCACCACCACCATATCGTCCAGGAACTTCAGTCCCGGTGATACGGAGTAGAGCAGAGTATCGTCACAGCCCGGTAAACTTGCTCGGAAATCATGACGCGAACGAGCCTGTGAGGCCATGTTTGTCGGCCAAAAGCGAGCTTTTCGTCAGCGTTATCCTTAACGCCTTGTGAAGCGCCATCAGCGCCGCCGATCCAGAATGTCGTGCACGCAACGCCGTCATCGCGCCAGCGCGCGAGCTTTTCGGCGAGTTGGCGCGAGGTCCATTCGGCGCCACGCTCATCAAGCAGGATTTTGCGCGCGTCATCGGGCGTTGCTTTGAAAAGCGCGACCGCTTCAGCGCGCATGTCGCCTGAGGGCTTGCCTTCGACTTCGACGAGATCGAAGCCTTTAAAGCCGACCTGCCGGCCAGCTTGTGTTGCGCGCTGCAGGTAGTCGACCGTCATCGCCGCTTCAGGCCCGTCACGCAGACGGCCAACGGCGGCGACGATCACACGCAAAGCTTAGCTCTGCTGTGAGTCAGGCGTGGCGCCCGCCCAGATCTTCTCGATGTTGTAGAAGGAGCGAACTTCCGGGCGGAAGAGGTGGATCACAACGTCGCCCGCATCGACCAGAACCCAATCGCCTTGTGGCAGGCCTTCAACGCGCACGTCCTTAACGCCGGCTTCTTTCAGCTGACGCATGACGTGGTCAGCCAAAGCGCCGACGTGCCGCGATGAACGGCCCGACGCGATGACGAGCATGTCAGCGAAGGAAGATTTGCCGCGAATGTCGATGGCGAGGATGTCCTCGGCCTTATCGTCATCAAGCGATGTCAGCACCACCTTGGTGGCCGCTTCCACATCGATGCCGGGAGCGGGCCGGTTGGCTGCTCGCGGCGTGGCGTCGGCTTTGGCGGCGGCCGATGCGCGTTTCATTTCAGACGACAGGTCCTTGATCCTTCTTTGGCCTAGACAGCTAAACGCTATCACTTCCGCTTGGGTTTCGCCAACGCCGCACGCCTGTTGGAGCGGATGGCCGTGGAAGATTCCGTGTGGAGTCTGGCGTTTAGGTATTTCCAGCTGCGAGGCGCTGCGAGCCGTTCGGCGGCTCCCGCGCCCGGCCGGGAGACAATGGCGACCGGGATCGCAGCGGCGACCTCGCGCCAATTCCGCCATTTGCGGAAGTTGGCGAGGTTGTCGGCGCCCATGATCAGGGTGAATTCCACCCCTGGGTAGAGTTGCTTCAGCGCGCGCAGGGTCTGGTAG
>JAPLOL010000089.1 GCA_026400735.1 Alphaproteobacteria bacterium | reverse complement strand
GATCGAGTCTTCGAAGTTGTAGCCGTTCCACGGCATGAACGCGACGAGCACGTTGCGGCCGAGCGCGAGTTCGCCGAGTTCAGTCGACGGACCGTCGCCGATGATGTCGCCTTCACGCACCTGGTCGCCGACCTTCACGATGGGGCGTTGGGTGATGCAGGTGTTCTGGTTCGAACGCTGGAACTTGAGCAGACGATAGATATCGACGCCCGGCTTCACGGGGTCTTTCTCTTCCGTCGCGCGCACAACGATACGCTGTGAGTCCACTTGCTCAACGACGCCCGTGCGGCGCGCGGTTATGGCAGCGCCGGAATCGCGAGCGACCGTGCCTTCCATCCCCGTGCCGACGATCGGCGCATCTGCACGCAGCAGCGGCACCGCTTGGCGTTGCATGTTCGAGCCCATGAGCGCGCGGTTGGCGTCATCGTTCTCGAGGAACGGGATGAGCGCCGCAGCGACCGAAACAACCTGCTTCGGCGACACGTCCATCAGATCGATTTCTTCTCGCGGAATAAGTTGCGCTTCGCCGTTTTCACGGGCCTGCACTAGATCTTCCGAGAGGTTGCCTTTCTCGTCGATGATAGCGTTGGCCTGCGCGATCTTGTGCTTGGCCTCTTCCATCGCCGACAGATAGACGATCTCCTTCGACGGCTTGCCGTTCGCGACCTTGCGGTACGGGCTTTCGATGAAGCCGTACTTGTTCACGCGCGCGTGCGTCGCGAGCGAGTTGATCAGACCGATGTTCGGGCCTTCCGGCGTCTCGATCGGGCAGATGCGGCCGTAATGCGTCGGGTGCACGTCGCGGACTTCGAAGCCCGCGCGTTCGCGCGTCAGACCACCCGGGCCAAGCGCCGAGAGACGACGCTTGTGCGTGATCTCTGACAGCGGGTTGGTTTGGTCCATGAACTGCGAGAGCTGCGACGAACCGAAAAACTCGCGCACGGCAGCAGCTGCCGGCTTAGCGTTGATCAGATCGTGCGGCATCACGGTTTCGATGTCGACGGACGACATCCGTTCCTTGATCGCGCGCTCCATACGCAGCAAGCCGATGCGATACTGATTTTCCATCAGTTCGCCGACCGAACGCACGCGGCGGTTTCCAAGGTTGTCGATGTCGTCCACTTCACCGCGGCCATCGCGCAGGTCGGTCAACGTCTTCAGCACTTCGAGAATATCTTCCAAGCGCAGAACGCGGACGGTGTCATCCGTGTCGAGGCCCAAGCGCATGTTCATCTTCACGCGGCCCACGGCCGAGAGATCATAACGTTCGCCATCGGAGAAGAGGCCGTTGAACAGCACTTCAGCCGTGTCGATCGTTGGCGGTTCACCCGGGCGCATCACGCGATAGATGTCGAACAGCGCTTGTTCGCGGTTCTCATTCTTATCGAGCTTCAGCGTGCTGCGGATGTACGGACCAACGGTCGCCGGATCGATGTCGAGGATCGGCAGATCGTGGATGCCGGCTTCGATCAACGTCGCCAGCACGGCTTCGCTGAGCGCGTCGCCGGCTTCCGAGAAGATCTCGCCCGTTTCCGGATTGACGATGTCTTCGGCGATGTAGCGATCGAACAGGTCTTCCGACGGGACTTGGATGTCCACGACGCCGTCTTCGACGAGCTTGTTGGCGTTGCGCGCCGAGATCTTCTTACCGGCTTCGGCGACGACCTTGCCGGTCTTCGCGTCGACGAGATCATACAGCGGCTTCACACCGCGCCAGCGTTCGGCGCGATATTTCGTGGTCCAGCCAGCCTTCACGCGCTTATAGATCGACGTTTGATAGAACGTCGAAAGGATTTGCTCGCTCGACATACCGAGCGCGTACAGCAGCGTAGTCGCCGGCAGCTTACGCTTACGGTCGATGCGGACGAACATGATGTCCTTGGCGTCGAACTCGAAGTCGAGCCAGGAGCCGCGGTACGGAATCACGCGTGCAGCGAACAAGAGCTTGCCTGACGCGTGCGTCTTGCCCTTGTCGTGATCGAAGAAGACGCCCGGCGAACGGTGCATCTGAGACACGATCACGCGCTCAGTGCCGTTCACGACGAACGTGCCTTTGTCCGTCATCAGCGGAATGTCGCCGAGATAGACGTCTTGTTC
>JAPLOL010000053.1 GCA_026400735.1 Alphaproteobacteria bacterium | reverse complement strand
CGAGAACGTCAACCGGTTGGGTCAAGGCGAGGAAGTCCATCTCCGTCAGATCGTGTTCCCAACACGTGAAGCCGCGGATCAGGCCAAAAGACGGCTGGATCAGGGCGAACGATTTGAAGTGATCGCTTTCGAGCAAAACACCAGTGGCGACGGCGGCGATCTCGGCTTCAGCGCCGTCGACGACCTCACAACCGCGATGAAGCAGGAAGTGAACTCCACCACGGTCGGCAATCTGATCGGACCGATCGAGGCCGAGGGTCATTGGTACATCTACCAAGTGCTGGACCGCCGCACGCGCGGCGTCCCGAGCCTGGAGACGTTGCGCCCCCGGATCATCGACTGGCTGCGCTACCAAGAAATCACCCAGCTGGATGAGCGCCTGGCACGCGATGCACGCGTTGAGCGCCTGCGCCAGCCCGAAGAAGGCGTTGAGCCTGGTGGCGAGGTCACCGCGCCTGAAGACGCAACGCCAGCGCCAGTCACGCCAACCACGCCAGCACCCGAGGCAAACGCACCTCCCTTCCCGTTCCCGATGGGTCCAGGCGGCCAAGCGCCAAACCCGGCCGCGCAAACACCGGCTGCGCCAGCGCAGACGCCCGCAACACAGCGTCCGCCCGCTCAGACCCCGCAGCAGCGCCCACCGGCGCCGGCGCCGACACAGCCCGCGCAAGAAACCGGTACGACGCCGTAAGCGCACAAACGGCAAACATTGGCGTCGCCCCGAGCTTGTCGAAGGGCGACGCCGCGCGTGCCGTCTGATAGAGCGGCGCGCATGAAGTCTGACTCGCAAATCAGCCCGCTCGCGCCCGCTGCCTTCCCCGATCTGCCACGCATCGCCGGCCTCGAAGCTGCGATTGGCCGCGCGGGCTTCTACAAGCACGAGCGCCCTGATCTACTGCTCATCCGCTGCGCCAAGGGCACGAAGGCCGCAGGGGTCTTTACCTCGAACGCTGTTGGCTCCGCACCGACCGATTGGTGCAAGCAAGCGCTCTCGGCCACACGCGGCGGCTCGCGCGGACTTCTTGTGAACGCCGGCTGCGCCAATTCCTTCACCGGCCCCGCTGGCGATGCCGCGTGCAAACGCTCGCTCGAAGCCGCCGCTGAAAAGCTCGGCGTGGAAGCGCGCGAAATGCTGTCTGCGTCCACTGGCGTCATCGGGGTCGTGCTCGATGACTCAAAGATCACCACCGCACTTCCAAAGATGGAGCTGGCGCCGGTTAGCTGGCCCGTCGCCGCCGCCGCGATCATGACGACGGACACCTTCCCCAAAGGCTCGGGCGCCACCTGCAAGATCGACGGCGTCGAGGTGAACATCGCTGGCATCGCCAAAGGCTCAGGCATGATCGCGCCCGACATGGCGACGATGCTCGCCTTCGTTTTTACTGACGCGGCCCTCTCTGCGCCAATCCTGAAAACCATGCTGCGCCAAGAAACCGAGACCAGTTTCAACTCGATCACGGTCGACGGCGATCGCTCGACCAACGATTGCGTGCTGCTCTTCGCCACCGGCCAAGCCAACGTGCCGCCAATCCCCGACGCGAACGATCCGCGTCTCGCCGATTTCCGCGCAGCGTTGAGCAAAGTGCTCGCTGACCTTGCCATTCAAATCGTGCGCGATGGCGAAGGCGCCACCAAGCTCGTCACAGTCAATGTCGAAGGCGCCGCGAACGATGCCTCCGCCAAAGCCATCGCTCGCACCATCTGCGAAAGCCCGCTCGTGAAAACCGCGATAGCGGGCCAGGACGCAAATTGGGGCCGCATCGTCATGGCCATCGGCCGCAGCGATCAGCCGGTGAAGCGCGACATGATCGGCGTGCGCTTCGGCTCACTTCACGCCGCGCGCAACGGCATGATTTCGGACGAGTACGATGAAGCCGCGATGAGCGCGTACATGAAAGGGGCCGAGCTCGAAATCAGCGTCACCGTCGGCCCCGGCAACGGCCGCGCCAAAATGTTCACCTGCGATCTGACCAAGCGATACATCGAGATCAACGGCGACTATCGGAGCTAAACATGCTGGGACGCCTCTTCCCGCGCAGCTTGAGCAATGCCTACGAAGGCTCGTGGCTGGCCGTTTGGTTGTTCGCGCCAGTACTACTCGCGAAGACGCTGATGGGTTTCAACTTCAGCGGACTGAATCCAGTCATCGACGTCGGCGAAATCTTGCGCACCGTCGACGGCGTGCCGCTCGATACCTTCAGCTCCGAAGCGGCCGCTGCCGTGGTTGACTCCGCCGGCGCTTGGGGCATGGCGCTGTTCACGTTGTGCTTGTTCGCTTGGATTGCCCTCTTTCGCTACCGCGCCGCGCTACCGCTCGCAATTTTGCTGCTCCTGATCGAGCAACTCGGCCGCACCGGAGCGGGCAGCGTCATCGCGCTCTCGAAGCTCACCGCGGGCTCGGCGCTAAGCATGGGCGCAATCATCAATCTCGCGATGTCCGCGCTTTTGATCGTTGCAATGGCGCTGTCCCTTCTGCGGGTGCGCAAGGTCAATACGGCAGCGGCCTAACTCAAGCTGGGCGCAGCGTGCTGACAGCGCGCAGATTCTCTGCGATGGAGCGCCCATGTATTTCGTCGTCATCGCCCTTTTCATGTTCATCCTGCCCACAGGATGCGTCGCGCTCGAATACGCAGTGCTTCACACCGGCGGCGATCTTGTCGCGCTGGTCGGCAAGTGGTTTGCGTTCTGGGGTGTAGGCATGCGGCTTGGCATCGCCGGCCTTCGGCAAGCGTTCAATCCGGCATTCACGGCGCAGGACATTTTCGAGATCGAAGATCCGCGCGTACATCCGATCGTCCGCGAACTGGGCTTCGCCAATCTTTCGCTGGGCTTGCTGGGCTTGCTCGCGCTCGTGCCCGGCTGGCCACTGCCTGCAGCGATCGCGGGCGGTCTCTTCTTTGCACTCGCGGGCTGGAAGCACGTAAACGCAAAAGAGCGCAATCTCACGCGCACAGTTGCGATGGTCTCCGACTTGTTCATCGCAGCGGTCCTGGCGATGTTCGTCGCGATCACAGTTTATAACCTACTCGCTTAGGAGCCGCGCTCCGCTTCGCGCCGCAGCGCTGCCAGCGTGCCGCGCACATTCGCGACCAGCAGCGAGCGTGAAATCCCAGCGGGCACACCGCCAGCAACAGCCGCGTTGATGCGATACGTCACGTGCGTGCCGCGTCCGCCGTCGATCGGCGTCAGCGTCCATTCGCCATCGGAGCGCGTCCAATCGCCTTCGATCAAACGAAACGAGAGGCGCCGGTTTGGCTCCAGCGTGATCCGCGAAACATTGCGCATCACCGGATGCAGCACCCAGCCGCGACTGCGATGCTCGCGCACATCCCACCCATCGCCGCGCTCGAGCACGCGGCAACTGATAAGGCTGCGCATGAAACTCTGCGCCCTTGAGCAATCGCTGAGGATCGCCCACACCGCGCTTGGCGGCGCGTTCACATCCATGGTGGCTTCCGCCACCCCGCCATCGCCATCGCGATGCGCGGTGACAACCGGCGCCGCCTCATAGGTCTGGGCGGCCGCATACGGCGCGATCAACAGCGCCGCCAGAAAGATTACCCGGCGCATGTGCCCCAACACTGCCACGCCTTGGATCGTTCCGCACCTGCCCTCCGCAACCCACGGGCACATGACTGACACTTGAGGCCCCGGCGCCCCGGGTTAAGTCAGGCCAAACCAGATTACGGAGACTTGAACGATGAAACTCTTTTACGCCCCAGGCGCCTGCTCGCTCGGCCCACACATCATCGTCCGCGAAGCTGGGCTGGATAACGTCACTCTGGTCAAAGTGACGTTCGGAAAGGAGCGCCCCACGGAGGACGGGCGCAATTTCTACGATATCAACCCGCAAGGCGCGGTGCCGGCGTTGGAATTGGACGACGGCCAAGTCCTCACGGAAGCACAAGTGCTCCTGCAATTCCTCGCAGCGCAAAAGCCGGAAGCCAAGCTCGCGCCAACGGAAGGCATGGCGCGTTGGCGCTTGCTTGAAACGTTGAACTTCATCTCCACCGAGCTGCACAAGGGCACGAGCCCGCTCTTCAAAAACCCGGCGCCGGAAGCGGCTGAGGCTGTGAAGGCGAACTTGGTGAACCGCTATAAACTTCTCGAGCAAAAGTTAGGCGACAAAGACTATCTGCTCGGGGAGTTCAGCATCGCTGACGCCTATGCGTACGTGGTGTTGAATTGGGCGCGTAGATTCGAAGTTTCTGTATCGCCGAAGCTCAACGACTACTTCGCGCGCATCCGTTCGCGCCCTGCGGTGCAGAAAACGCTGCAAGAAGAGGGCTTGCCAATATCGTAAGCGCACGGAAAGGGTGGTTGTGCTTAACACGCGTCAACCACCCTGCCTCACCGGATATTTATGGAAACCAGCGATAGTGTCCCTTCATCGCGTCGACTGCTTCTGGTTGCAGCTGCGGCGTTGATCGATTCATCGGGGCGTGTGCTCATCACACAGCGCCCCGCGCATAAACAGCTCGGCGGCCTCTGGGAATTTCCCGGCGGTAAGGTCGAATTGGGGGAAGCGCCTGAACAAGCTTTGGTTCGGGAGCTGAAAGAGGAGCTGGATTTGACTGTAGAGCCCGATGCTCTCGATCCGTTCGCGTTCGCTTCGCACGCGTATCCGGATTTCCATCTTCTTATGCCGCTTTACGTCGTCACCAAGTATGCCGGCGTGATCAAGCTCGACCCCAATTCCGCTCAAGACGCCAAGTGGGTTCAACCGACAGAGTTGCGGGCGCACGATATGCCGCCGGCCGATGTCGTCCTCGTCAATCGCCTAATCGAACGGAACGCCGCATGATCATGAAATTCTTTCGCGACGAACGCGGCGCGACCGCCATCGAATACGCCCTCATCGCCTCGCTTATCGGCCTCGTGATTATTGGCGCGGTTGGCGCGGTCGGCGACTCGTTGACCAGCACGTTCAACGACGCAGCGGCCGGCCTCGGCTAACATTTCAGCTTTGTTTCAGCGCCGACGAACAGGTGCAAAGAAGCACCGTTAGACACCCTGGCCAAGGGAGCCAGGGACATGAGCCTTATACAAGCACTCGCGATCGCCGCCGCCGCTTGGGTTACCGTGGCTGCGGTAGATCCTTCTACGATCAACGTGCTCGACGAATCCCGCACGCAGGCACACGACCTCGCCGCCCGAGCGGAAGTCGTGGCCAGTATCAATTTTCAGCAGATCAAGGCCGGGTTCTGCGCCACGCCTGACGGCGTCCGCATAGAGCGCACAGCAGCGTTACGCTGACACTCAAGCGTCGAGTTCGACGTCCCAGTAGAGATAGTCCATCCAACTTTCGTGCAGATGGTGCGGCGGGAAACGACGGCCGACATGTTGCAGCTCATGCATCGTCGGTCGGCGCGGTCGCTTGTAGGGCCGCATGCCTGAATGGTGAGCGTACTTGCCGCCCTTCTTCAAATTGCACGGCGCACAGGCGGTGACGATGTTTTCCCATGTCGTGCGTCCGCCCTTTGAGCGCGGCAACACGTGATCAAACGTTAGATCGTCGGGCGTGCCGCAATACTGGCAAGCGAAGCCGTCGCGCAGAAAGACGTTGAAGCGTGTGAACGCTGGCGGCCGATCCTGATGCACGTAGTCACGCAGCGAGATCACGCTTGGCAGCTTCATCTCGAATGACGGCGAGTGCACGATCTGGTCGTAGTGCGCGACGACGTCAACGCGCTCCAAGAAGACGGCCTTCACCGCTTCCTGCCAAGGCCACAACGACAACGGATAGTACGATAGCGGGCGGAAATCGGCGTTGAGAACCAGCGCCGGAAAACCCGCTAAAGGGGCGCTGGAAACGTTCATTGGCGGCCGCTCCAATGCAGCCGCTCAAGAATCTGGTGTCGGATCACGTGCGCTGGATTGAAGACGCATCTCCTTCTGCACCGACGAGTATAGCACACCGGCCGGGGCCGATGCGAACCAGCTTTATCTGATTTGCGGCGACAGGTTCGTGACACTCGCGCCACGTGGCCGAAAAACCTCAGCTCGCGCCAACGAGTCCCTTGGTTTTCAAGTACATGGCGAGAAATTCGCCACCAAGCTCCTCACCATCTGGACCAATCGAGTGCGGTACTCCGTACGAAATGTGCCATTGCGCGCCGTGATCGGCGGCGGCGAGCGCCTCAGCTGAGTCGAACATCGCGGGAATCGGGATGGTGGGATCGCGGTCGCCGTGGATCAGCAGCACTGGCGGCTTGGAGCGCATTTGCTCCTTCAGGTTGCGCCCGCCGACGAGCACGCCTGAGAAGCCGAGAATCGCGCCTATCTGTTTCTCGCGGCGCAGTCCCACGTGCAGCGCCATCATCGTGCCTTGGCTGAAGCCAACCAGGGCGACGCGGTCCGGAGTAAGGCCGTATTTCTCCATCTCGCGATCAATGAAGCGATCCACCGATTGCGCAGCGGAGCGTGCGCCTTGCTCCATTAAATGCGGATCGAGATTGGAGATCGGAAACCACTGATAACCGCCCGGCGCCATCGGCACTGGCTCGATTGCGTTCGGCGAGACGAACGCCGTTCCCGGCAGCGCCTCCGCCCAATATGGAGCAAGCGAAATGAGATCGGCGCCGTTCGAGCCGTAGCCGTGGAGAAAGATCACCAGGGAGTCTGGCTTGCCACCACGCGCGGGCGGCATCCGGGGGCCGTCGAGGAAGAGTGTCATAATGCGCTAGGTAGCGGCTCAGCGCCGCGAGCGGTAGCCTTGACCCGATGAGTTTCGTCACCCGCTTTGCGCCCTCACCTACAGGCTACCTCCACCTGGGCCACGCCTTCTCGGCGCTGACTGCGTTTGACGCCGCACAAACCGCGGGCGGACGCTTCGTGCTGCGCATCGAAGACATCGACCAAGGCCGGTCGCGACCAGAGTTCGAGGCAGTAATCTTCGAAGATCTCGCCTGGCTTGGCATCTCCTGGGAAGAGCCAGTCCGCCGCCAATCCGAACACATGGCGGACTACGAAGGCGCGCTGCAGAGTTTGATCGAGCGCCAACTCGTTTATCGCTGCTTCCGCACGCGCAAAGAAATTGCAGAGGCGATCGCGTCAGCGCCCCACGGCGAAGCAGAGGAAGCGTTTCGCGGCGAAGCTATCCCACCTGACGAAGAAGCGGCGAAGCTCAAGGCCGGCGAAGCATTCGCATGGCGGCTCTCGCTAAAGAAAGCGCGCGCCGCCCTCGGGCCCGCATATTTTGCGCTGATGTTCGAGGATGAAACCGGCCCAGTACGCGCTGAGCCAGGGCGGCATGGCGACGTCGTGCTCGCGCGCAAGGATTTTGGCACGAGTTACCACCTCGCATCGGTGTGGGACGATGCACTGCACGGCGTCACACATGTGATCCGCGGCGAAGATCTGCGCGAGGCGGCACACCTCCACGTGCTGCTACAAAAGCTGCTGGAGCTACCGCAGCCAGCATATCGCCACCACCGCCTTATCCTGGGCGAAGACGGCAAGCGCCTGGCTAAGCGCGATCAGGCCGCAACGCTCAAAACCCTACGTGAAGGCGGCAAAACGCCGGCGGATGTGCGCGGCATGATCGGCCTTTGATGCTCAACATCCCGACCGAACCGATCTTTACACGGCGACTGGAACTTCGCCGCACGCGCATCGAGGATGCCACCGCGATCTTCCAGGCGCTGCGCGATCCGCTGATGTACCACTACGTTCCGCGCAGCGCGCCGGCCAACGTCTCGGAAGTCGAACAACGCTTCGCGCGTGTGATACAAGAAACCGCTCCAGATCGACTAGATCAGTGGCTCAATTGGACCGTCTGGCTGCGCGATGGCGGCGCCGGACTCGGCACGATTGAAGCCACAGTGAAACCCGGTCAGCGTGTCGAGATTGGCTACTTGTTCGATCCGCGCGTGTGGCGGCGCGGTTTTGCGCGCGAAGGCGTCGGCGCGATGATTGAGCATCTGTCCCAAAATGGCGCCGCATCCTTTGAAGCCGTGATCGACATCCGCAACATCGCGTCGAAAGCGTTGGTTACATCGCTTGAATTCACGCACGCCGAAACGCGCGGCCTCGACGAATATTGGCGCCGCGCGTAGCTAACGCGTCTTCACTACGTTTGTGCATTTTGCAGATGCGAACACACTTCTCTAAGCACGTTGCGCTACTATCTACACACGCAGAAAGCGCGAGCCGCAAAATGCGGCGATGTGGAAAAGATGTTGTGGGTCGATCACTCTAGCTATTTCGGGCCTGACCGCCGGCGCAAGCCCAGCGGTCTGCGAATCCGCGAACGGCGACACTACAATCATGCGGGCAACGCGCCGCCTCTAAACACGGCGCTCCGCCAATTGCGCATGCGTATTCTCGAAGCTCAAGGGCCCAGAGCTGCCGCACTTTCCGATCGAGCGCGCGGCGTTGCAATGCTCGCCGAGTCCTTCGGCGAACATGATGCCGCCCACGAACTGTCTACCTTCGCCGCAATCGCCCTCGGCGGCCGCAATGGCGACGTGCGCCCTGCGCTTTACAAGGAGCTCGACCGCGCCTGCGCGGCGATGCACGACGCCTATCACTGATTAATCGGGATAGTGCCGATCGCCAGGCCAACCTTCGATGGCTTCAATCGTCTCGTGCGCGCGCTCGAGCTTGTGATCGGGCACGTTCGACAAACGCGCGGCTTCGATCCACGACTTGATCGCCGTCGGCGCCAAGCGATCGCGTCCGCACAGCAGGAAGAATGGCTCATCCTTCGCCAAGCCCGACAGCGAGCCGAACTCAAGTTCGGCCGACAGATATTTGAAGCCAGCTTCCTTCAGCATCTTCGCGCAAGCGAGCTTCACGTCGCGACCGTCATCTGACATTTCCGCCTCCTGATGCTTGCGGGCGATCGCCGAAAGCGCCGATCAAGCGCCCTGCCCAATCGCCCAGCGCATCCCATGCTTCGCTGCCGCCGTCAAAGCGCCCGAGCCGCACCATGACGAGATCCTTCGACGGCACGACAACGATGAGTTGGCCTTCGTGGCCTTCGGCCGCGAACGCATTTGCCAAAGTCGGACTGGTCAGCAGTGATCGCGACGGCCGACCTGGCCCGTGCGCTGCCATCAACCACCACTGGGCGCCGTACGTATCGGTGTTCTGCGCAGGCCCCGGTGTGCGCGCGAAATCGACCCAGCCTTCGGGCAGAACGCGTTCGCCATTCCAGACGCCGTCGCGCAGATAGAGATAGCCGAAGCGCGCATAGTCGCGCGCCGTCGCCCAGTAGAGCGAACTTCCGTAGAAGGCGCCCTGCGGATCAAACTCGACGACCGGGTGCATGCCGATGCGATCGAACAACGACGTGTTCATCCAGGCCCGCATGCGCGCGCGTCGGTCATTTGCGTCGCGCGGATCAGGCACAACGACTCGCGTCAGAGCGTCTGCTGTGAGCATCGTGCCGGCTGACGTGTAATTCCAGTGCGTGCCGGGATCGTGGATCAGCGAGCGGCCTGCGGCCCAGCGCGCAACATCACGTCGGCCTTCACCGAACAGCATGATTGCATTGCCCGCCTGCGAAATGTCGGCGGCGCTTTCGGTGTAGTCGAGCCCATCGACCATCTGCATCCATTGGCGCCACGTGATCGACGCACGCCGATCACCAGCGCGCCACGCCGGATTCCCCATCGGCGCTTCGATGCCGAGACGGCCTTGCAACACCGCAGCGCCGACGAGCGCGTGCGTAAGCGATTTGCCCACCGACCAGGAATTCAGCCGGGTGTCGCGCGTGTAGCCATCACCATAACGCTCGAACACAACGCGACCGCCTTGGATCACCACCAAGGCGCGCGTTTCGCCCATCAACGGATGCGGCCCGGAGAAAACTTCAGTGACAGCCAAATCATACGCAGCACGATCAACATCGCTCGGCAACGGCGCTGTTTCCCAGTCGGCGCCGGGCCAAGCGACGCCTGCGGGCTGTGACGGCAGCGGATAAAGTTGTTGCGCGCCTGCTGACGTTGCGAAAACCAACGCCGCCGCCATGATTATTCCGCGCAGCATGACGTATCCCCTCGCCTCAGCTATGCTTTGCACTGAGCATACGGGGAGGCAGCGGTGTCGCGCAAACGCTGGATTTGGATTGGCGTGCTGGTAGCGGCGCTGGTGGTGATCGGCGCCGGCGCGTGGGCGTCTCGTGGACAGGTTGCGTACGCAAACATTGCAACCGGTTACGCCGCCAAGATGACCTGCTCATGTCTGCATGTAAGCGGACGGCCGCTTGAATCGTGCCTCGCTGATTTTCCAGAAGACGCCCGCAACAACATCACCATCTCGGAGAACGGCGACGTGGTGCGCGCCAGTGTGCTTTTCGGCGCGATCAGTTCCGAAGCCAAGTACGAACAAGAGTTTGGCTGCAGTATCGTGAACTAGAAGAGCCAGCCACGCGGGTTGCGTATCGGGTTGCGCATCAGAGCAAGCACAACCCCAACGCCACTTCGCAGCACCGCCCAAAGCATGATCGCAAGATGAATGAAGAACGCAGGCCATCCAAAGATTGGGCTGATGTAGGTCAGCGCGGTCGATAGCGTCCACAGCACGAAGCCAATGAGCATTGTGCGAATGGCGTGCTCATGATGCGTGGTCGCCCATGGCATGCCTGCGTAACGGTTCGGCATCGCGACGCTGACCGCGACGATAGCCAGCGCGAACGTGATGCAGCCTGCTACGTAAAGAACGATGGGCGAGCCCTGCGGCGGCGGAAACGGAAAGAAGAACGCGCAGACATATGTCGCGACGGTCAGCAGGTGCACCAGAACGGCTTTGCCGCGATGCGTACTGAAGCCCATGCCACCCTTCTGTTGTGGGCGCACCGGCTTCGGGCGGCGAAACGGCGTGACGTTGTCGGACGGCATGGGCGTAATTTACGTCTGGGCGCATACCGAGAGCAAGGCGGCATGGTGGACGCTGGCGCCAAAGCATGCCCTATTTTGCCGATGAGCACAGGCAGAGAGCTATTTCCCGTCACGCAAGAGACGGTCGCGCCGGCCCACGACCTCATTTTCGCGCCGTGGGTCAAACAACTCGCGCTTTGCGATTTTACGGTCGATGGCCACCGCGTCACAGCACGGCTTCCCGAAGCGGACGCGCTAAAATTTTCGGCCGGCGCCGTCTGTGGACAAGCGATAATGGCGGCGATTGATACGGTGACAGCGCTCGCCATGGCTACGGGCGATCGCGCCACCAGAGGCACCTCCTATCAGCACACTCATTTCCTACGCCCGGCAAAAGGCGACGATTTCATCGTCGAGGCCAACGTTCTCCGCTTCGGCAAGACCAGCGCCTACGCCGAAACGAAAGTCACATTCGCAACGTCGGGCGTGATCGTCGCACACGCGGTGCTTGAGTTCGCGTTTTAGAGATTCAATAGCTGCGGATCGCCGCCTTGGGCCGCGATGTTGTTACTCACGGCGCGCTCTTCAGCAAAACGCGGCAGATAGTTCGGTCCGCCTGCCTTCGGCCCAGTGCCCGACAGGCCCGAACCACCAAACGGCTGCACGCCAACAACCGCCCCAACGATCGTGCGGTTCACGTAGACATTGCCCGCCGGCACCGAGGCGATGACTTCCTGCGCGAAGCTTTCGAGACGGGAGTGCACGCCGAGCGTGAGGCCATAGCCCTTCGCTGCGAGCTGCGCGCCGATTTTCGAAACGTCAGCCGGATCATAGCGCACGATGTGCAAGATTGGGCCGAACACTTCGCGGCTGATCTGATCAAGACTACTGAGTTCGATCACCGCCGGGCCGAAGAAATTGCCGCCGAGGTGCGAGACGTCGATCTGCTTCAGCACCTTCGCCTCGCGGTTCATGCGCTCCATGTGCTTTTCGAGATTGGCTTTCGCTTCGGCGTCGATGATCGGGCCGATGTCGGTCTTCGGATCGGACGGATCGCCGACGATCAAGCAATCCATCGCGCCGGTCAGCGTTTGAATTGTGCCGTCCGCAGTGTCGTGCGGCAGGAAAAGAATCCTTAAGCTGGAGCAACGCTGGCCGGCTGAGTTGAAGGCGGAGATGCAAACGTCATCGACGACTTGCTCTTTCAGCGCCGTCGTATCGACGAACATGCCGTTCAGACCGCCCGTTTCCGCGATCAGCGGAACGATCGGGCCATCCTTGGCCGCGAGCGTGCGATTGATGAGCCGCGCGACTTCAGTCGAGCCGGTGAATGCAACGCCGGCAATACGCGGATCAGCAACCAACTTGCCGCCAACGGCGCCATCACCTTGCACCAGCTGCAGCACTTCGCGCGGCAGACCGATGTCGTAAAAGAGCCCCACAGCCGCTTCCGCGATCAGCGGTGTTTGCTCAGCAGGCTTCGCGACAACAGTGTTGCCAGCAGCAAGCGCCGCCGCGAGTTGGCCCGTGAAAATCGCCAGTGGAAAATTCCACGGGCTGATGCAGACGAACACGCCGCGCCCATGCATCTCCAGATGATCGATCTCCCCTGCGGGTGACGGCAGCGGCTTTGGGCCTGAGAAGAGCCGCTCCGCTTCCGCCGCATAGAACCGGCAAAAGTCCACGGCTTCGCGAACTTCATCGATCGAGTCCTGCAGATTGCGTACCGCCTCTTGCGCGGTAAGCGCGATCAGCGTCGCCTCGTTCTTTTGCAGCACATCGCCCATCTCACGGATGATCGCCGCGCGTTCCGCGCCGCCCAGTGCGTTCCAGCTCTCGTGCGCCTTGAGGGCGGTGGTGATCGCCTGCTCTGGATCGGCGACACTCACCTTTTCCGGCGTTGGCGCTTTTGCCTTCGCGAGCGCCTGACGTTCAGCAGTGATCGACAGATCGGGACCGCCTGAGTTGCGGCGGCTGGCGCCGAAAATCTGCGGTGGCGGCGGCAGACGGCGATGCCGGTGCGGGTTGGCTTCAAGCGTCGCGATTGGATCGGCAGCGACAACTTCCGGCGAAACGTCATCATCGAGGAATGAATGCACGAAGCTCGTATTGGCGCCGTTCTCCAGCAAACGGCGCACCAGGTACGGCAGCAAGTCTTCGTGTCCGCCGATCGGCGCATACACGCGCACTTGCGGCGGCGGATCGACGGCGAGGTAGAGCGCCTCGCCCATGCCGTGCAGACGCTGAAACTCAAACTTGTCGCGGCCAGCACTCGTCGCCATGCGGCGAACGGCAGCGACGGTGTGCGCGTTATGCGTAGCGAACTGGGGGAAGATGGCGTCGCCGGCACGGAAGAGATCGCGGGCGCAAGCCATGTAATGCACGTCCGTCGCAGCTTTCGTGGTCCACACCGGAAAATCCGGGCGTCCCATCACTTGCGCGCGCTTCACTTCGCCATCCCAGTAAGCGCCCTTCACCAGGCGCGTCTGAATCGGGGCGCCGCGACGGCGCGACAGCGAAACCAAGCGCTCAATGAGCGCTCGCGTTCGCTTCTGGTAAGCCTGGATGACAATCCCAAGCCCCTCCCAATCCTTCAATGAAGGCTCAAGCGCGAGTTTCTCGAACAGCTTCAACGACAGCACGAGGCGGTCCGCCTCTTCGGCGTCCAGCGAGAGACCGATGTTCCACTTCTTCGCCGCTTCAGCGAGCTGCAGCATGCGCGGATAGAGTTCGCGCATGACGCTCTCTTCCTGACGCGCCTCATAACGCGGATGCAGGGCCGAGAGCTTCACGGAAACGCCGTTCGACGCGTGCGGGCCCAAGCCGCCAGCCGCCTCGCCAACAACATCGATCGCGTTCGCGTAGCTGACCAGGTAGCGTTCAGCGTCTTCGTTGGTGCGGGCGCCCTCACCCAGCATGTCGAACGAATACCGAGTCGCGAGCCCCTGGCGCACCATGCTGGCGCCGCGCTTCAGGCCTTCTTGAATGTTGCGGCCAAGCACGAATTGCTCGCCCAATATCCGCATCGCCTGCATAGCGCCGGCGCGCACCACCGGCTCGCCCATGCGCTTCACCAGCTTGCCGACAACTTCGCTGGCCTCGCCCTTCAAATCTTCCGGCAAGTTCACGACGCGGCCAGTGAGCATCAGGCCGAACGTACCGGCATTAACGAGCCAGTGGTCCGACTTGCCGAGGTGTGCCGCCCACTGTCCGGTGCTGATCTTCTCGGCGATTAGCTTGTCGGCAGTCTCCGCGTCCGGCACCCGCAACAGCGCTTCAGCCAAGCACATCAGCGCCAAGCCCTCGGCGTTCGAGAGGCCAAACTCTTCGAGGAAGCTCTCCATCACGCCCTTGCGGCGCTTTAGGCCACGTGCGCGCTCAACCAACGCGCGCGCCTCTGCATTGACGCTGGCGCGCGCCGCCGGATCCAAAGGCGCATCCGCCAGAAGCGCGGCGACGGCGGTGTCCTCATCCTGGTATTTCAACGCGTCGAGCGCGTCCCAATCGATGGTGGCGGCGGGGTGCGGCGTCGGGGCGGTTTGCATGGCCGTCCTTTGCGCGTCTCTGGCCGTTAGGGCAAGTCGCTGGCCCCGCCCCCTTGCGCCGCAGCCTCCCCCGCGTCAGAACCCCGCGCGTGAGCACAGACGCCCAAACGCCGCCCGCCGAGGCCGCGAGCCCTAACGGCGCTGCCGAAGCCCCGCTGGCGCACAAAATCCTCTTGGTCACCGACGCCTGGGAGCCGCAGGTCAACGGCGTAGTCCGCACGCTGTCTAGCACGATGGGCGAACTGAAGGCGATGGGCTGCGAGGTCGAGGTGATCTCGCCGGCTGATTATCCAAACTCGATCCCGCTAATCACCTATTCCGAAATCCGCTTGGCGCTCGGCGCCCGCGCCGACGTCGAAGACCGCTTCCTCGAATTCAAACCTGACGCGGTGCACATCGCCACCGAAGGTACGCTTGGTTGGGATGCGCGCGCGGTTTGCCTCAAGCACAAGTTTCCGTTCACGACGAGCTACCACACTCAATTTCCGGAATACGTGACGGCGCGCTTCAACTGGATCCCGCTGTGGGCCGGCTATCGGTTCATGCACGCGTTCCACGACAAATCCGGCCGCGTCATGGTCGCCACGCCGACGATGCAGAAGCAGCTCGAGCTTCAAGGCTTCCGCAACACCGCGATCTGGAGCCGCGGCGTCGACATCGAACAATTCCATCCGCGCCTGCGCGGCGTTGATGGCGGCGTCTACCCAGCCGATCTGCCGCGCCCGATCTTCGCGTATGTCGGCCGGGTTTCGGTCGAGAAAAACATCGAAGCGTTTTTGAAAACCGAACTGCCGGGCTCCAAAGTTGTCGTAGGCGGCGGTCCCGCGCTCGAAGAGCTGAAGGCAAAGTATCCCAACGCGATCTTCACCGGCCCGAAATTCGGCGAAGAGCTCGCGCGCCACTATGCCGATGCGGACGTCTTCGTCTTCCCGAGCTTCACCGATACGTTTGGCTTAGTGATCTTGGAAGCTGCCGCCTGCGGCACGCCGGTTGCTGGCTACATCGCGCCCGGCCCGCAGGACATTCTACCAAACACTGGCGCGGGCATCGTCGATGACGATTTGCAAAAGGCCTGCCTCGAAGCGCTGAAGCTGAAGCGTGAAGACGCGCGGGCGCTAGCCGAAAGATATTCTTGGCGCGCCTGCGCAGAGGACTTCCGGCGCAATCTCGACCCACTGCCCAAAGAGCATGGCCGCCGTTTCTGGCATAAGCTTGCTGATCTGCGGAAACGCGCCAAAGAGCGTCGCCAAATCGCGCGCGACAAGAAAGCCGCAGAGCGCGCCAAGAAGGGCGTCGTCTAAGAAGCAAGACGCCGGGGGTTTGCCCCGGCGCCTCTGACGTTTTCTAGCTTACCACTTGATCGATTTTCGCAGCCTGTAGCGCAGCCAGATCGCTGTGCCATTCATCAGCAGCGTGATCGCCAACAGCACGATGCCCGCCGCCGCAGCGAGCTCGAGGAACTCTGCTTGCGGACGCGATGTCCAGTTGAACATCTGGATTGGCATCACCGTGAATTCTTGGCCGAGCCAGTGACCAGGATTCCAACTGGCAATCGCATCGCCCCAATCAGCCGTGGATTGGATCGTGGAGCCGTGCGGAAGTTGAAGCGTTTCGCCTGCCGTCACCGCGCGCTCGGTGAAGTCTGGCAGCACGACCACACCGCTGTGAGTGATGTGAACCGTTTCCGTCGCTGTCGGATCGACCGCCGCGCCGTATTCATCCAGCACACCGATGGTTTCGAACGCCGCGTCGCCCGGGCGCGTGATCGGTAAGAACGCCACGAACGTCAAACCACCGATCATGATCAGCGGCGCTGTTTCGCCGAGCGCGCGCGACACGCCGATAATGACGCCGGTGACAACGCCCGGCAGCGCGTACGGCAGCACGTGATGCTGCGTCGCTTGCCATTTGGTGGCGCCGACCGCGAGCGCCGCATGGCGAATTTCCTGCGGCACGCCGCGCACGGCTTCGCGCGTCGCGACGATGATCACCGGCAAGATCAGCAGCGACAGTGTGATACCGGCGGTGAGGATCGACTGGCCGAACAGATGTGCGCCCGCTTCGCGGAAGCCTTCCGGCAAGAACGAGAACCAGCGGTTCGGGTTGCCGAGAAATTGCACGAAGATGCCGACAGCCATCAGACCGAACAGGATCGACGGCACGCCCGCCAGATTGTTCACCGCAATTTCGATCGCGCTCGTGACCGGATTTTTCGGCGCATACTCTTCCAGATAGAGGCCAGCCAGAATTCCGATCGGGATTGCAACGAGCGCCGTCGTGAAGATCACCAGAAGCGAGCCAACCCACGCCGAGAGGATGCCGGCGAGTGCCGGTTCCGACGAAGGGAAGCTGGTGAAGAACGCCAGCGTCAGGCGATGGCCGCCGTCATGGATCAAATCGCCGACCAGCGTGACCAACGTGCCAAGGCCGATGATCGTAGCGACGATGCCCCAGACGATGAAAGCTGAGTCCTTGAACTTACGGGCGCCGAGGCCTGACGGGTGCGCAGTGATGTCGCGCACTGGCTGAGCTGCATCAATCGCGGTCATTAGTACGCCTCCCGGTAGCGGCGCTGCAGCCAGAAGGCCACGAGGTTGAACATCAGCGTCAGCACCAGGAGCGCCAAGCCCGCGGCAAAGATCGAATTGTACTCAAGCGTCCCGAACGGCAGATCGCCGAGCGCGACTTGCGCGATGAAGGCTGTCACCGTGGCACCCTGCTGAGCTGGGCTCGTCACCATTTGCGGCAGCTGGCCCCCGGCGACGACCACGATCATGGTTTCGCCGATCGCTCGCGACATGCCGAGGATCACAGCGCCGACAACGCCGGACACAGCCGCCGGCACAACGACACGGAACGCCGTCTCAAGCCGCGTCGCGCCCATCGCGTAGGAGCCTTCGCGCATGGAGCGCGGCACAGCGCGCATCGCGTCTTCGGAGAGCGAGGCGATGTAGGGGATAATCATGAGGCCCATGACGATGCCCGCAGAGAGAAGATTAAAGCTCGGCAGCTCGATGCCGAACGGGCGTAACCAGCCTTGCAGCAGCGGTGTCACGAACAGCAGCGCGAAGTAGCCATAGACAACGGTCGGTACCGCAGCGAGCAACTCAAGCGTCGGCTTGATGGTTTCGCGCGTGCGTGAGCCGGCAAATTCGGAGAGATAAATCGCGACCAGCAAACCAAGCGGCACGGCGACCGCGAGCGCAACCAGGGTGGACATGAACGTCCCGGTCAAAAGCGGCGCAATACCGTATTGCGGATTGTCGAAGAGCGGCGTCCAGGTGGTCGAGGTCAGGAACTCGATTACAGAGACGTGAGAGAAGAACTTCGTCGATTCAGACGCAACGACGTAGACGATGCCAAGCACGATCGCGATGGCGGCGGCGGCGGCGGCGAAGAGCAGCCCCTCCATCCAGCGCTCGCCGATGCGCATCTTCTTCTTGGTGAAGTCTCGTTCCACGACTTACTCCTGGGCGAACCCCGATCAAGGGGAGCCATAATTCAGTTTTGTGACACTTTGACTTCGAGTCGCCCAGCGCGGGCGCAGGTGACGCATGCAGAACCGGAGCGCGCGGAACTTGTTCAAGAAAAAGAGCGGGAGACCAATGGCCTCCCGCCCTCCTCGTTTCGGTTATTCGCTAACTGGCGTCTGAACCAGACGGCGGCCAACCACTTGCTCGATGGTGGCGCCAATCACGGCGCGGCCACCGAAGGCGGTGCCGATTTGGCGGCGCTGAGCGCGCTGCAGGTACGTCGCGTAAGCAGCTTGCGGCAGCGCGACATAACCAACGCGCTCGGAAACCGTGGCGGCGTTGTTGATGTAGTACTGCACGAACTGCTGGACTTGCGGACGGCGCAAAGCGGCGGCGTTCACGTAGATGAAGATCGGGCGCGAGAGCGGCTGATAGGAGCCGTCACGAACCGAAGCTTGGCTCGGCGCAACCGGGCCGTTGCCGTTGTCGATAGCGACAGCGTGCAGGCGGCTTTGGTTTTCTTCGTAGTAAGCGAGGCCGAAGTAAGCGAGGCCACCCGGGTTGTTCGCAACGCCTTGGACCAGCACGTTATCGTCTTCTGACGGCGTGTAGTCCGTGCGCGACGAACGAGCGGTGCCGTTCACGGCCTCCGTGAAGTACTCGAACGTGCCTGACGCTGAACCCGGACCGTAGAGTTGCATGGCCAAGTTCGGGCCACCGACTTGGTTGAAGTTGCTGACGCGCGAGCCCGGCGCCCAGATTTGACGGAGCTGAGCAACCGTCATCGAGCGAACCGGGTTTGACGGGTGAACGACGACAGTGACGCCGTCGAACGCAACCGGGATTTCAACGTATTGAATGCCGGCGGCGGCGCAGGTCGCCATTTCGCTCGAACGGATTGGGCGTGACGAGTCAGCGATGTGGATTTCACCACGGCAGAACTTGCGCAGACCCGCCGACGAACCTGATTCTCCGACCGCAACGCGGATACGGCCTTGGGTTGTTTGCTGGAAGCCTTCAGCGACAGCTTCCGAAATCGGAAACACCGTCGAAGAGCCGTCGATTTGGATCGTGAACGGCGCGGCCGTTTGTGCGGACGCTGGGCCCGACACGAGCGCGAGCGCGGCGACGGACGTAGCCGCCGCCTTGCTGAGCGCTTTGAAGAATTGAGTGTTCATGTAGTCCTCCAAGAACCTGTCCCTCGAAAAGTCTGCGGAGGCTCGGCTAAGCCGAACCTCCGCCTAGTCGGGGGTTTAGAAGTCGAACTGCGTACGCAGCGTGATGACGTTGGCCGTATCGTCGACTGCGCCCGGAGCGGTACGATCGAGGTCGGTCGTCGCGTAGTTCAGCATGAACCGCACGTGATCGACCGGCACCCAATTGAGGCCGACGGCGATCGCGGATTGCTCACCGCGCGAGGCGCCTGCATCCACGTCGCTCAAATCGATGAAATCGTAGCGCGCGATGACGTCCCAGTGACCCAGGCCGCCGCCTTCACCCATCGGGCGCAGCGGAACAACCGGACCGAACGAGCCTTGGTTGCCGCGATAAGCACGCGGCTCACCGGTGAGCGACCAGGTCAGGTCGACGTAGTAGCCGTCCGACTCTGTCTCGATGCCGGTGGGTGTCTCACCCGTGCTGGTGATGTACTCGGCGGTGAAGCCGAACGCGTTCCACTGACCCGCAGCTTCGAAGCCGATCGACGTATCGCTTTCCATCGCGTTGGCCGACGAGGATTCGATCCAACGCGAGCCACGGCCGTTCAGCGGACGCGGGCGATAACGGAAGGTCGCGTCGTCGCCGTTGTAGCGTTGACGGGCCGAAACGCCGAGGTGCAGCAAGCGGTAGCTATCCGGGGAAGATTCGAAGATCGGCGCCCAGGTGAAGCGGCCGCTGATCGAGGCTTGCTCGTCATTCGCGAAGTTGCTGTCCGAGTTGTTGAGTGAATCGCCGTAGACACCGACCGCACCCATCCAGTTCGAGCCAGTCATCAGGAACGCGACGCCGGCGGCGCGGCCGTAGCCATACGCGTTGATGATGCTGGAACGCTCGACGAACGGAATGTCGAGCGAAGACGTGCGATCCTCGAGCGGCGAGGTCATGTTGTTTTCGCCGATGACGAACGAGTAGAAGTCGCCGGCATATTCGAGATACGCATCGTCAACCGCGACCGCGCCGTCGCCCGTGGTGGCGTCGTCAACGCCGGCGCCCGGGTTCAGCACGAAGTCGATCTTATAGCGCCAATGGTCCGTCAGGCGGCCTTGGGCGCCGAGGAACGCGCGGCGGACGTACGAGCGCGAACCGTGCTCGTTGAGCGTGTCCCAATCGTTTGAGTAGATGTCATATTGGAAACGGCCGCGCACCTTGAAGCGCTGCTGACCGTCACGGATTTCCGGCGCGCCGCTCATCGGCTGGATCGTCGGCGTGGATTGCGCGTACGCAGCGCCAGCCGTCGCGGCCATGCCGCCCGCTGCCGCCAACGCCGCGAGTGCAGCTTTGGAAAGAACGTTCTTCATCTAGAGACCCCCTGGTCAGACCGAGCCCCTCGGTTCGGCGGGCGACTCATGCGCACGCTCCTTGGGCGAGCCGGGGGTTAGTTCTGGGTCGTGACGGCTGCGCGAAACTTGAGCGAAGGGTTGGCGACAGTTCGATCTCAGTTTTGTGACGTGTCGAGAACACCTCAATTGCGGTTTCGGATAGCGCGTGAGTCACGCGTCACATCGTTTTGACCTCGCAAGGGAAATTAACCATCAATCGCTCTTTACATTGGGGAACGATCACCATATTTGCGCTCGTTACCGGCGGACCTGGAAACAGCGTCCACTAACGCCCCCTCGGCCCAGGCCACCTGGGGGATCGCAAACAAACGGGAAGCAGGATGCTTCCTCGGCGATCCTCCGGCGCAAGCTCCCAAGGGCGGACCTGACATACGAAGCATGTCCGACTAACGCCGGCCTGGGAATGAACTGAACCGCACGAAAGCGGTTATTGTTTAGGGAGCTGCCGGATGGACTCTGTCCTCTCGCCTCTTGACCTGACCGCGCGCGAAGCGCCGGACGGTCCCGTGGCTATCGCACGCCCGCACCGCGTCACCGCGGCTGCGTCGTGGTTTCTCGACAATTTTCCTGGCGAGACGTTTTACGCCGTGAAGGCGAATCCGTCCGAGTGGGTGCTCGACGCGCTTTGGAGCGCGGGCGTCCGCAGCTTCGACGTCGCGTCGGACAATGAGGCCGCGCTCGTCTTCAAGAAGTTTCCGACAGCGCAGCTGGCGTTCATGCACCCGGTGAAGAGCCGCCGCGCCATTGGCCGCGCTTTCCACGATTTCGGCGTGAAGACGTTCGCTCTCGATAGCGAAGACGAACTCAACAAGATCCTGGCCGAAACCGGGTTCGCGAAAGACCTGACGCTGGTCGTCCGCTTTGCGGTCTCCGGCGATGGCGCCGCCTACCCGCTCACGCGCAAGTTCGGTGTTTCGCCCGAAGAAGCGCCGGCCCTGCTCCGTAAAGTCCGTCAAGCGACGGAAGAGAGCCTCGGCGTCTCATTCCACGTCGGCAGCCAATGCATGCGCACCGATGCCTATCGCACCGCGATGGACGGCGTGAACCGCGCGATCGTTGAAGCTGGTGTGCTGGTCGACGTCGTCGACGTTGGCGGCGGCTTTCCGGCGATCTATCCGGGAATGACGCCTCCGCCGATGATCGAGTACGTG
Organism: Alphaproteobacteria bacterium; assembly: GCA_026400735.1. GTDB lineage: Bacteria > Pseudomonadota > Alphaproteobacteria > Caulobacterales > Aquidulcibacteraceae > Vitreimonas. Next base: position 1,647 of record JAPLOL010000053.1, on the reverse strand, counting down.
AACTCAATCAAGCAGGGCTTCGAAGAAATGTTCGTTGCCCAGAACGCCAAGCTCTGGGCCGAGCCTGGTCGCGCGCTCGTCGCCGAAGCCGGCTCTACGGTCACGCGCGTTGAACTCCGCAAGAGTGACGCGCTCTATCTGAACGATGGCGCCTTCGGAACGCTGTTTGATGCCACCCACCTCAACTGGGCGTTCCCGGCAAAGTTGCTGCGCGAGCAACCCTCGCGCGCCAAGCTTGCGCCGTTCCGCCTCTACGGCCCGACTTGCGATAGCATGGACGCCGCCGCCGGCCCCTTCATGCTGCCGGCTGACATCCAAGAAGGCGATCTCATCGAGATCGGTTCGCTTGGCGCCTATGGCACCGCAATGGGCACGCGCTTCAACGGCTTCGGTGAAACGGTGACCATGGAGTCGAAAGATTCACCGTGGCCGAGCATGTACGGCGAAGCGACCGCGAAAGTTGTCGCCATGCCGAAGCGCAAGCGCACCAGCACGAAGAAGCCAAAGCAAGTCTAACTGACTTCGTAGAACGAATTGAGCGGGGCTCGCGCAAGCGGACCCCGTTTTTGCATCGGCTCAAACGCGCATGGCCTCGATAACCGCGCGCATCCCCGCCGACACATATTTGCGGCTCGGATAATAGAGATAGAGCCAATCTTCCGGCGCGCACCATTTCTCCAAACAACGCACCAAGCGCCCGGATTTCAGCCAGGGATCAGCGCGGTTCTCCCAAACGTACGCCAGCCCAACGCCTGACAGCGCAGCACGAACCATTAAATCGTGATCATCAAGCGAGAGCGGCCCTTTCGGTTGGATTTCCAATTCGGTCTCGCCCCGCTTGAACGACCAGGGATAGCGCGCACCGCTGGGATACATGTTCTGAATGCATGCATGAGCTTCCAGATCCTTCGGCGTGCGTGGCGCCGGGTGCTTTTTGAAATATGCGGGCGATCCAACGACCGCGAACCGCAGGCGTGGATTGATCTTCACCGCAGTCATGCCGCTCTGAAGGCTCTCGCCCAGCCGCACGCCCGCATCAAAGCCCTCGGCAACAATGTCGACGAGTCGGTCCGTCGCGACGATTTCGATTTCCAAATTCGGATTGGCCGCCGTCAGCGGACCGAGCACCGCCTCAAAGATGAAGGCAGCAATCGAGTTTGGCGCGTTGATCCTTACCTTGCCGAACGGCGCATCGCGAAACTGATTGAGCCCGTCGAGCGCCGCGCCGATATCCGCAAACGCTGGCGACAACCGCGCCATCAGCGTCGCCCCGGCCTCGGTCAGCGCGACACTACGCGTCGTGCGATGCAGCAACCTTATGCCAACGCGATCCTCTAGCTTCGTCACGGCGTGACTGATGGCGGAAGCCGTCACCCCACGTGCTTGTCCCGCACGTGTAAAACTCAAGTGCTGGGCTACGGCCTCAAAGGCTGCCAACTCAGAGAGATCGGATGTCCGCATTGCTGAATTTTGCTCATGAGTATTTCGACCATTCGTGATCTAATCTGACCGGGCCCCATCTCGGCGTCCAGTTGCACGTTTAGTTCATCGGTGCCTCCATTGCTAGATTTGCGACGCGCTTCGCCGGCCATGCGGGCATCACGATGGCCTCCGGCGCTGGCGGTTTCCAGCCCAGAGATCCATGCG